>DASXRG010000220.1:0-7383 GCA_036506735.1 Binatia bacterium | reverse complement strand
GCACCGCCAGATCCTCAACTACGTGCAAGCGATCTGGGAGCGCTACGGACTGAAGACCGGCGCCACTTTTGCGATGCTTCAACCGCTTTCGGTCGATTCGAGCCAGACGGTTATTTTTCCCGCGCTGATCTCGGGCGGCTGCCTCCACATCATATCCGAAGAGAGGGCCGCCGACCCGCAGGCGCTCAGCGAATATTTTTTCCGCTTTCCCATCGACCTGTTGAAGATCGCTCCGTCCCACCTGGCGGCCTTGCAGAGCTCCTCTCGGCCGGAGCAGCTCCTGCCGCGCCGCTGGCTGATTGTCGGCGGCGAAGTTTCACATTGGGATTGGATGAACCGGCTCCACGCGCTGGCCTCTTGCGCCATTTTCAATCATTACGGGCCGACCGAAGCCACCGTAGGGATGCTGACCTATCAGGTTGAGAAAGATGCCCAAGCGCCTAGATGTCCCACGGTTCCGATCGGTCGTCCGCTGCCGAACACACAGGCGTTCTTGCTCGACCCCCACATGCGGCCCGTCCCGATCGGAGTCGCCGGTGAATTGCACATCGGCGGCGCCTGCCTGGCGCGCGGTTATCTGAACCGCGCCGAGTTGACGATGGAGAAATTTATTCCTAATCCTTTCAGCGCCGAGGCGGGCGCGCGCCTCTACCAGACCGGCGACCTGGCGCGCTATCTCCCCGACGGCAACATCGAGTTTCTCGGCCGCCTGGATAACCAAATTAAGATCCGGGGTTTCCGCGTCGAGGCGGGGGAAATCGAAGCGGCGCTGAGTCAACACCCATCGGTGCGCGAGACTGTGGTGTTGCCGGCGGACGGACCCCACCCGCGGCTGGTCGCCTACGTCGTTTCCAAGGGAGCGCAAGCTCCGGCTGCCGGCGAACTGCGGAGCTTCCTGAAACAGAAGCTGCCCGATTACATGGTGCCTGCGTCTTTCGTGCTGCTGGACGCGCTGCCGCTCACGCCTCACGGCAAGGTGGATCGCCGGGCGCTTCCCGCGCCCGGACCGGCCGAACCCGACATTGATGAGGCGTCTGTCGAACCGCGCAACGAGCTCGAGCAGGCGCTGGCGGAAATTTGGCGCGAGCTTCTCAGACTCGAACGGGTCGGCGTCAACGACAACTTTTTCGACCTGGGCGGCCATTCGCTCTTGGCGATTCAGCTCATCTCCCGGGTGCGCGAAACCCACCGCGTGGAACTTTCCGTGCGGAGCTTTTTTGAGACGCCGACCCTCGGGGGAATCGCTCAGCTCGTGGAGCAGGCCAAAAATAGAGGCCCTGAAAGGCCGCCGTTCAAAAAATCCCCGACAGCAGGCTTGAAGGAAACAGAAAAGCCGGATGGGACACCGGAAAACGAAGCCTTGGTCTTTCCCGCGTCATTCGCCCAGCAGCGGATGTGGTTTCTCGATCAGCTCGAACCGGGTAACGCTGCTTATAACATGGTTCAAGCTGCGCGGCTCAGCGGTCGACTTCACGAGAGCGCGTTGGAACGGAGCTTGAACTCGATTGTGCGGCGCCATGAAATTCTGCGGACTTATTTTGTCGAGATCGAAGGCGCTCCCGCGCAGGTGATCGGCGCGCCGGCGTATCAGCCGCTCAACGTCATACGCCTATCGGGAATTTCCGACGATGATCGGGAAAGCGAGGCGCGGCGATTGATCGAAGAGGAGGCGAATCGGCCGTTCGATTTAGCGCAAGGTCCCCTCTTTCGCGCCACGCTGATCCGGATCGGCGCGGAAGAACATATCTTAGCGCTGACGATGCACCATATTATATCGGACGGCTGGTCGATCGCCGTGCTCTATCGGGAGCTTTCGGCTCTCTACGAAGCTTTCTGCCGCGGCTCTGCGCCGGCTCTGCCGGAGCTTCCGATCCAGTATGCGGACTTCGCCGTTTGGCAGCGCCAGTGGCTGCAGGGCGAAGTTCTCGGGAAACAACTCTCCTATTGGAAGCGACATCTATCGGACGTCCCGGTGCTGGAGCTGGCGACCGACCGGCCGCGCCCCGCGGCCCAGACCTTTCGCGGCGCCAAACAATTTTCGACCTTACCGAAGGGCGTCTGCGACGAGCTTAAAGCTCTCAGCCGCCGCGAAGGTGCGACCTTGTTCATGACGCTCCTGGCGGCCTTTCAGACGCTGCTGCACCGCTACACCGGGCAAGAGGATATCGTCGTGGGGGCGGCGATCGCCGGTCGCATCCGTCCGGAAGTCGAGGAGCTGGTCGGACTGTTCATCAACACCTTGGCTTTGCGGGGCGATGCTTCCGGCAATCCCACTTTCAGGGAATTCCTCGCCCGCACGCGCCAAACGGCTCTCGACGCCTACGAGCATCAGGAGCTGCCGTTCGAGAAGCTCGTCGAGGAGCTGAATCCCCGCCGCGATCTGAGCCGGAGCCCGCTGTTTCAAGTGATGTTCGGCTTTCAGAATCTGCCGCAGGTGCCGCTGACGTTCACCGGCCTGAGGATCAGCCCGATCGAGGTAGAGCGAGAAACCGCGAAGTTTGACTTGACGTTGTGGGTCCACGAGGACGCGCGCGCCCTGACTGCGACCCTCGGCTACAACACCGATCTGTTCGAACACGAAACCATCAAGCGAATGTTGGGCCACTTTCAAACTCTCCTCGAAGGGATCGTGGCCCATCCGGAGCGGCGCATCTCCGAGCTGCCGCTGCTCACCGAAGCGGAACGCCGCCGGCTCCTCATCGAATGGAACGACACGGCCCGAGATTATCCGAAGGACAAGTGCGTCCACGAATTGTTCGAAGCGCAGGCCGAGCGGACTCCGGAGGGCCTCGCGGTCGTCTGCGACCAGCAACAGCTCACGTACGGGGAATTGAACCGGCGGGCGAACCGGGTCGCGCATCACCTGCGGAAGTCGGGAGTGCAAACGGAAGCGCGCGTCGGGATCTACCTGGAGCGCTCGCCGGAGATGATCGTAGCGCTCCTCGCCATTCTCAAGGCCGGCGCCGCCTACGTCCCGCTGGACACCGACTACCCCGAAGAGCGCATCGCCTTCATGCTCGCCGACAGTCAGGCCCGATGGCTGCTGACGCAAAACCATTTTGTCGGCCGGCTGCCGAAGTGGAACGGCGAGGTCGTCGGCCTCGATCCGGATGGCGAGCGATTCTCGATGGAGCCCGAGCACAATCCCGCCGCCGGCGCGACGGCGGAAAATCTTGCTTACGTCATTTATACCTCCGGCTCGACCGGAACGCCGAAAGGAGTCGCCGTGCCGCACCGCGCCATAACCCGGCTCGTCGTCAACAGCGACTATGCGAGCCTGACGCCCGACGACGTCGTCGCCCAGGCGTCCAACTCCTCTTTCGACGCCGCGACGTTCGAGATCTGGGGCGCTCTGCTCAACGGAGCGCGGTTGGCGGTGGTGCGTAAGGACGCGGCGCTTTCGCCGCGGGATCTCGCCGCGGAGATCGGGCGCCATCGGATCAGCGCGGTGTTTCTGACTACGGCGCTTTTCAATCTGGCGGCGCGTGAATTCCCGGCGGCCTTCAAGAGCCTGCGCCATCTGCTCTTCGGCGGCGAGACCGTGGACCCCAAATGCGTCGCGGAAATTTTGCGGCATGGACCGCCGGAGAGACTGCTGCACGTCTACGGGCCGACGGAGACGACCACGTTCGCATCGTGGTATCGCGTGAACTCCGTCGCCGACGAAGCGGCGACGGTCCCGATCGGCCGCCCGATCGCCAATACGGAGATTTATTTGCTCGATCGTTACCTCAATCCGGTGCCGATAGGCGTCGTGGGAGAAATTTACATCGGCGGCGACGGCCTGGCGCAAGGTTATTTGAACCATCCCGGGCTGACGGCCGAGAAATTTATTCGCCACCCCTTCAGCGATGATCCGCAGGCGCGCTTGTACAAGAGCGGCGACTTGGGCCGCTATCTTGCCGACGGCAACATCGAGTTTCTCGGCCGCGTCGACGATCAGATCAAGATTCGCGGCTTTCGCGTCGAGCCGGGGGAAATTGAAAACGTGCTCGGGCAAAACGCCGCGGTGCGGCAGGCTCTGGTCATGGTCCGTGAAGATTCGCCCGCCGGCAAATATCTGGTCGCCTACGTGGTGCCGTCGCGCGAGCCGGCGCCGACGGCGCCCGAGCTGCGGAATTTCTTGAAGCAAAGCCTGCCGGCGTACATGATTCCGGCGGTTTTTGTCGTCCTGGAACGTTTTCCTCTGACGCCCAATGGCAAAGTGGATCGGCAGGCGCTCCCACTCCCAAGTGAAATGCCGCCGGATAGTCAGGCCGGCTACGCGCCTCCCACCGGGGTGATCGAGCAGGAGCTGGCGCGGATTTGGGAAGAACTCTTGCCCGTGCGGCCGATCGGAGCTGAAGACAGCTTTTTCGATCTGGGGGGACATTCCCTCCTCGCGGTGCAGATGGTGCGCCGCATCGAACAGGAGTGCGGCGAGCGAATTCCCCTGACCACCGTGCTCGCCGGCCCGACGATCAAGCATCTCGCCGAAGCGCTGAGAAAGCAGCGGATCGGGGACGACCGGTCCCTGCTCGTGAAAGTGCAATCGGGCGGCGCCAAGCGGCCGCTTTTTTTCCTCCACGGCGATTTCTCGCGCGGAGGATTCTATTGCTTGAGCCTGGCGCGGCGCCTGGGCGAAGACCGGCCGTTTTATGCGCTGGCCCCCCATGGGCTGAACGGCACTTCGGTTCCCGAAACCGTCGAGGAGATGGCGGCTTCGTATTTGGACATGATACGCGCCGTCCAGCCGGAGGGTCCGTACGTGCTAGGCGGATATTGCAACGGCGGCACCGTCGCCTTTGAGATCGCGCAGCAACTGCTCCGTCAAGGCCAACGGGTCGAGCTTGTCGTATTGGTCGCGGTATCGGGACAAAGATCCTTCCATAAAAGGTTGGCGCACCGGCTCACGCACGGGATTGGGAATTTGCTGGGATTTGGGTCGGAAGAGAAACTCCGCTTGTTTCTGGGACTCCGCGCCGGCGTGAGGTTCATCCGCAGACATTACCGCCGGGCGCTGGGAATCACTCACAGCGAGCGGGCCGACTATCACTTCACTCGACTATACACTCGAACGCTCTCGGGCTACTTGCTGAAATCCTATCCGGGCCGCGTCGCGCTTTTCTGGCCCAGCGATCTAGGACCTTGCGAGCGCGCGCTCCGGAAATGGCAGCGGACGGCGCCGCAGGCGGAGATTCAAGCGGTCCCCGGCAATCATTTCTCCTGCATTTCACGCCACCCGGAAGCCCTGGGCGACTGCATCAAGACTTGCCTGGAACCGGCGGCGGACAAAGAATGAAGCAACCCTCCATTCGGCCGGTGAGTTCCACGGAAGAAAGCGCGCGGCATGGCAGTGGCGCGCGGGCCGTCATCACGCCGAACGTGAAGCTACCTATCGAGGACGGGCGCGACGTCTACGAGCGTTCCAACTTGACCCGACACCAACTGCTGATCTGGTTGGGGCAAAAGTTCGAGCCGGACGTGCCTCTCTACAACGTGGCCGTGACGTTCACTCTGTCAGGCGGGCTCGATCCAGGCCACTTTCGGAAAGCCTTCCAAACGCTCATCGATTCGAGCGACGCGCTGCGCACCGTGATCGAGGAAATGGACGGGGTGCCGCAACAAAGAGTGCTGGAGAGTCTTCGTTACGAAGCGGCATATCTGGACTTTTCGGCTTCCTCCGAGCCCGAGGCGGCCTTTCAGAATTGGCTTCAAGACCGCGCGCGCGTCTTGTTCGATTTTCGCCGCCGCTTGTTCGATTCGGCGCTGGCCAAAATCGGCGCAGACCGGTTTGTCTGGTTTTTGAACCAGCACCACATCATTACCGACGGATGGTCGGTGGCCCTCGCCTACCAATATATGTCCGAGCTCTACGAGCGCTCGCTTCATGGGCGTTTGGATGAAGCCGCTCCGCTGCCTCGCTTTGAAGACTACATTCGTCGCGAGCGGGAAGATCGGACTTCCGCACGCCACAGTGAAGCGGCCGCCTACTGGAAAAGGAAGCTCGCGGACAAACCCGAGCCTTTGGTCTACAGCGGCTCTTACCAAAAGCGAACCCACAACGTTCAACGAGTATCGTGCAATCTGGGCGTCGAGCGGACGCAAAGAATCAAGGCATTGGCCGCTCGCAAAGACGTTTTCAGCGCGACGGAGCAGGCGTCGATCTTCAATATTTTCGCGGCGCTGCTCTTTATCTATTTGTACCGCGTCACGGGAAACCGCCGACAATCTATCGGCGCTCCGTTTCTTAACCGGCGCAGCAATGCTTTCAGGGAAACGCTGGGCCTTTTCATGGAGGTCCTGCCGCTGCACGTGGCGCTGGAAGAAGGCGATACTCCACTGTCCGTCATCCGCAAGGTTCGGGGCGAGATGTCCGAGATCGGCCGTTTCAGCGGATTCACCTTGGCGAATTCTCCGGGCGACAAATCGTATGACGTCCTGCTGAACTACCACATCGCGCCGTTTGCCAAATTCCACGGCCTGTCGATGGAGCAGAAATGGATTTACACGGGGCGCGAGAACGACGCCTTGGCCTTGCAGGTGTATGAAGTCGAGGACGCCGGCACCTTCGCTCTGCATTTCGACTTCCACTCGGATGTTTTCAATGCCGAGCAGCGCCGCCAGGCCGTGCGCCATTTTCTTCAGTTGTTCGATGCCTTCGCGGAAGATCCGGCCGGCTCTCTCTATAGCGTGAGCCTCCTCGACCCGGAAGAGAGGCAGCGCCTCCTGGTCGAGTGGAACAGTACGAAGCGCGATTATCCGCGCGACAAGTGCGTCCACGAACTCTTCGAAGCGCAGGTGGAGCGGACTCCCGACGCCGTGGCGCTGGTCTTTCCCTCAACCGGCTCGGGACACGGCGAGGACGGACAGATCACTTACCGGGAATTGAATCGGCGCGCCAATCAATTGGCCCATTATCTGAAACGTCGCGGACTCGGCCCGGAAGTCCTCGCCGGCATCTACATGGAGCGCTCGCTCGAAATGGCGCTCGCGCTGCTGGGAATTCTCAAAGCCGGCGCCGCCTACGTACCGATCGACGCGAGCTATCCGCAGCCGCGTGTGGAATTCATGCTGCGGGATAGCGCCATGGCGGTTTTATTGACCCAGCGGCGTCTGGCCGAGCGGCTGCCGCAAGACGGCGTTCATACGATCTGTCTCGATGCGGACTGCCCTGATATCGCCCGAGAGAGCGATGCGAATCCGGTTAGCGGCGCACGGCCGGAAAATCTCGCTTACGTGATCTACACTTCCGGCTCGACCGGAACACCCAAGGGAGTGCTGATCGAGCACCGCCAGATCCTCAACTACGTGCAAGCGATCTGGGAGCGCTACGGACTGAAGACCGGCGCCACTTTTGCGATGCTTCAACCGCTTTCGGTCGATTCGAGCCAGACGGTTATT
>DASXRG010000219.1:0-2773 GCA_036506735.1 Binatia bacterium | reverse complement strand
GTCCGCGTCTCAGCCGCCGAAAACGGCAATTGAAATCGCCGACATTACAGTCGAAGAGGGATTCGCCCGCTTTATCGATAAGACAGCCGATCAGCCATACACGGAAGAATTGTCGCGGGTGGCGATGAACATCAAGGGCCTCAGCAACGCGCCGGGCAAAAAAGCCAAGCTGACGCTCCAGAGCGTCATCGGCGCGACCGGCGCTTTCGAGCTGCACGGCGACATCGCGCCACTGGGCGAGAGTCTCTGGCTCAACCTCGACGGCGAGCTGCGCGACTTCTCGATACCGCGCGTCAATCCTTACACGAACGCGCTTCTTTCCTGGATCGCAAAGGACGGCCGGCTGGCGACCAAGGTGCACTTCGGCCTCGACGGCGACAAGCTCGACGTGAAAAGCGAGATCGTCGTCGGCCGTCTCGACCTCGTCCAGGCGAGCGCCGACGACAAGGCCAAAGACAAGATCGGCCTGCCGCTCGGCTTGATCGTCGCGTTGATGAAAGACGCCCGCGGCGAGATCCGCGTCAATATTCCGGTTTCCGGCAGCCTGAGCTCGCCCCAGTTCAGCCTGAGCGAAGCGATCTGGACCGCGGTCAAGAACGTGATCGTCAACATTCTCGCCGCGCCGTTCCGGGCGATCGGCCGGCTTTTTACGTCGTCGGACGATAAGATCACCGGCTTTGCGATCGATCCGATCCGCTTCGAGCCGGGGAGCACGGCGATCAGCGACGCGATGGACGAGCAGATCAAGAAGCTGAACGAATTTCTCCGCAACTCGCCGTACGTGAGACTCTCGCTGTCGCCCGTGCTGAGCGAGACGGACTTCAGCGCGCTCAAGACGCAGGAAGTGACGGCCCGCATTCAGGCGTACCAGCGCGCGCAAAATATGAAAGAGCTGGCGCCGGCGGCGCAGAGATTTTTCCGGCAAAGATTTCCCGAGGTCAAGCCGCCCGAAACCGTCGAGGCGGTCGTCGCGGTGCTGCGCGACGTCGAGCCGCGGCCCGAGCCGCAGGCGCAGAAGGTCGCGGCCCGCCGCGTGGAAGTCGTGCGCGAACGGCTCGGCGCCGGCGGAACCGACGCGAAGCGCCTCGAGCCCGCGACGAAGCCTCCGTCCACGGACGCGAAAGGCGACGGCCGCGTCGAATTTTCCGTCGTGCCGTGAACAAAGTCTCTCTGATCATTGCGGTCGTTGGAGTCTTCGCGAGCGGCGTTGCGGTTGTTTTTCTAAAAGATCGTCCGCCGCGGCATTCCTGGCTGCTCGGGATCGCCGGACTCTTTCCCGCTTGGCTCATCGCATTTCTCACCGTGATTCAACCGGCGAGTCAATCGGCAGTGGACGTGCCGTTGCCGCCGCGCGCGCTGCTTTCTTCCGCGGCGGGTCTGATCGGTATCATCGCGACGGACTATTTGTTGCGGCGGTCGCAAGAGTCCGGCCGCGTTCTGACGGCAGTGATGTGGTGGATGATCGGGTGGGCTTCTCTGGTTCCCGCTTGGTTGATCGTGTCGTCGGGTTTCTAACGCTTAATCAGGACAACGACAGTTCGCTTCCGCTATCGGATCGAGCCTACATCGCCCACGTATTTATCGGTTTCGATTTCTTCCAGATTATGCCGTCGTAGAAGAAGTGAATGGCCCCGGTGCCCATGACCAACGTACCGAGGATGACGTCGTTTTCGAGGACCGCGTCGCTGTAGTAATACGCCAGAACCTGCAAGCCGATCAGAATACCCGCGCCGAGAAGCATGTTGTTCCAGAAAAACCCGGCTACGGCTCCCTGATACTGCCGCGTTTCGACTTTGCGTTTTTGCACCGTATGCACGTACGCGAGATATTCGACGGAATGAGAGAAGCCGAAGGCAAGAATGCCCAGAACGGGATTGAGCAGGCATAGTGCCAACAGGCTCACGGTGGACAGCAGAAAGAGGAGACGCGGCAGGCGCTGCTTGAAAGGTATGGCGTGTTGCAACTCTGCGCGGCTCCACCAGCCGCCGAGGGCGATCAGCAGCAACCCGGAGGTCACGATAAGAGGCATGGAGTACAGGTCAAAAATCGGCGCGACGGCATCGACGGTGGATTGGGTGAGTTCGTAACCCTGAATTTCGGACAAGTGCAAAAACGTCCCCAATGACATGGTGAACAACACCATTCCCCAGAGCAGGGCCAGGTCGAGAGAGGCCTGCCGGCGTTGTTCAAATCCATCCTTGATTCGACGCGCATACCCGCGCAACAAGCCATATCGTTGCATGATCGTGTGCCATACGTTCCACAGCGTCAGGACGATCACAAGGAGTTCTATGTAGCGGGGGTCCGGGAAGGAATACGCCATAAAAATCGTCGTAAAGACCGCGAGCGGACAGAGTGTAAAGAGTAGCTTGCGGGTTCGAAAGACGCCGGCGTCGCCATAGGCCACCAGATACGTATAGTTGCGATGGGCGAAGTTGAGGGCGAACAGAAACAACACGATCTGCCTGAAATTGTCGCCGTTCAGGTCGATGCCAAAGCCGTCGCGCCATTCGAGCCCGAAGATCACGGCGAGCAAAAACGGCACCCAGGCAAAGGCAAAAAAGCACAAGTCATAGGCCGCGCTTCTCAGCCACGGAGACTCAGCCGCGACGGCGGCGGAAGGATTTGTGCCGCGGGTCGCCGCCTCAGACTCTTCGTCGGCGCGCGTTAAAGGTAGCAAGCGGAAGCTGAGCGCGGAACTCATCACGGCTCGCCGTTTACCACGGCAAGATTATATCTGTCAAACAGTTTTAGCGGCGACTTGAGTTGCGAC
>DASXRG010000218.1:0-2399 GCA_036506735.1 Binatia bacterium | reverse complement strand
CTGCCATTCTTTTTTCTGAAACCATTTGTACTTCATGATTTCCTTGGCCCGGTTGATATCCTTGTCGTTGAGCTTGATGCCGACGTTGCGCGGCAGGCCGTAGCGGTCGGGATCGGCGCTGGAGAAGCCGATGAATTTCGCCTTGGGAATCGCCATGCGCTGGCTTTCAAACGCGAGGTTGATCGAGCCCTGCTTGACGACCGAATAGATGTAGTAGCCCCAGGGATCGTTGTCCACCAGGACGTAAACGGGAAGGCCCTTTTCTTCGTGCAGCCGGCGCGCGAGCCGCCGGACGCCGCGCGGCGGCTGGCCGTTGCCGGTGAGGAGAATGCAGTTGTAACGCCGCCAGAATTTATCCTCCGAGAGGCGGTTCCACTGCGTGCCTTTCTCGACCAGCAGGACGAAGTCCGCCGTGCACTTCGTGATCTGAATGTATTCCGGCTCGACGATCGAGGGGACGGAGTAGCCGCCTTTGCCGAGCCGCGTGCAGTCCACGCGGTCGCCGTCGTCCGAGAATACGACCGGCCCGACCACGGTGCCGGAGTTCTCGGCGCGGACGTGCAGCTCTTCGCGCAACGCGGCTAAGCTGACTTCGAGATCCTCGATCAGCGGATCGGACTCGTTCTGGCCGTCGAAGGTGTTTTCATGCGAGTCTTTGATCGTATGCTTGGTCCGGTAGTAGATCTCCCTGAGAGACGTCGTCAGGTCCGCGCGCTGTAGCTCGGCCAGGGCGTCGGCCACGAGCACGGTCTGCATGAATATCTTCGCCATGCCGACGTTGAAGAACGAGCGCGCCTGCTTCCTGCGACCCAACTCGATCAGGCCGCGCTTCTCGTCGAACGTGACGTTGGCGAGACTTCGTACCGGAATCGAGAAGGTCGGGTCTTTGCTCCGCTCCGCTGCCGTAATGACGGTGTCAGCCACGCCGACGAGCTTTTTTTCCACCGCGGCGTTAGTTTTTGCCTTTTTTGCCATGTTTATTCCCTATCTTTTTTTTCTTCCCACCCGCCTTGGTCTTGTCAAAACCCAAAGTCATTTGCTTGGCGCTCTGCGCGTTGATTTTCGCCGGATTTTTCTTTCCGGCCGCCTTGGGTTTGGCCGGCGGCTCGGATTTTTTAGATTCCGTCTTTCTCTTCGCCCGCGCCGGCGGCTTGGATTCCTCCGCTTCCAGCGCGAGCTCTGCCGGCGGCGCCGCGGTTGTTTCCTCCTGGGGCAGCACCGGCACGTCGCCTTCGATGCCATCGGCGGTGACGATGATCGAATCGGGCAAACCTTCGGGGCCGCCTTTTTTTCCCAGCACCTCGTCGGTCCTCTCGCCGCCGGTCCGTTTCATCGCGATCTTCTGGAGCTGATTTTTGAGTTTTTCCTTCGCCAGCTTCCCGCCCTTCAGGCGCGCGCACGCCTCGACGACTTCCTCGATGTAGAGCTCGAAGATATTGCGCCGCCGGAACTCGCTCTTGGCGTGCTCGCGCCGTCTTAGAAAGACGCCGAGGCGCCGCCCGCATTCTTGGAGCGCGAGCCGGATTTCTTTTCGGATCTCATCGTAATCGGCGATCGCTTCCTTCGACTCGCTCGTGAACGGCACCCAGACCGACGCCATGTGGACGAAAATCACCATGGGACCGGCCGGGAGCGCGCCGCGCGATTGCGACACGCCGTAGTTGCGCCAGGTGGTGTCGAGCACCGCCTTGAACGTCGCGCATGCCGACTGCTGGTAGAGCAGCGGCACGCGGTTGGCGTAGCGGATGACGCGCGCCAGCTCGTCGTCGTCATCGTGCTGCTCGCCTTCGGCGAGCGGCGCCTTGGGGACTTCTTGAGCCGCCGCCGCTTCCGGTCCCTTGCCGAACGCCAATCCCGCTTCTATGACAAATGGGTTGCCGCGGTAGACCGCCGGCGGCCGCGTCACCGCGGTATAAAAATCTCCCTTGATCTGCTTGTACAGGCCGTGGAGGATCGCCTTTTCGCCGATCGGCGAGATGCAGTTCGACGGCGGCGCCATGATCTTGGTCGATTGAATCGCCTTGTAGACCCTCTCGGCGTCGGCGGCGTTGATGTTGCGCGGCCGCGAGTCGGGCGAAAGCTTCGCGGTCTTGCAGATCTCCTGCGCGACGGAGGAAGAGACGCGGCTGAACTCGCTCGACAAAAAACCCGATAGCGAGTGGCTCTTGGTGTCGTGCAGCATCTTCAGCAGCATGCCGAACTCTATCCCATAGGGATGCGGCTTGATCTCGCGCGGCTGCGGCGGCAGCTCGTTGATGGTCCGGGGATATTCTTTGGTCTCGCCCTCCGGTGTGTAATAGACGAGCTTGACGTGAGGGTTGGCGATCGCGACCTGCTCGAGATACTCGTCCACCGAGGCGCGGCCCTTCTGATAGCGTCCCTCGATTTCGAGCGTCACC
>DASXRG010000217.1:0-6460 GCA_036506735.1 Binatia bacterium | reverse complement strand
TACTACTGTGTCAATAAATTCATGCTATTATGCGTGGAAATTCGCGCAGGAGGTGAATTTCCATGCCCAAGCTGGGTGAATTCGAACGCTACATCAAACAGCTTTGCGAAGCCCTGGGTCACCGCGACCGCCACGGTGGGTTTGCCGATTACAGCCGAGGGTTGATGCTGCCCCTCGAGCGCAAGAGCGTGGAACCCCTGGCGGCGCATACGGATCCGTTGCATGTGAGCGCGAAACATCAATCGCTGCATCACTTGGTGGCGCAGTCGGAGTGGTCGGACAAAGCGGTTCTTAAGTGTGTGCGCGATTGGGTCATGCCCAGGCTTGGACCGAAGAGCCGTTTTTATTGGATCGTGGACGATACCGGATTTCCGAAAAAAGGAGTCCATTCGGTGGGAGTCGCACGCCAGTATTGCGGGCAGTTGGGCAAGCAGGACAATTGTCAGGTGGCGGTGAGTCTGTCGTTGTCCACCGAGCGTGGCAGTGTGCCGATCGACTGGCGGCTGTACTTGCCGGAGAAATGGGCTAAGGATCGGCGGCGGCGAAAAAAAGCCGCTGTGCCAGAGGAGCTGAAGTTTCAAACCAAGCCCCAAATCGCGCTGGAGCAGATTCGCGCGGCCAAAGCCGCGGGCGTTCCCATCGGCATTGTGCTGGCGGATGCGGGGTATGGCAACGAAACGGCGTGGCGTGAAGCGCTGGAGGGGATGGAGTTGAAGTACTGTGTTGGGGTGCAATCGGTCACTACGGTATGGGTCGCCGGCCTGGGGCCTGTGCCCCCCAAGGCCAAAAACAAAGTCGGGCGTCCTGCCACACGCTGGCAGCGTGTGGCGGGCGCCACACCGCTCAGTGTGAAGGGGGTGAGCGAAACGTTGGGCGCACGCCGATGGCACACGGTGGTCTGGCGCGAGGGAACCAACGCCAAATTGTCGTCGCGCTTTGCCGCCTTGCGAGTGCGGGCGGCGCATCGGGACGAGGAGGGGCTGCGCTCTCCACGTCAGGATCAATGGTTGTTGATCGAATGGCCACAAGATCAGGCAGAACCGACCAAGTATTGGCTGTCGACGTTGCCCGCTGATACCGCGCTGGTAGATTTGGTTAATACCGCCAAGATGCGCTGGCGCATTGAACGGGACTATCAGGAACTTAAACAGGAATTCGGCCTGAGCCACTACGAGGGACGGGGCTGGCGTGGCTTTCATCATCACGCCACCTTGTGCATTGCAGCCTACGGTTTCTTGTTGGCGGAACGTCTTAAACATGACGGCTCTAAAAAAAAATTCTACTCGATCAAAAATATCTTCCCTACCCCAAGATTACATCCCGCGCGGCAGCCCAGCGCGCGCAACGTCACGTGCCCGATTCCATCGCCACCCTGCGCTACATACTGGCCCGCGCCATCGTGAAACAACTCGTTCGATGCCCATGCTGCAACGTGGTCAATCGACGTTAATGACACAGTAGTACTAGGCTAGTCACTGGATAGAAACGCCGCATAGTAGGCGGCGCCGCGCAGCGCCGCCTGTTCGTTTAACACGACTTTCACAGGAGTCGCCGCCAAAAGATCTGTATAGCGGCCTTTGTCGACGAAGGCGCGCATGAAAGTGCCGTCTTTGAGCTTTTCGAGAATCTTCGGCGCGATGCCGCCGCCAACATAAAGACCGCGCACTGCTTTCGCGCGCAACGCCAAATTTCCCGCTTCGGCGCCGTATGCCGAAACGAAAAGATCGAGTGCCTTCGAGCAAATTTCTGCTTCGCCGGCCAAAGCAGCTTTGGAAACCACGGCGCTCGGATCGTGCTCCGCTGCGAGCCGCTCGGTTAACCACTTGGGTTCCTCCATGTGGCGAACTTCCCTGAGGAACCGATAGACGTTGAATAAGCCAGGCCCGGACAAGACTCTTTCATAACTCACATGACCGAAACGGCCGATGAGATAACGCAACAGTTCGATTTCCAATTCATTGCGCGGCGCGAAGTCGGCGTGGCCGCCTTCGGAAGCCAGTGGATGAAAATGCCGACCGTCGTCGTGCAGAATCGCTTGCCCCAAGCCGGTGCCGGCGGCAATCAGCGCTTTGTTACCGGAGTGGCGCATCGTGCCTTCATTAAGGGTGTAGAACTCATCGTCCTCCAGAGTGAGGATGCCATAGGCGCCTGCTTCCAGATCATTGAGCAAAGTGACCGAATCGAGTTTTAAGGCCCGGCGCGCCTCGGCCGTATCGATCATCCACGGCAAATTGGGCGTTTTGACTTTGCCGTCGACCACCGGGCCGGCAATGCCGAAACACGCGGAATCAATGGCATGATGCGTGCCAGCAAGAAAATCTTGCAGCACGGGCACTAAACCTGAATAGCGTTTGCTCTGAAAAGTATGCAGTGACTCGGAGCGCAGTTTGTCGCCGTGCACCGAGTAGAGCGCGAGATTAGTTTTAGTGCCGCCGATATCGCCCGCGAGAACTAGATTTCTAGCCGCCATGTTGAGCCCGCGTCACCTTGGCCGACGATTCTCAAGGCCGGCGCCAGCGCCGTCCCTCGCGCGCCATAAATTCATCGGCTTCTTTTGGCCCCCAGGAACCGGCATCGTAGTTGGGAAAATTCCTCGGTTTGCTCAGGTTCCAAACCTGAATGATCGGATCCACAAGGGACCAGGCAAGCTCCACCCAATCGTGGCGCGTGAACAGCGTCGAGTCTCCCTCAACGCAATCCTCGAGCAGCGCTTCGTACGCCTCCGGCGGGCTATTGCCGAAGGCCTCTTCGTAGTTAAAATCCAGGCTGAGCGGACGGATGACCATGTCATGGCCCGGCGGTTTAACTTCAAACGTCAACGACACGCCCTCGTCCGGTTGAATGCGCATGACCAACACGTTGGGATTGACATCTTCGACCGCGTGGGCTTTGAACAACAGCAAGGGCGGGCGCTTGAACTGAATGGCGACTTCGGTCAGACGCTTCGGTAGGCGTTTGCCCGAGCGCAAGTAAAAGGGCACACCCTCCCAGCGCCAGTTGTCGATAAAAAACCGGATCGCCGCGTAGGTCACGGTCGTTGAATTCTTGGCGACGCCAGCTTCTTGTCGATATCCGGGTGCTTCCTGTCCATCCATCCTGCCGGGTCCGTACTGGCCGCGTACGGCCGCTGTGGCGACTTCCTCGGCCGCTACATGACGCACGGACTTGAGCAGCTTTCCTTTCTCGTCGCGAACCGCATCGGCGTCGAGTCCCACCGGCGGCTCCATCGCAGTCATGCACAGCAACTGCAGCAGATGATTCTGAAACATGTCTCGCACGACACCGGCCTCTTCGTAGTAGCCTCCCCGGTTCTCCACGCCGACGGTTTCCGCCGCGGTGATTTGCACGTGATCCACGTAGCGGCGGTTCCAGATCGGCTCGAAAACCGCGTTCGCGAAGCGCAGAACCATGATGTTCTGTACGGTCTCTTTGCCGAGATAATGATCGATCCGATAGATCTGCCTCTCGTCAAAAGCTTCGTGGATCCGCCGATTGAGCTCGCGGGCCGTTTGCAAGTCGGTGCCGAACGGCTTCTCGATCACCACTCTCGCGCGCAGTTCTCCGTCTATTTCCTTTGTCGCCAAACCAGCGGTTGCAATTCGCTCGATGGCGGTACCGTATAGGTCTGGCGGTATGGCCAGGTACATGACCCTAGCTGGCAGTACGCGGCTGCCGCGATCGAAGCCGTCGACGAACTCTTTGAGTTTTTGAAATCCGTCCTCTCCATCATAGCCGCCGCGCACGTAATAGAGGGTGTTCGCAAACTGGGTCCAGGTCTCTTCATTCTTCAAACCGGTGCGGGAGAATTCTTTTACCGCTTCGCGCATTTTGTCGCGAAATGCATCATCGGTCATGTCGCTGCGCGCATAGCCGACTACGGCAAAGCGCTCGGGCAGGCGCTTCTCCAGCGCGAGATTATAAAGCGCCGGAATCAGCTTGCGCTTTGTCAGGTCGCCGGAGGCACCGAATATCACCACGACGCAAGCGTGCGGTTTTTTTGCTTGGGCTAAACCTCCCGGCACGTATTCATGTGGGTCACTGGCCATCGTTAACCTTTTTTCACCGCATGACCGCCGAATTCGTTGCGCAGCGCCGCGATCACTTTGGCGGCGAACGAGTCTTCTTGGCGCGAAGCAAAGCGGGCAAATAGCGAAAGCATGAGTACGGGCGCCGGCACGCTTCTCTCGATCGCTTCCTCGACAGTCCAGCGGCCCTCGCCTGAATCTTCGACGTAACCCTTGATCGACGTGAGCTTGGGATCTTTTTCGAAAGCGCTCTCGGCGAGTTCGAGCAGCCAGGATCGAACCACGCTCCCCTGGTTCCAGAGATGCGAGATCTTTTCGAGATCGAGATCAAATCGCGAGGCTTTGAGCAACTCGAATCCTTCGCCGTACGCTTGCAGCATGCCGTACTCGATTCCGTTGTGAATCATCTTGACGAAATGACCCGCGCCATTGGGTCCAACATGGAGATAGCCATCCTTTGGAGCGAGTGTTGTGAATATCGGCCCCAGCCGCTCGACGATTTCTTTTTCACCGCCGACCATCATGCAGTAGCCGTTCTTTAGTCCCCAAATGCCGCCACTGGTGCCGGCGTCGACGAAGTGCATACTCTGTTGCTTGAGTTTCTCCGCCCGCCTAATGGAGTCTTTGTAGTTGGAATTGCCGCCGTCGATGAGAATGTCGCCTTTGGAAAGACTTGCTAATAATTGCTCGATGGTTTGATCGACCGGATCGCCGGACGGAACCATGAGCCAGATCACACGCGGCAGCGCGAGCTGCTTGACGAAATCAGCCAGAGAATGCGCGCCCACTGCGCCAATATCGACGACTCGTTGAATCGCCTCCGGACTGCGATCAAAGCTGATCACCCGGTGACCGCCCATGACGAGCCGTTCGGTCATGTTGGCGCCCATCCGGCCTAGCCCAATCATGCCCAGTTCCATCGCCGTTTCTCCTTTCGCGGAGAATCTCCGTTATGATTGCAAACTATCAGCCAATAGATTCAATCCGCCGGTAGTGTCGTTGCCGAGATTGACTCTGAGCACGCGCCGCCGCCTTTGCTTTAGAGCCGCAAAATCCCCCAGCGCCTGCGCTTGAATCAACGCGTCGAAGGTATAGTTGGTCTCCGGCACAGAGAGGTTATCGGCAGGTCGATCGACGATCTGCAGCACCAGCACCGAGTTGGGTCCTCCCTTATGAAGCTGTCCCGTCGAATGGAGAAAGCGCGGGCCAAAACCCAGAGTGGTCGCCACGCCCAGCCGATCTTGAATCAGCGCGCAAATTCCTTTGAGTCTTTCTGTGTGGTCAGCCGAGGGATCGATATAGGCTTGCACGACGACGTAGTCGCGGGCTTTTTTCTTGGCCAGCCACGATGCCACGGCTTCGCGTAAAGCATCGCCGTCCTCGGCCGCAAATTCCTCTCGAGGTTTTTTCCCACCCTTGTTGCCCGCCGATTCCATCGCCTTCTTTGCCAAATCTTTCGCCAACTGCACATCGGGCTGATTGAACGGGTGAATACCGATCGCCGCGCCGGCTGCCGCCACGGCAAATTCCCAGCGGAAGAACTCCTGACCAAGGTCGTACTTATCATGCAATTCGACGCGCACCACGGGGTAGCCGTTTGCTTCCAGCGCCACCACCTGGCGGTCGACGACATGGTTCTGATCCCCTTCGAGCATCAAGTAAACAAAGCAGCGATCGTCACCGTATTTTTCCGCCGCAGCGGCATTCTCGTTGGCCACCGGGACGATGCCCTTGCGATCTTTGCCCGTGCTCTCGGCGATGAGTTGTTCCGCCCACGTGGGAAAAGCCGCCAGCGACGGCGAGCAAAGAAATGTGACTTTGTCCCGTTTTACCAGAGTCAATTCTCCCAAAGCCGCGCCAAGGATCAGGCCCGGATTATCAGCATCAGCCACGCTGGGACCGCAGGCTTCGCACATGCGCCGTGCGCGCGCAAGAATTTCGCCGACATCGACGCCGATCAAAGCCGCCGGCACCAAACCGAAAACCGTCAGCGCCGAGTAACGGCCGCCGACGTCATCGGGTGCATTGAAGGTGGCGCGGAAGTTTCTTTCCTTGGCGAGTTTTTCCAGCGGCGTTCCCGGATCGGTGATGGCGACAAAGTGCGTTCCGGGGCTGCCAGTGATTTGTTTGAGCTTGTCCCAAAAATAATAGAAGAAGGAATGGGTTTCCGTGGTCGTGCCGGATTTGCTCGATACCAAGAAAATCGTCCGCGCCAAATCGATCCCCGCCTGGACTGCCTTGACAGCCGCAGGATGCGTGCTGTCAAGCACCTGCAATTTGGGGTAACCCGCAGTGTTGCCGAAAGTCTGTTGAAATATCTCCGGCGCCAAGCTTGATCCGCCCATGCCGAGCAATACGACGTGATCGATGCCGTCCGCCTTTACCTGGTCGGCGAGAGCGCGCAGCCCGGCGACTTGTTTTTCCATATGCTCGGG
>DASXRG010000216.1:0-2456 GCA_036506735.1 Binatia bacterium | reverse complement strand
GCACTTGGATGAAAAGAGAGAACTAGAGGGAGATGCTGTAAGGCGGGGCGCGGATGGCGTAAAAATCAAACGACTGCGAGCCGAAGGCTTGCGGCTCGTAAAAAACGATGGCGGATGCCTGAAAAGTCGGAGTCCAGTCAGCCGGAGCGGGAGCCAAGCCCGTTTGGGTCTTCACTCCGTGGTAACAACTGCACTCTTGAGTAAGCTGGGCGGTCGCAGTGAAAAAGTGGAGATGAAGCGGAAGCGCGAAAACCGCAAGCAGAAGAAGAGCCGATGCCAAGCGGTGCGGAACTGCCCTTATAATGGAGGGGCAAAAAGACACAACGCCGTACTATCCGGCTTCGCTGGTATTGTCAACACGCCAGGAAAAGCCACCAGTAAAAGGTTTCTGTCGAGAAGTTATTTCGTGGCTGAAGAAGACAAGGAAAACGCGAATGTCAGTCCGCTTGTGAATAGCCAGTCGGGCGCGCCGCGACTTATGCCTTTCCTGATTCCTGCGTCGAAGTAGGTATTGTGAAATGGAGATTCCCAGATAACGCCAACCAATCCTGAACTGTCTGAAGGCTTTCGGTGCGCATTCTCTCCATTCACCTCGGTTACCAGCCTGAATTGAGCAGTGATCGGAAACTCAACAATGACTCCCCAGTCAAAGAATGAATTATTTTTTTCTCTGTCTATACCTCCGCCCAAGTTGAGATGGTAGGTCAGCGAAGCCAGCCGGTCGCTCAAAATTCCCGCTCCTCTGAAACCGAACCTTTTTTCCGCTCCAACCGTCGAGGGGAAAAGCGGCCCGGCCTCGATCGCCAGGCTCGGTCCGCTTTTTTCCTGGAGAACTCCCTCCCGAACGATCGCTTTCAAGGACAAACCGGCATCTATGAGCCGGGTGCGGCCGTGGCTGGGCTCCTCCACCGCAAACTCTGCCACAACCTCTACCCTGGGCATGAAGCCATAGTTGAGCACGACCGTCGGAATAATAAAATTGTTCTTCCCCTTGGCTCGTTCTAAATTGAAGTAACCCAACTCCACTTCGACTTCTTTGACATCCGCCACCGCGGCGTCGGTGGAAACGAAGGGCCGATATCCCCAGGCAGAGCTATAGAACACCAACGTCGAAGAAATCGGCAAAAGCAAGAACGCAATAGAGCGGATGGGCCTCATATTACGCGGGGCCTACTTACGGTTGTGACTCGTAAACGCGAATCTCCGCCGTTTGTTTTCCACGGTGCGGGACGGCGAGATAGAGGCGGTTGAGTTCGGGGACCAAAAAGGAGGTGCGGGCTCCGGCCGCAGTCGGAACTTTACTGAGCATCGTGTAATGATCCGCGTCATCCTGGCGGAGGATTCCGATCACTCCTTCTCCTCCGGAAACGTAGATTTGCCGGCGCGCGGCGTCGTAAAAAATATCGTCGGCGTCTCCGGGAATGTCCGGGTTGGCCACCGGGTGGCCCGATTCCGTGTCGAAAACGACGAGCTTCGCCGGCTGGCGCGCGCCGACGAACAAACGGTGACGCTCCTCGTCCAGCGCCAGCGGAAAATTAGCTTTCGCCCCGGCGACCGGCCATGTCGCAATCACAGCGCGTTTTTCCCGATCCACAACGGCGACGTTTTGGGATGTCGGAACGTTGACGAAGATGCGCCGCCCCGACTTTTCTAACTGGAACGATTCAGGATGGCCGTCGAGCTTGATATCGCCGAGGGGATCGCCCGTCGCGGCATCGATGACGCCGAGCGCGCCGCCGCCGTAGCCGACATAAACGCGGCGCGCGACCGCATCGTACCGGACGTTGTCGGCATCATCGGAAAATTTTACGCTCTTGACGAGCTTGAATGATGCGCCGTCGAAGATATCGCACGCGCCGCCTTTCGCGTTCGCCACAAACAATTTATTGAGATCCGGAACAAAGCCGACGCCCTGCGGCTCGTGCAGGCCCGTGATACTTCGAATCCTTTTGCCATCGCGCAAATCGATGATCTCCACGGTGTTGTTACCCAGCGCCGCAACAAATAATCGCTGGCCCTTCAGATCCACGGCCATGTGGTCGATTCGCCCCTCCACATTTGGCAGCGGTATCGTTTGCACCAGCTTGAGTGGCGCCGACTCACCGGCCTCAGCAATGACGGCAAGGGCGATAATCCCGATCAGACTGAGGAAAGCCCGCGATCTCATTTTAGGACGTCTTTTGTGTGTCCAGAGCCGCCTTCAAACCTTTTGCGAGATCGGTCGTCGGGCCGATGCCCCAATAGTGAAGAAAGACCACGCGAGGCGATTCCGTCTCGACGTGGTTGTGAATCGCCACGACGTTGATTCCGGCGCCGCGCAAGGCCTTGAGCACCGGTTGAAGCTCTTTCTCCAACATCACAAAATCGCCATCGACGACCGCTTGTCGGTCGCTCCCGGCAAACGCCGCCCAGGTGTTGATGCCCATCGCGTTGCCGACTTCGTGTCCGTTCATCTT
>DASXRG010000215.1:0-1965 GCA_036506735.1 Binatia bacterium | reverse complement strand
GCGCGATGAAAAGGAAGCCGTCTACATCGCCAGGTACCATTACTACACTCCACCCATCGCCCCGGCGAAAGACAGCGACGCGGCCGCAAAGGCGTGGGCGGCCGATCGCGGAGCGGCCCTACGCGCCGCCTTGAGCGAAGGGATCGCCGAGACCATGAAGATGTTCCGGCTCGACCTGCGCGTCGCGCCGAAGCCCGTCGGCTCTTCGACCGAGCAGCCGAAGTTCTCTCCCGGTCCTATTCCCGCCCGCGCTGCGCCATTCGAACTGACCTACCTGGCGAAGGAAAATCATCGATCCATCGTCTGGTACGGAGACGTCCTGTACTCCGTTTCGGGAGAAGATGTCTTCGTGCCGGCTCCCGCCGCATCGAGTCCATGAGATGATTTCTTTGCACGAACAGGGAAGCGCCTGGTTTCGCTTTCGACGACCGGCCACTGTCGCGCGATTCGGCATCTTTGCCGCATTTCTCGCGCTTTTCTCCGCTTGCGCCAACACCGACCCGATGTTTGTCAATTTGATACGTGAGCCTTCCGCGTCCGGTCCGGCCGATGAGCCTGCAATCAAGCGCTCATGCCGGATCGTGATTGCCGCCGTCAACGACGACCGCGGAAATCGCGAAACCTTGGGAGTCGCCGCCGGCCGCCCGCTCGTCGGCCATAGCGTCGCGGATTGGGTTGCGCGCGGGTTGCGCGACCTCCGCAAAGCCGGCTACTCGGTTGAAAGCCTGGGTCAAGACTCCGTCGGCTCGGACAACGATCTGCTGACCGAAGTCAGCGTACGGCGCGCCTATACCCGAACTTTCCTGACTCACTTCGAAGCCGTCGTGGCGCTTAAAGTGAAGTTCTCCGGACGCCAGAACCCGACGACGGAGCGCGATTATCGAGGCAGTGTCACGCGGCTAAACTTCGTCAACGGGAACGTCGAAGTCGCGAACGTCATGAACGAGGCGCTCGCGGAAGCGGTGCGCCGGATCGGCGAAGACATAGAGCGGATCTGCTGAGGCGAAGTTAGGACGGCGCGCAGAGATCCTGACCCGTAAATCAATTGATTCGCGACGCCCGCAATTTTTCCGAGTAGGTTCCAAGCAACGCCGCTGGGCCGCCTCCGAAGCCGCTCTCAAGGCGAGCGGCGTCAGGTACGAAAATGAGTCACTACCCCACGGACAGAAATCTCCTCAATGTTGACAGTCTCATTTTGCCTGTGTTACTCCCGCTGAGAGACTTCGCATGCGATCCCGGTATTTCCCTTTTCTGGTTCTTTTCGTTTTCACCCTCGCCACCTCCCCGCTCTGCGCCCAAGCGAAAAAAGTCCGCTTCTCCGTGAGTTCCATCTCCATCGCGGAGATCCCGTTCAAGATCGCCCAGGTGAAAGGCTTCTACCGCGAGGAAGGCTTGAACGTCGAAGTGATTCTCATCCGCGGCAACGTCGGCTTTCAGGCGCTCCTCGGCGGCTCGGTCGATTATACTTCGGCGTCCGGCTCGACGATCGCGGCCGCCGTGCGCGGCATACCCGTCAAGCTCGCGTTGATCGTCGCCGCCAAGCCGCAGTTCGATTTTATCGCGCAGCCGCAAATTCGCTCGGTGCAGGATCTCAAAGGCAAACTCGTCGGCATCTCTTCGCGCGGCGGCTCGATCGACCTGCTGACGCAAATCATTCTGCAGAAAAACGGCCTCACCTCCAACAGAGATGTCACCAGCATCATCGTCGGCGGTCAGGAAGACACGGCGCTGGCGCTGAGAGCGGGACGGATCGCCGCCGCGCTTTTGACCCCGCCCCGGCCTTTGATCTTGCAGCGCGAAGGATTCAACCGGATCGCGTACTCCGGCGACTATATGGCGACCTATCCGACGGGCGGGATCGGCGTCACCGACGAAAAAATAAAAAGCGCTCCCGCGGAGGTCTTCGCCTTTGTTCGGGCGAGTCTCAAAGGGTTGCAATTCGCCCGGCACAACCGCTCAGAGGCG
>DASXRG010000214.1:0-3787 GCA_036506735.1 Binatia bacterium | reverse complement strand
GATAGGCCGTGTTTTATCCTTTTTCGGCCTCCGCCGTCAAGGGCAAATCGCCTTAATCACCCTTGCGTCGACACCCGCCGGAGGGCCACCCTCCAGCACAGCACCGAAACAGCCGCCGCAATTAACGCAACGAATGGAAAGATAACCGCCGCCGTCACCACGCTGATGTACGACAAAATACCGAGAACGGTTTCCATGCCGGGACGAAGCGAAGCGTCGCCGCCGAATATCGCGGCAAGGTAGACGAGCTTGGCGCCGTAATAGCCGAAGAACAGCGCGATCGCCGCGGCGATCAGCGCAATCGATAAGAACAGGTAGCCAAGCGCCCGGGACGGCTGAGCCGCCTCGGTCACTTCAGCGCCTTCTTTAGAAGCTTCATCGCGTTCGCGGCGTCGTCGGCGCTGTCGAAGGCGAAGTAGGTGACGCTTTTTTTCCCGAGGGCGGCGCCCGAGACGCCGCGCAGATTGATGCCGGCGGCGGCCAGCGCGCGCGTCATCTTGTTGCCCAGTCCCGGCCGGTCCGGCCCCTCGACGCGCACCGAATGCAGGCTGTCGGTCGTGTTGAGACCGGCTTCGGTCGCGGCCCGGGTTTGTTTGGTTCCCTTGACCGGCGTGAGAAAAACGACGCCTCTGCCGGGTTTGTCGGCTTCCCGGCGCGAGACAACAAACTCGAGACTCGCGCCCGCGTTCGCCAAAGCATCCAGCTTTTCCGCCAGCCCGCCGGGACGGTCGTCGATCTCCGCCGCCCACACGTCTACCTTGCGAATGGAATACGCCATCGTCGCACCTCCCTATTTTATTTGGCCCTTCACTGGTTCGTTTACATGCACCGCCAACCATATCGTTTCGGGACCGGTTTGCCGCACCCGATGTCTGACATGGCCCGGGACCGCCACGTGATCGCCTTCCTTCATTTCAAACAACTCGCCGCCTTCGAATTCAAGGGTGGCATGGCCGCGCAAGACGACCACCCACTCGTCTTCGGCCTGATCGTACCAGAAGCCGGGCGGGCTCTTATGGGAATGCGACACGATGCGCTCGACCTTGACGGCGGCGTTTTCGAATAGCGTGAGAAACTGTTCCTCCGCGATGGAACCTGCAACGTCGGCGAAAATGTTTTCGACTCGCGGGGCCACGATGACCTCAACCCCACACCGCCAGGATCGCGCCCATGATCAGAAGCGAGAGCAAGAGGTAACCGTTCTGCAGCAAAAACATGCTGAAAGGCTTCCGCTGGTAAGTCACGACGCCGATCGTAACGACCGCGACAAAACCGAGCCAGTTGAAGAAACCAACCGCCATGCCCTGGAGCGCGGTCTGAGCACCCGCGTAGCGGACGGCGTGAAGCAGGACAAAGGCCATGATCAGGCTGCCGACAAACTCAACCGCGAGAGCTTTCGCCATCCCCGCTTTCATCTCTTCTTCCATGACTCCCGAGACTCTATACCAGGTGTCGAGAAAGAGCGCGGGCGAGTACCACAAGGCGCCGAGCGCCATCTTTGCGAGGACGGCGCCGAGAAGGGGCAGAAAATGAAGGGGGATTTCGCGCATGGCCACCTCCCCTCAAGCCGATTGATCACGGGCAAATACCAAGATGCTATTGGCCGGAAGCGTGATCCCGGCGGAGCTCGGCAACCCGTGCATGCCCGGTCCGCTCGCCGTGACGCCGCCCGGATTCCCCTGGGAGATCGGATTGAAAAAATTATCGTAGACGTCGCTGTTGAACACTTCCTGCCAGTGGCCGTCGCCCGGAAACCCCAGACGATAGCTGTGGTCGTAAAAGGTATTCTCGTTCAGGCTGGCGACGACGACAACGTCACGCCCGATCCCCGGCAGCCAGCGGTGAAACGCGATCACCCGGTTGTCGTTGTGCGCGTGAAAGACGTTGATCCCTTCGCCGCGCAAAGCCGGCTGCCGCCGGCGCAGCCAAATCAGATCGCGCGTGAACCGGTGATGATCCGACATATGTTTGTCGAGCCCTTCGAGCCCTGCCCACCAGATCATCAAGTTCGCCGCGTGCGGGTTGTCCGTCCACGGCTTGTCTTCGAGAAATTCCTGGCCCATGAAAAGCATCGGAATTCCCGGCGCAGTCAGCAGGAGGCCGGTCGCGACCCGCGAGCGGCTGCGCGCGTACCACGAGCGCGAGTTCATCGAGTCGGCCAGCGCGGCGATGCGCGGCTGCTTGTCATTACCCGTGTGACTCGCGTCGATCAGGTCGTGGTTTTCGACGCACTGAAAAGCCTTCCATGAAGCGGAGAAATTGTACGGCGGATAGAGCGCGGCGCCGAGCTCGTCGAGATTGACGAAGGCGTTTCTGCCCGCGGCGGCCTGGGCGATCACCTGCCGGATTTTGTCTCTGAGCCGATCGTCGTAGCCGGCGTCGAATCCCATTCCGTCCGGCGCCGGCGCAACGCCGCGCCAGCGCTCGTTGCCCCAGTATTCGGCGATCTGCACCGCGCCGGGCTTGATGAATCGCACGGTGGCGGCCAGATCCTGGCAGAAAAACCAGCCGCCGTGCTCGTCCATCACCGTCACCTGATCGTAGCGAAACCCGTCGATGTGATACTCTTCGAGGAACATCTTGGCGTTGTCGATGAGAAATTGCCGGACTTCCCGCTTCCAAAAGGCGAACACCAGCCCGCCGGCGTGGCCGTCCGGCAAAAAGTAAATGCTGTCTCTATTGTCCAGGCTCGCGGGGCGGTCGAAAAAATGGATGCTCTGATCGTCGAAATTGCCGCCGGCGTGGTTGTAAACCACGTCGGCAATGACGGCCAGGCCGCACAGGTGGCAAAGATCGATGAGCGCCTTCAACTGATTGATCTGCCCGGTCAACTGCGCCGTCGTCAGCGGCGGGCGATTTTTTTCCGCCAGCAGGCGATTGACCCTGCTCAGATAAGGCGCGAGGCCGGCGGCATCCACCGCGTAGTCCATCTCCGGCGAGAAGAGATCCGTGCCGTTGTAACCGAGGCTATTCTCGCCCTGGAACTCGACCAACGGCAGCGGCATGATCGCGTTGACGCCGAGGTCGGCGAGGTAGGGGATGCGATCGACCACGTCGAGAAATTTCGCCACCTGGCCCGGCCGGATGTCGCGGCCTTGATCGTCGACGGCGAAAAATACCCCGACGTGAAACTGATAGACGAGCAGGTCGTTGAATGGCGGAGGACGAAAGCCTTGATCGTGCCACGGGAAATCGTTCGGATCGCGCGCGATGCAGTTGCAGTCGGGATAGCCGTGCATCTCCAGCTCGCGCGCGTAAGGGTCGCGCTTGAAGCCTTCGCCGCCCGGACCCACGACCCAAAAGCGATACTCCGCGCCGCCGGCGACTCCCGGGAAAAAGCCCGCCCAGTAACCGTCGGCGTCCTTCACGAGCAGGTCCCGGTTATTTTTTTTCCAGCCGCTGGGAGATTGCACGTCGAAGTCGCGCAACACGACGTAGACTTCTCTGGCGCCCGGCGCCCACGTGCGGAACGTCGCGCCGCCGTCCGTGAGCTCGGCGCCCATCGGCGTTCCCGCATCAATATGTCGCTGGCTCATACTTCGGTCTTGTGCGCGTCGGCTGTCTCATCGACGACGTCTTAAAGTGGGTCATAACAAGTTTACAACTTCTATGCCACAGGCGCTGCGAACGCTTCGGCGTGCTACCCTATCGTCGATGACCTTCTCCGACTTTGCCGCGCTGTGCTACGACCTGGAGAAAACACCGGGGCGCCTCGCCAAGGTCGCCGCTGCCGCCGATTATTTGAGACGGCTTGAGCCCGATGAGATCCGCTGCGGGGTCGCGTTTC
>DASXRG010000213.1:0-20641 GCA_036506735.1 Binatia bacterium | reverse complement strand
CCGCTCC
The DNA here is from genome assembly GCA_036506735.1 of Binatia bacterium. Taxonomy (GTDB): domain Bacteria; phylum Desulfobacterota; class Binatia; order UBA9968; family UBA9968; genus JAJPJQ01. The sequence continues at coordinate 20,634 of DASXRG010000213.1, read as the reverse complement.
AGATCGCGGCGCAGTTCCTTGAAGTTGTAGATCTCGCCGTTGAAGACGACGCGAACCGAGCCGTCTTCATTCGTAACCGGCTGACGGCCCGTCTCGAGGTCGATGATGCTCAAGCGCCGCATTCCGAGGCCGATGCCCGGGCCGACGTAGAAACCCTCGTCGTCGGGCCCGCGATGAACGATCGCGCCGCACATCCGCCGAACCTCGTCCAATGCGACCGGTTTTTCGCCGAGACTTACAATTCCCGCAATGCCACACATGCGATGCCGCCCTCTAGGCTTTCCGCCGTCGATAACCAGAGCCGATTTACAGGCGGACTCCCTGGCTCCGTGTTTCCTTCAGCGGCTCGGGACGCGCCGTGAAGTCGCTCGCCTGTGGGAGACGGTGGAGGCGCCTGCAGGGTTTGAGCACATCAAAGATTCCCCTGATCTGGCAGTTCAGGATGGCGGGGGAGAAGCGCCCGCTCGCGTCGAGCGAAGAATTTTCCCACAAGATCATCCGCGGAATCGTCAACGTGGGATAAGCGATTTGCTGGTGCCCGCAGGTGGTGTAGGCGAAGCGATATCCGGAAGCCGCCACCGCCCGGATCGCGGCGTCATTAAATTGCCCGTCGGGGTAAGCGAAGTGTTGGATCTTCGTCCGCAGCTTCCGTTGCAGCGTCTCGCGAGAGGAGTTCGCCTCCTGCATCATCTTATCCGACTTTTCGTTGATCATGACCGCGTGAGAGTGGCTATGCGATCCGATGGTGACGCCGGCGCGATGCATCTCGAGGATCATTTCCCAGTTGAGACAGCGGTTGATGTTCAACGCGCTTTCTTCGATTTGAGTATCGGCCTCCAGGGCATGAATGACCCGGTCGATCTCCCGCCGCGACAGAACCATCAGCAATGAGCTGGCGGCCCGGGAGCGGCTCCAGCGCCCGTTCCTGAGGATCTTTTTTTCGGACAGATCGATCGCGAGCGTGCGGAGAAAACGCATCAACTTCCCGAGGCCGGCGTCCTGCGGGGAGAACGCGCGCGACAGCAGGAGAAAAAGCTTGTCGTGGACCAACAAATCCGGCTTTCCGATCAAGTCCGTCACGACGAAGACCGCAGCGGGAATTCCCTTCCGTTTGAGCAAGGGAAAGGCGTTGTAATAGACGTCGCGGTATCCATCGTCGAAGGTGACGGCGGCAATGGGGCGGGAGAATTTTTTCTTCCCTTCCAGCCATAAACCCAGCTCATCGAGCGAGACAAAGGAGTAACTGCGCCCGATCCAGTCGAGCTGGCGTTCGAGCATCTCCCGGCTGATCAGCATCGACGGAAGAATGTCGTTGGTGTTGGCCGCGAGGTTCTGGACCGTCCTGTGGTAACAAACAACGAGAGGCTTGTGGGCGGCCCGTTCCCGGATCTGCACCAGCTTCGAAATTCCGGTCCAACTCAACCCGTACGCGAGCCCCGTCTTCAGGAGCCTCCGCGGCAATGAACTTCGTTCGAGTTCCACGTTGCCTCCTACGATTTTATGGGAGACGCCGGTTGAAGCAGCACTTGCCGCGCAACCTTTCTCGCGGCCCGGTTCACTTCGACCGCTTGTCGGTAGATCCTGCCAACCGCGTTCGGCGGATAGACCTCGAGGCGCCCCAGCTCCCGCGCTTGGCGCGCCCAAAGAAACTTGTACGCTTCGTCGCCGTAGAGCAGGTCGTATTCCTCGGCGCCCTCTTCGAGCGCGCTCTTGATCGCCAACCCCATAGCGACCAAGCCGACGCTGAATTTGCCGTAGACGGGATCGAACCCGGATTGATAAAAGTAAAAAACCCGGCGGTACCGGAAAGCGTAGAGCGCGGCGGCGGGCTTTTGATCGAGCCACAGGACAAAAAGCCGGAGCCAGCCGCGTTCCAAGGCCACGCGACTGATCTCCTCGTGAAACGACAGGATGCTTCGATCCTGAAACGATCCACAACTGCCGTTGCTCTGCCACCGCATCCCGTGCAGCTCGACGAGCAGGGCCAGAGCCCTCCGGCGCTCTTCCTCGGAGTTTGCCGGCTCGAAACGGACTGCGAAATGCTTGGTCAGATTTTTTAGTCTGCGCTTGAAATTGTAGCGGTGCTCCGAGCCCAGAGTCGCGAGAAAAGAGTCCCAAGAATGGCCGGCCAGATCGATGAACGGGGCCACGCTCCGCTTGGCGTCGTGCGAGTCCCAGCCGCGCTCTTTCAGCCGCCGGGCAACCTCGTTGGCCGAGCAAGATTGCCGCTTGAGATGGTCCATCCTGAGCATAGGCTTGGTCTCGGCCAGATATTCGGCCAGCGCGCGCAGCGCTTCCGGTTCGTCGCCACGCTTGGCGATCAAATCCAGATAGTCGGATCCGACTTCTCCCGTACCCAGGAATTCCACGCAGCGAACGAGCGAAAAAGGCCTCAGGCCGGCCGGCTGCACCGCCAGCGGCGCCAGCGCGATCAGCTCATGGCCGCGCCGAACGGTCAGGATCGACAGTTTTCTCCCGGTGGAGAGATGCTTCCACCAGGTAAAGAGCCACTCCCAGGTCAAGAAAATACAGTCGGCGGAACTGGCTTCCAGCAGCTCGCTCCACTCATCGCGTAGTTTCTCAAAGCCCGCGGCGTCGCTTACGACTTCGATCATCGACTTCAGTCTCCACTTGCCGGCGGCGCATGAGCGGCGATTTCTCCGCCAACGGCGCCCGCCATGCTCAATTGCCGTGAAGAGATCGGACAAACAAACGCCGTCCCCGCGGCCGGCTGCGTTGCGGGTTTAATTCTTTATGCGCCAGCCGGGGAAAGAGCAGGCGCAAAACCTGTTCCGCCATGTATTCTATCTGCGCCTCGGTCACGTCCTGATGAATGGGCAACTCAAGCGCATGATCGCGAAGAAATTGGGCGTCCGCCGATGTATGCGCGCTGGCCTCCGGGTAACCGTAGTTCCAAAACTCCACCGCGCTGATCCCCCGCGACCTCAACGCCTGAGCCGCGGCGTGCTTGTCCGCCACCAGCAGCGGAAAGAATAGAGGGCACATGCCCTCTTCGAGTTCGCGCACCAACGAGGGAACTTTTCCCGCCAGCAGCTCGTGCAGGAACAGATAATTCTCGCGGCGTTTTCGGCGAATCGACTCGAAGTCGAATCGTTTGAGCAGGGCGGCGCACAGAGGCGACATGCCGGTGGCGAGCCTTTTGACTTGATAGCCGCTCGAGTCGAAGGCCGGAGTGATGTCCGCAACCGGCAAGCGCTCGACGCCGAGCGCGCTCAACGTTTTGCCCGCCGCTCTTTTCGCCAAACTGAGCGCTCCTCCGACCAGATCCGAGCGGCTGTGAATCCATTCCAGCATGAGCTCCGCGCTCCTGGCGGCGAGCGACAGCGCATCGCCGGCCTCGGTTTTTAGGGCGGTAAGCGCATCCAGCGGTTGGCCGTTTTGGACCAACAACCCGCCGTTCGGAATCGGCAGGGTCTTGTAGAGACAAAAGATCGCATAATCGCCGAACGCGCCGAGAGGTCGTCCGGCTACTTCGCTCAGCAGTGAAAGCGCGCAGTCTTCGATCAGGACGATGCCGCGCTCCCGGCAAAGATCCCTCACGGCTTCTACCGGTTGCGCCCATCCCAGGTAATGAATGAGGTAAACGGCGCGAACATTGGGCCGGCACAAGTCGCTCAATTCGGAGAGATCGAGCTCCATCTTTCGATTGATGTGATAATACCGGACCCGGGCGCCGGCCGCTCGGACGGCCCAGACTTCGACGCCGCTATGATAATCCGGCATCAGGACCGCTTCGTTTTTCTTAAGTCTCAGGGCGCGGATGAGGTGGTAAATGCCGCTGCGCGCAACGTAGAAGGCTTGCCGATTCGGCGCATTCAGAGGGAACGGCGGCGCGCCGGACGCCTCGGAGCGCAAAAAATAAAACGGATTGAGAAGCGGCCAGGCCGGGACGTACATGGGCTAACTCGAAAGTAGAATAGCTTTGGCTGCGGCGCCGATGCGATGTCCAGGACTGCCATCCCCGGACAGCGCACGCCACCCCTGTTTTAGCTTCGGGGTCAAGCGGAATTTGCCCCAGTAAATGAGCCGGCCGGGCGTCGTATCCTGGAGCACATAGAGCCAGCAGTGAGATTTGGTCGCTTTGGCCCAGCGAAGCTTCCAGCCTTCGTTGGCGCCCAGAAATTCGTATTCGGTCAGGCCGCGCTCGCAGGCATCCTGGAAGACCAGATAGCAGAGAACATTATACGGCGAATAAGTGGCGTACTGCGGATCGTATCCCGCCTTGAGGACGAAAAGTTTGTTCTTATAGCAGAGCGCATAGGCGAATGCGATGCGCGCGCCGGCGACGTTCAAGAATATCAACCGCAAGGTGCCGGCGCGCGCCGAGGCACCGGCGAGCTCAGTATAAAACTTCAGCACTTCGGGGCTGCACTGGATCGCGGTCCCGGATTCAGTCTTCCACCCGGCGGCCTCGAGGCGCAGGCCGTCTTGCAGCGCCTCTTCGATGCGCGCGCCCGAGGAAATCACCTCGAGCTCCACGCGTCCGAGCTGGCCGAGTTGTCGGACGCGCTGACGGCTCTTTTTTTTATGCTGCGAGCTGAGCTGCGCCAAATATTCGTCCCAACCGGCGGCGAGGTCGATGTAGGGGGACTGATCGGAAGGCCAGGTGCCGACGAGAAATCCGCCGGCAACGGCCAGGCGTTCGAGCTCTTCGAGCGTCCGGCAGCCCACCCGCAACTGGGCGATCTCCAGCACGTCCCATGAACGGCGCTGGTTCAGCAAATGATTCCAGATCTCGCGATAGACGCGTTCCGGGCAGCGTCCGACGATGAAGTCGAAGCGCGGACTATGATCGTTATGCATCGATTGCAGGCGGCGTATTTTCCACCCGTAGATCTGGCCCCGGCTCAGCATGAGCGGAGCGATGGCAATGGGGTCCGCATTCAGTTTCACGACGAGAATATGAAGCTTGTTTCCAGCGCCGAAGGATTCCCACCACGCGCGCATCCACTCGTGGCGGGCAAAGGGATGGTCCATCTCGGCCTCTTCGACGAGTCGGTTCCAGACCGGCTCGAGGCCGAGAAAAGCGCGGTCATCGGAGATCGTTTCGATCGACAGGTCGGCGGCCGTCGGCGATTCTTCCGCGGACACTGCGGTTGCAGGCATCATGCTCAAACCCAAGACCGGCGTGGCTAAAAACCGATCGTCCATTCGCCTTCCAATCGCGTAAGAAAAATATCTCCGCGGTCGATGGTCTGCAGGAGGCCGGAATCCCGGGAGTGGACCAACGTCCAGGAGCCGCCGTGCAGAAAACAGTGCTTGGTCAAAAAGTCTTGCATGAAAAACGGGTCTACTTGTCCCGATACGGCGACGGATCCGCCGCGCCACGCATGATAGAAGAGATGATCCAGGACCTCTTCCATCGCCTTGCCCGGCGCGCCGATCTGGACGACCTCGCTCACTCCTCCCGGCTTCAGATAGTAGAGGTACCAGCCGAGGATCTTTCCGTCGGAGTTCCGAACCAACACCTTCTGAAAAGAGCCGGGAGTTTTGATTTGTCCGAGCAAGGCGAAGAGCCATTGCAGCACGCGATGGTCGTACATCAGGCTGAGGCCGCGGCGGCGCGACAATTCGCGCAAACCATCGAACAACGCTTCCACGGTGAGTTCTTCGTCCGTAGCCTCGGGCCGCGACAGCCTGAAATGGCTTTCAGGCACGCGCGCAAGAACGGCGTCGAGCGCGAGACAAAAGGGACTAAAGGCGAACGCGAGCGGCATGAGCGACGGCCGAGTCCGCAAGCGCGACAAGACAAACCGGCTGGGACGCAAGGCGCGCGTCCACCGGAGACTGTAAAGCAAAGACGTCCGGCCGCCGACTCCCTCCCAAATCTTGCGCGATGTATTGTTCGCCTCGGTGGCCATCGCCAGATCCTGCGGTCCCACCAGAAAAGTCTTCAAAAGCTCCAGCGCGGCCATCGTGGAACGGCTGTCCGGCTCGACCATGAAATGATGGCCCATCGCGACCTGGATCGGCTTCCCTTTCCACGACATTCGACACGGCAGCACGCCCAGGCAACCGGCGATTTTTCCCTTGTCGCCCTGATAGACCAACGACGGCAATCCTTCGGCCGACCACGGGTGGCGCAAAAAAATTTCGTTGAAGTACGTCCGGTAAGCGCTTTCCGTCTCCGCCGAAAACGGCTGGCCGTTACGGAGCAGCCTGCGGTGCAGGTCGATCACCTGCGGGATGTCTTCTTCGGCGAGCGGTCTGATGTGACCCATATTTTTGCCGGAGCTTTGAAAACAGGCGGGGCTTAGATGGCGACCTTGAATCCGTTCTTACTTTTGCTCGCGGCGAAGCTCGCGATCTTCGCCACCGAGCGAAAGTTTTCGAGCTCGAGATCGTCGATGGAGACGCGAATGCCGAACTGCTCTTCGAGGCGCGCCAACAAATCGACGAAGGCCAGCGAATCCAAAATTCCCGCATCGAATAAATCGGTATGGATCGAAGGAACCGCGATGTCCATCTGCTGCAAAAATAGCGCGGTGATTTGATCGTTCCATCCGTTGGCGTCAGACATGTCCAAGCTCCCGAGGCGCGAAAGCGAATCTTGTCGAACCACCGCCGATCGTCGAAGGATTCCCGGCGTAAGTTCCGGCGTGCTTTTCCGGCGCGGCGATCATGCTTTCGCTCCCGCCGGTTGACCGGGCGAAATCGCAAGGCCGAGCGGGCCGTTGCCGGCTTGATTTGCCTGCTGCAAAAATTCCTCTTTGAGCCAGCGCCGGTCGATTTTACCGTTGGCGTTTTTGGGCAGCCGATCGAGCGCCAACCAGGCGGAAGGCAGCATGTAGGACGGCAACGCCTTGCCCAGCTTCTGCCGCAGCATCGGAGGGGCGACGTCTTCTCCAGGCAGCGCGACATAGGCGCAGCAAATCTTGCTGCCCTCGAAACCATCGACGGGGAGCGCGACCACCGCGCACTCCTGCAGAATATTCAAGCCGTTCAATGCCGTCTCGATTTCCCCCAGCTCGATGCGATAGCCCCGGCTCTTGATCTGGGTGTCCGCTCGGCCGAGAAAGTAGACGAGGCCGTCGTCGCCGACGCGAGCAAGGTCGCCGGTCTTGTAGATTCGGTCCGCGGGATCGGAGCTGTGCGGATTGGGAAGAAAAACCGCGCGCGTCTTCTCTTCGTCTCTCCAGTATCCCGGGCTCAATCCGACGCCGCGGATGTAGAGCTCTCCGATCCGGCCGCGCGGCACGATTTCGAGGCTCTCGTCCAGCACGAGCAGCTCTTCGCCGCCGCACGGCTCGCCGACGGGAATCGGCGCCTTCGAGTCCTCCGGACGGGCGGGAACGGTGTAGTAACTGCTGGCGATCGTCGCTTCGGTAGGACCGTAGAGGTTCGTGAAGCGGACGTGGGGCAACCGTTCCATCCAGTAAATCAGCGACGGCGTCGGAAAAACTTCGCCGCACCATAGGAGCCGTTTCAAAGACGGGAAATCGTTCCGCCTGACGACGTCGAACTTGGCGACATAGTTCAGAATCGAAGGGACGGAAAACCACTGCGTCAATTGCGACCGCCGGATAAAATCGACGAGTTTGTTCGGCAGCAGATTCAGCTCCGGCGGAACGAGGTGCAGCTCGGCGCCGGCGGCCAGGGTCCCGAAAACATCGAAGGTGGACAAATCAAAGTGGAGCGGCGTATGGCCCGAGATTCGATCGGAGGAATTCACGCCGAAATAGCCGGCGGCCCATTCGACGAAATGGATCACGCTCGAGTGGGTGATCACGACGCCCTTCGGCGCGCCGGTCGATCCGGAGGTGAACAGAATGTGCGCCGCGTCGCAGGATCTGTTGCGGTAGGCCGGCGCGCCGGCCGGAAGACCGCCCAAGTCGCGGAGCGAAAAGACCGGCGTGAAGTTTTCGCCCGCGACCTTTTCCGCGTCCAGCCACCCGACGGAAATCGCCGGGCGCAATTTTTCGTCGCGCAGCAACTGATCCAGTAAAACCGCCACCGGTCCCGCCGCCAGGATCATCCGGCTGTCGCAAGACTCGATGATTTTTTGCAGCCGCGACGCCGGGCCGGCGGCATCGAGGGGCACGTAGATGCAATCCGCCTTCAGGCTTCCCAGCATCGCGATGATGGCGGCCGGCGACTTCGGCATCAAAAATCCGACGCGGTCGCCGCGCGCGCAGCCGCTGTCTTTGAGCATGCGCGCGAGCCGGTTCGAGAGCGCCTCGACCTGCGCGTAGCTGAAGGTCGCTTGATTGGAGACCAGAGCGGTTGCGTCAGGACGCCGTTCCGCTTGAACCGTTATCCATTCTTGCAGCAACTTGACCATCGGCCATCTCCAGAGCTCTTTTAAATCCGATGCGCGTGTGTCTCAGTTCCTCTCGGGTCGGCGGAACGTCGAGAATGAAAGTTTTATGGCCGAGGGTGATATACCGGGCCAATTCTTCAGCCACTTGGTCGTAGCTGCCGACGAGATAGGGACAGAAGCTCTTGTAGTTCTGAAACGGCGCCAGCCAATAGGGGCTATCGGTCCGCCGCCCCAGCTCGGAGAGCTGGCGGTGCCACACCGAGTCGGAAACTTTCATCGCGAGCTGGTGCGTGAGCTGCCCCTTGCGGTCTTCAGGAAAGCGCGCCTGGCCGACCGTCCATGCGTCGTCTTCATCGGCGCGAGCGATAATACCGACGCGGATGCCGTATTCGATGGCGCCGTCGAGCGCTCCGTCTTCTTCTTTCGCCGGCTTGGGATATTTGATGGCGGTAGCGCCGACCGCCTTGGCGCACGCCAGGCCGGCTTCGGACGAGCCCGAGATAAAAATGCCGGGAAACAAATGGGGCGGCAGAGCCGGCTTCAATTTCAATTGCTTCACCCGATAAAACTTGCCTTCGTAGCTGATCGAGGATCCGCCCAGCAGTCCTTTAACGATGGTCGTGTATTCCATCACGCGGGCGTATCTTTCGTCGTGCGGGGTGGCATCGTCGAGCGCGATCAGATCGTTTTTAAAGCCGCCCGCGACCATATTGAGATAAAGCCGCCGGCCGTAAAGCTGCCCGAAGGAAGTGATCATCTTGGCGACCGAGTAAGGATGCATGTACACGGGTTGGACGGCGATGAGAGGGCAGAGACTCGTCGTGTTCTCTATAATGACCTGGGAGAGCAGCCAGGGATCGAGCAGGCTGTTGTCGGAATAGATCAGGATTCCGCGGCAGCCGATCTGCTCGCTCCAGCGCGCCACGTCGATGACGTTTTGCACGTAGTCGTCGCGCGGCATGTCGTCCGACCCGGGGCAGGTCGAGAAGATTTCGATCCGGGCGGAAGTCGCCTCGGAGCGCGCGAAAACCGCGGCCGGCTTCATACCCAGCACGGTGCCCGAAGACGACCGCTGCACCGGCACCGTCCTTAAATGGATTTCATTCATGGCTCATCTCCTGCCAGGATGGCGTTATTCGGACAGCGGCAACGGCTTTCGTGATCCCCATGGCTCACGCCAACTTCTTTGCGTTCTCGGAGCGGCGGTTCTCCGCCCGGATGCTTTTCCCAGCAGTCTCAGGTAGAGATCCTCCGTTGCCGCAACCATTCGCTCCAGTGAAAAGTGCTGAGCAACCCGTTCTCTGCCGGCTTCCCCGAATCTTCGCGCCGTCTCTCGATTGGCCAGCAATGCCGAGATCGATTGGGCCAGTGCCCCGGGGTCCTTCGGCGGCACGAGGAAACCCGTAATCCCATCCTCGACGATCTCCGAATTGCCTCCCACGTTCGTCGCGACTACCGGGAGGCCGGCGGCCATCGACTCGAGCAACGTGTTCGACAGACCTTCGGTGAGGGAGGGAAGCACCGAGACGTTCGCTTCGGAGAGCAACTCGGCGACATCGAGCCGAAAGCCGGTGAAAATCACCCGTTGTCCGACGCCGAGGTCGATCGCCAGGCGCTCCAGCTGGGCGCGGTAGGCCGGATCGTCTTTGAGATCGCCGACGATCAGAAAACGCGCGTCGTCGAAGCGTTGGGCAAGGATTGCCGCCGCTTCCAGAAAGTATTCGATCCCTTTAATCTTGCTCAAGCGCGATAAGACGATCACCAGCGGCGTGCTCGGAGACAATCCGAATTCGCTGCGGAGCCCGCTGTTGTCCGGCCGCCGCACGAACCTGGAAAGGTCGATGCCGTTTTTTATCACGTGGATCTTGTCACGGTTATAGCCTTCGGAAATCAACCGCCGTCGGATCGCCGTGGCATTGACCAAGATACAGTCGGCCAGGCGGCAGACAAATTGCTGCGCCCGGCATCGCATCGGAGAGAGATCCAGGGTGAGCGTATCTCTGATCGATGCAATCACGATCGGCACGCGCGCCAGCCGGGCGGCCGGGATGGCAAAGACGTTGGGATAAAAACCGTAGGTATGGACGAGCTGGATGTGATTGCGTCTCATGTCGGCCGCGCATCGGATCTGTTCTTTGATGAACCTGTGACTGCGGAGAGTTCTGACGGTGTATTCGGCGACGGGGATGTGAAGCCGCTCGATGTCTTTCAGGAAAGGCCCCGTTTTATACATGCAGCCCAGGTTCAGCTCGAAGGTCGCGGCATCGAGCCTGCGCGCCAGGCTGACAACGTGCCTTTCGGTGCCGCCGATGTCGAAGCAATTGAGGAACGTGAACAGCTTTATCTTGTCGTGCACAACCACGGCTCCTTCTCGAGCAAGGCCTTGGCCGCCACCGCGAGCCCCGCCACGTAGTAAAAGTAAAAATGATACGCCACCGGATGAAAAAACCCGGCAATGGCAAACGCGATCAGGCTAAGCTGTAACCCTTCGGCCAGGTAGAACAACTCGGGCAACCGCTGCTCGCGCTTCAATTGCCGCTGCACCAACGCGACGGATTTAATCGACCGGATGACTAGTGTGACGAACAGAAGTAGTCCGATAATCCCCAATTCCGTGGAGTGCTCGAGATAGACATTGTGAATCACAGCCTCACCGGGGTTCGGTCTTTCCTCGTCGAGGGCCTCCATATTCTGCCCGATGCCGGCGCCGATGATCGGATGCCGCAGGGTGAATCGCACCGCGGCCTCCATGTCGCTCCAGCGCGCCTGCGCCGAGCCGGTTTCGTCTTTCTCAATATCGGCAATGGTGGCGAGGCGATCATAGTAACTCGGACCCAGCAGGGGAATGCACACCAACAGGACGGGGACCATCATCCATATCCAGCGCCGCTCCGAGCGCCGGCGCAATTTCCATAGATAGAGTACAAAAAGGGCGGCCAACGTCAGAAATCCGCCCCGCGAAAAGGTCAGGATGATGGCGGCGGCCGAAAGGCAGACGCCGCCGAACAAGCCAGCGCGCGCCAGGGGTTTACCGCGGTGAGTCAGCAGGAGCGCTATGCTCAGCGGCAGGATCAGATTAAGCATCAGCGCCAGATCGTTTGGATTCGCGGTGAGCGGCGCGTCGAAACCCATGAGTCGCCGGCTGTTCTCGAGAAAAATACCGGAAAAAAAGTGCTCGACGCCGGTGAAGGCCAAGGGAATAGCCATGAGGCTCAGCGCCCAAAATGTCTGCCGCAGTCTTTTTACCGAGCCGATGACGTTACCGAGCAACCAGAAGACGATCAGACTCTTGGCGTAAAGGTCGAGAAAAACCAAAAGGCTTTCTCGCGGTGAGTAGGAGAAGGGAATCGTCACGATCGCCCAAGCCGCGAGCGCCGCGGCGAGCCAGATCTCAGTGGATAGTATGCTTATCGGCCGCCGGTACAGCAGGCAGTCCCACAGATAGGTTGCCACGGCGAGGACGGCCGTGAGCAGGCCGACGCGCAGACGATCGAGCTCCGGGAAAAAGGCCTGAGGGCCGAGCAATATGATAACGGTGAAACCCATCAAAACCCAAAACGGCAGGGCGCGCCCATGGGTCTGAGGGGCTGCGACGGGCGACGGCAAATCGCTTTCAGCGACAACGTCAGGCCGCCACCATTCCAGTGATGAGCTTCGATTCACCGTTGAGTCCCGAGTTCGAGCAAAATTCGGCTGATTTTAGTAGTCAAAGGAACTGAATGCTGCGAAATCCGAGTTGTATCCGGCGCGGGGCCGGACTAAAGCATAACGATTCGCCCCTCGGGCGCCGCCAGGCCGCAAGTGGAGCCGCGCGTGTCGACGACGAGATCGGCCGATTCGACGATCCGTTTGTAGTTGAACTGAGGATGGTCGGTGAGGATAAGAACACAGTCGGCGGCTGCCACCTTCTCGTCCGATAACGCAATGCCTTTGAGAGCCGTCCCTTCGACGGCGATCGAATCGACGTATGGATCGGAGTAAACGACCTGCGCTCCTTTTTTCAGCAGCTGCGCGATGACTTCCAATGCCGGCGATTCGCGCGTATCCCCCACGCCGCGTTTATAGGCCACCCCCAGAACCAGGATTTTCGCGCCGTTCAGGCAGCGGCGCCTGCGGTTGAGAGCTTCGATCACGAGATCGACGACGTAACCGGGCATCGCGCCGTTGACCTCCTCGGCCAAATGGATGAAGCGGGCTTCGTAACCTTTCAGGCGCATCTTCCAGGAGAGATAAAACGGATCCACCGGAATGCAATGGCCGCCGATGCCCGGCCCTGGATAGAAAGGTATGAAGCCGAAAGGCTTCGTGCCGGCCGCTTGAATAACTTCGTGCGTCTTCACTTCGAGATGGCGGCACATGATGCTGAGCTCGTTGGCCAGCGCGACGTTGACGTTGCGAAACACGTTTTCGTAAAGCTTGGCCAGCTCGGCGACCTTGGGACTGGAGACTTCGACGACCTGGCCGACGATCTTCCGGTAGAGGAGGGCGGCCAGCTCGGCGCAGCGCCGCGTGACGCCGCCGACGATTTTCGGTATGTCGCCCACTTTGAAAGTGGGGTTTCCCGGATCGATTCGCTCGGGGGAGAAAGCCAGAAAAAAATTCTCGCCGGCCTGGGCGCCCTGCGCCTCGAACATCGGCAAAAGCAGCTCCTCGGTGGTTCCCGGATAAGTCGTGCTTTCCAGGATCACCAGTTGCCCCGGATGAAATCGCGCCGCGACCTGCTGGGCCGCCGCGGCGACGAATGAAATATCGGGGTCTTTGGATTTGCGCAGCGGCGTCGGCACGCAGATGATCACGACGTCGCTGCGGTCCAGGGTCGAGAAGTCCGCGGACGCCTGGTACCGTTCCTCTAGCCGCAGCCGCACGATTTTCTCGTTCTCGACGTCCGGACTGCACGAAATGCCGTCGTTCAGGGCCACCACTCGCTCGACGTTGGTGTCCAGGCCGACGACGGAAAATCCCGCTTCGGCAAAGGCGACCGCCAGCGGCAGGCCGACGTAGCCTTGCCCGATGACGGTGATTTGCGCGGCGCAGGTTCGAATGTGGTCGGCGAGATGAGGGCTGCTCATCGAGTCAAGCGGCGCTTTCGAAACCGGGTTCGGGCTGGTTTGCCGGAACTTGGTCGGGATGCGAGGCGGGGCGGGATTCCTGGCCGAAGAGGACGACTCTGACCGTCTCCGAGAGTATACGCAGGTCGAGCCATACCGACATATGCTTGATGTAGTAAAGGTCGTAGCGCATCTTCTCGATTTCTTCCTCCAGACCGTTGGCGTAGCGGTAGCGGATCTGCGCCCAGCCGGTGATCCCGGGCCGAACCATCGAGCGCAGCGCATAGAACGGGATCGGCTGGCCGCATTCGGGAGCGTTGCGGGATACCAGGACGAAGAGCGCGAAGTTGGAGACCGGATGCGGCCGGGGGCCGACGAGATTCATATGACCTCTGAAGACGTTCCAGAATTGCGGAATCTCGTCGAGCCGGAACCGGCGCAGCCATTTGCCTACGCGTGTGATTCGATCGACGTTGTCGCACACCCATTCGGAAGTTTTTTCGACCGTCGGATGCATCGTACGGAATTTAAGCAGGTTGAACGGCTTGCCGCGCCGGCCGATCCGCTCTTGCACGAAAAGCACGGGACCCGTTGAGTCGAGCTTGATCGCCAGGGCGATGAGTCCGAACACGGGCGCCAATACGATCAGCCCGAGCGTCGCAACGGAAAGGCTCATGGCGCGCGCCAACGCCTGATCCAAGCGCGAGCGGCGGAAGTCTTTGGAGAAGATGAGACTCTGCGGCGTCAGCCACTCGATGGCCACTTTGCCCGTGAGACGCTCGTAGACCTCGACGCCGTCCTCGATGACGACGCCGGACGGCCGGGATTCCAAAAGCACGTGGCGCACGTGGGAGCGGTCCAATCCTTCCGGCTGCGCGACGATGATGCGGTCGGGGCGGACTTCCCCGATAATTTTGCGCAGGTGCTTCAGCGGCCCCATATACGGGTAACCCAGCCGCTCGAGAATTTTGCGCAAGGGATAATGGAGCAGCGGCGTCTCCAGGACCGCCGAATCATCGACCAGCCCCACGATCGCATAACGCGCGGCGGGTTGGTTCTCGATCTCGCGCACGAGTTTCCGCGCCAGCAGCCCCGTCCCGAGAATCAGAACCCGTTTGACGAACGGGCGGCGTTGCAACAGCCAATAGAGCACCGCGCGGAGCGCGAACACCAGGCAGCCCACGATCGCCATGCTCAAGACCAGCGCCGCCGGCGGAATCTTCATTTGGGGAAAAAGCGTGTAGATCAACGCCAGGAGCAGCAATGCCAGAGGCACGGATCGCGTCAAGCGCGGCCAGAGACCGTCCAGGCTCCGTACGTCGCGCAGGTTATAAAGGCCGTTGTAGTAGAAGGCCGCCAGACTCGAGAGAGAAAACACCAGGGACTGCGCGAGCGTCGGCGCCATGAATACCCAATCGCTCAGCGAGAGCCGCGACCAAACGGTAAGGACGCCGTAAACGATTCCGAAAACGGAGCTGCCCTCGACCAGGAGTAGGATCGATGCCATAGCGTGTCAACCGGTCTATTTCTGGCCGAGCGGGAACGGCGTGCGCGAAAACGCCGCGAGCCTTTTCGTCAACCGGTCGCCCCAGCCGTCGTTGCGATGCGAGGAACGACTCGCGACGTAGGAATAGTTGTAGTAGTCCGACATCGGCTGGTCATCGCCGTTGAAGACGATGCCGATGACTTTCGTCGGCTCGACGATGTTCAAGGCTTCTTCCAGCGATTTCTTGGGCGTGTAGTGCGCGGCCACAACGATGAGAAAGCCTTCGACCCAGCGTCCGATGAGCCGGCAGTCCGGCACCGGCACGAGCGGCGGCGTGTCCACTACGACGTAGTCGTATCTCAGGCGCGCGTCTTCCAGGAGCGCCTGCAATCGCGGAGATTTGAGCGTCTCGTAGGGAGAGTCGAAGCTCTGGCCCGCCGTGACGACCGAGAGATTAGAGGTGAAAAGAGGTCTTTCGACGTCTCTGAGATCGAAATCCGGATTGAGAATCGCGTCGATCAGTCCCGGCCCTTCCCAGTTGTCGATACCGACCTGGTGCCCCACCGAGGGATTGCGCAGGTCGGCGTCGATCAAAAGAACCCGGTTCTCGGGCGCCTGGGCCAAAGTGGCCGCCAAATTGATCGCGGTAAGCGTCTTGCCGTCGCCCACTCCCGGGCTGGTGATCGCGACGATGCTGAGATTGGCGTCCCGATGCGCTTGTTCGATGCCGCAGCAAAGCGTCCGATACTGCTCCGCCTCGGCCGACATAGGATCGAGAATGCTCACCAAATGATCGTCCAGACCTGACTTCGGCGCTCGCTTGACCTGCCACGCGGGCTCGTGGGCCGGGATTCTCTTGGCGCGGGGCCTGCCGGCCGTGACGTGGGGTTTGCTCGCCGCGACGTAAGGAGGGGCGGAGATCGAAGCGGATTCAGCGGGGGAGACTCGGGTCAACCGGCTCGGAGGATTCTCGCGATTGACCGCGGGCTCGCCGCTCGCGCGCTGCTCGGCCTCTTCCTTCCGGACGCGGTCCTGTTCCGCTTGCTCGAGGGCTTCAAAAAATTTACTCATAGGATCGACTCAGCTCCTGTAGAATGAACGAATTCTTGAAGAAAGGCGGCGAATATGCTGAACAGCGAACGCACCATCTCGACGATGTAGCCTTCCATCTGCAGCGAGAAATCCTCCACGCCGTTCAACCTCAAGGCGAAAAACACGGCGCCGATAAGAAACACGGCGGCCAGCGCGCCGGAGAGCCAATTGAGCGGCGCGCGCGCCATCCGCCATCCGCTGCGGCTCCTCCTCTGGGTTTGCTGCGGCCGCTCTCCCTGCTCGAGATAGGCGACGACCTGATCTATCGTGTCGCGATCGATGCGCCGCTTCTGCTCGGCATAGCCGAACAGCAGCGAATGATCGCACACGATGTTCACCAGTCTCGGCGTGCCGCGCGCGTACTTGGCGATTCGGTTCAGAGCGGCGTCGGTGAAAATGTCGGTCCGGCCGCCGGCGATCCGCAGCCGATGGTGCACATAGTCGTAGGTTTCATCCGGCGTAAGCTGGCGGATGACGGAACGGAGCGCGATCCGCTGCTTGAGCTGCCGCAGCTCGGGAAGGTCGAGCTTGACTTGCAGCTCCGGCTGGCCGGCCAGAAAAATCTGCAAAAGCTTGTCGGTTGGCGTCTCGAAATTCGACAGCAGCCGCACCTGCTCGAGGGCCGAAGTGTCCAAATTCTGCGCTTCGTCGATGATCAACAGCGTGTTTTGGCCGGCGCGGCGCCGTTCGATGAGAAAGTTGTTGAGCGCGAAGAGCTGTTGCGATTGGGTGAGGAGGCTGTCGGTGATGCCGAAATCTCGCAGCATGTACTCGACGATGGCTTCGAACGGCAGCTTCGAATTGAAAATGAAAGCGGCCTCGGTCCGCTCGTCCAGGCGCCGCAGCAAAGTCTGAATCAACGTCGTCTTGCCGGTCCCGACCTCGCCGGTCAGCACGATGAAGCCCTTGCCTTCCTGAACGCCGTAGAGAATTTGCGCCAGCGCCTCCCGATGGCTCGGCGTCAGATAAAGAAAGCGCGGATCCGGCGTCGGGTTGAAGGGTTTTTGCTTAAGGCCGTAAAAATTTAAATACATCGCGTCACTTTGCGGCGGCACTCTCGGCCGCGCGGGGACTTCGGCTGAACAGGTGCACGATCCCCTCATTGTTGTGGGCGAAGTAATAGGAAAAGCCGACCATGAGGGCCACACACGCCATCGCCGCCGCTATCTTGAGGCGAAGCCGCTGGCGTGCCCGCCGGCGATCTTTATCGGTAATGATGCGTCGAATTCTTACCAGCACCGGGATTTTGGTGAACGTCCGCAGACTGTCGGCCGTGTGGAATGAAGTGTCGAGCTGCTCGGCGAGCATGACCGCGACTGCGGCCAATCCGAAAGAGAGCAGAAAACCCATAAGCTTGATCAGGGACCGGTTGGGGGCGGCCGGGGATCCCGGAGGCAGCGCCGGGTCGAGAATGCGGAATTTTTCGCCTTTCTGGGTCTGTTCCACGTTCTCGGCCTGCTGCGCCTCCACGTAGCGCTTCATGAGCGAAGCATAGACTTCCTTGGTCGTCTCGTAGTCGCGCACCACGTCCGGCGACTCGCGCGCGCTTTCAAGCTTCTTTTGATAGTTGTCGAAGTTCTCTTGCAGGCTTCGTCCCTCGCGCTTGAGGTTTGCGATTTCGGCATCGACTTCCCTGAGATCATTTCTGATTCTCTGAATCGTGGGGTCGGACGTCGCCTCGCCCTTGGACTTGACGGCGAATTTGGCGTCGCTGGCGCCGCTTTCAATCGCCGTAATCTCCGCTTGGGCCCGGATAACGTCGGGATGCTTGTCGGTGAGCCGGCTCCGCATCTCGCTGAGCTCGCGTTTCAGCTTGGCGAGATGTTCGGTCTTGGCGCGCGGATCGCCGCCCGGATCAAAGTCGGAGAGCTGCTTCGCGAGCGCCTCCCTGCGATCCGTCGCGCGGGCCAGCCTGTCCGAGTTGAGCCGGAGCTGATCGCCCAAACGCTCATGAACAGCCCCGCCGCTCGCGAGCGTTCGGGCGGGGGCGGCCCGGCGCTCCAGACCGTCGAGCTTTTGTTTCATCTCGTCGACCTGGCGCTTGAGAAACGACGCCGTTTCGGTTGCCTGTTGTCCCCGGAGCTTCCAGTTTTCATCGACGAAAAAGGCCGCGAGCGCGTTGGTCACCGCCGCCACGGTCTTGGGATCCCTTCCTTGATAACTCAGCGCGAACGCGACCGTGGCGCGATGACCGGGTTCTTGCTCGACGCTTTTGAGCTCCAGGCGAATATCATTGCGCATGCGATCGACGATATCTTCCGGACGAGCGCGACCGCGCATCTCGGGATAAGGGTCAAAGCGGTTGATCACCTCCAGCAGCCGGGCGCGGCTCAATATCTGTTGGTTGATCGTTTGCAACCGAGTCTCCACCTCGCCGACGGCGGCGGGGCCCCTGCCGGAAGTGTCACGGAACTGATCTTGCCGGACTTGTTCCTGGTCCACCAGCACGGTCGCCGTGGCTCTGTAGATTTGGGGAAGAAACGCCGCCAAGCCTAAAAAACCGGCCAGCGAAACTGTAAAGACGCCGAGCGCGAGCAGTTTGCGCCGTTGCCATATCGCCCAAAGCCAATCGAGCCCGGAGCTACTTTGTGTTTCTTCGTACATACTCGCCCCAATTCTTGAGTCAGAGTCGATGCGCAACCCGAGATTCGCAACCCGTAACTTGTAGCTGTTTCATGCCGGCACGACCAACGTGCAATCGATTTCAACCGCGACGCTGCGCTTGAGCAGTTCGATCGAGACGACGAACAGGCCTTTGTCCGGTTTCATCCTGAGTAAAATGCCCTCCACGTCCTTTAGCGGCCCCCGGTTGATGCGTACTCTCTGGCCCTCCCGCACGTAGGGATAGGACGTCGCCTGCAACCGGCTCTCCAAGACCTTTTGGATGGTCTCGATTTCTTTTTCGGGCACGGCCGCGAGCCGGTCCCACCGCTCTCCGAGGACGCGCACCAGGCCGCGGGCTTTGCAGATTTCATAGTAGCTGCGCTTATTCACGGCCTGATGAATGAACAGGTAACCGGGAAATAGGGGGAGCTGAGCGAGGGTGCGCAATCCGCCGCGGCGCGACCAGACGTTGATTTTCGGCAGAAAGAGCTGAAACCCTTTGCCGGCGAGCTGGTCGTGGACAAGCTGCTCGCAGTTGCTGCGCGTCCACAGCGCGTGCCACTCGGGCTGCGCGGTATTTTCCGCTTCTTCGTCGGCCGGCCAAACGGCCGGTTCCATTTCAAGGTTCGCGTTCAGCGGCAAGGCTCCGCCCCCTTCGGTTCACATCCCATCCGCGGAGGAACCGACCTGATGCTTCGATCCAATTCTATGGCCACCCCTACCAGCACAGGCTGGCCCCGGCTAACTCCCCGCGCCTACCTTGCGGGGTTGATCTCGTTTACCGTTCGCGACAAGTGGACTCCTCGCCAAGCGGTTACGACTTGAACGATGAGTCGCTTTGAAGGTTGACTTCGCAGATTGAATCCGGCTCCGGCTCCGCGACGTCTTCGACGACTTGCTCGAACATCTTTTTCAAGTCCGCGCGCGCCCGTTCGCGTCTTCGTTTGTAGGCGATCAAGGCGCGAGGATCGCTGGACCACGTCCGACCTCCGTCGATCGAGCAGAATTCGAAGCGCTTTCCCTGCAGCTCCACTTGCTTAAGCATGGTGGACCTCCTCGCTATCCCTTATTTTTTGCTTCGATTTCACAGCTTTCACGTCGGATAAATCGATGATTGCAGTATAGGTGGCGTAGCTGACGAGCAAAAGTGGGATAATCATGTAGATACCGGAAGAAAATTCCTGACGCCAATAGGGGAAATTCCCGGGTGCTGTTACATGAAATCCCGGCCCGAATTGCGGCGCTTCAAAAGGAGGGCGCGCGGAAATTCCGCCGGCCGTCATGCGGCTCCCGCGCGGCTTGTTTGCGCCATGCCGCGCGGCGCGTCGTCGCCGCGCCGATAGAGCGCAAGCTTGGTGCTCAAAGTCTTGGGCGTGATCCCTAAAATCCGCGCGGCCTCGCGTTTATTGCCGCCGGTCGCCGCCAAGGCGCTCTCGATCGCGCGGCGCTCGGCGTCGGCGAGAGACACCGGCTCGGCGTTCGCCGATGCCGACGCCGCGCCGAGGCAAAACCTCTTGACGTCGTCGCAGGTCAACGCCGCGCCGGGCGCCAGCACGGCCAGCTGCTGCATCGCGTTGCGCAACTCGCGCACGTTGCCGGGCCAGGAATGTTCCTTGAGCGCGGCGGCAAAGTCGGGCGCCCACGGCAGCACCGGCCGGCCGTATTCTTCGGCAAACTGCTCGAGAAAATAGCGCGCCAAAAGCGTGATGTCGTCGCCCCGCTCGCGCAGCGGCGGCAGCTCGAGGTGAAAAACGCTCAACCGATAAAAAAGGTCGGATCGAAGTTTGCCATTTTTGACCGCCTGCGCGGGGGAGCGATTGGTGGCGGTCACGACGCGCACCGAAACGGACGCGGAACTGGTGGCGCCGATGCGGCGCACCTGTCCTTCTTCCAGCACGCGCAGGAACTTTGCCTGCACCTCCGGGACCATCTCGGTGATCTCGTCCAAGAACAGAGTCCCGCCGTCGGCCTGCTCGAAGCAGCCCAGCCGGCGCTCCATCGCGCCGGTAAACGCGCCCTTCTCGTGGCCCAGGATCTCGCTTTCCATCAGCGTGGGCGGGATCGCGGCGCAGTTGAGCGCGAGAAAGGGGCCGTCGCGGCGCGGGGAGAGATCGTGCAAGGTG
>DASXRG010000212.1:0-29308 GCA_036506735.1 Binatia bacterium | reverse complement strand
TAGTTGCGCCGGTTTTTCAAAGTCATTGTCGTGATGCTGTCAAAGGGGTTTCGGATCACGTGGACGAACCTCGTCGGCAATCCGATCGTTTTTTCAAGCGCGGCGAGCAGCGCCGGGTTCGAGTGCAGCCGCGTGCTCGAGCGGCCGCCCTTTTTATCGCCGATGACGCGCAATTCACGGTGGCGGCCCTGCCATTGGTTGGCGACTGCGTACGAATAGCCGGAATAGCCGCGCCCGCGCGCCGCCAGCCGGCGCGAATTTTCCAGCAGCAAATAGAAAATTTGATTTTTGGTAAAGCCGGCGTGAACGTACTTCAGCACGTCCAGTTCGTGCGCGATGATCACGTTCGGGTGCGCGTCGAGAAGCGAGCCTACGAGGCTATGGCCGCTGCGCGGGTAGCCCAAAAACATGCAGTAGGTTTCGACTCCGGCGAAAAGCTCCCGGTGAGGCCGACTGACAAAGTAAGTTTTCGTGTAGAGTTTTATCCAGGTAAGCGGATTGGACAAATTGTCCGGCATTTTGAGAGGGTCCGGAGCGGACGGAAATTCGCCGAGGAAGACTCGAAACGAACGTTACGGTGGCAAGTATATGATCGCCGGTTCGATGTCAAGGCCGGAGCCGTCGACCAAAAAAAGGCAGACACATCAAAGGTAATCACGATCCGAAGGACTGTCAAGTGAGGCGCCCTACCTTGACAAGGTGGACTACGCGACCTAACTTTTAAAAATCGGAGGATTTTACTTTTATGGTATGGGACCCGTGGGTGTGGCGGCAGGCCAGCGATCTGTTGGAACATGCCGAGCGTATTCAAAGAAGTTTCTTGCAGGCTGCGATCGGCGCTCTGCAAGGTCCCGTTTGTCAAACGGCTCGTTGGGCGCCGCCGGTCAACATCGTCGAGACCGATGGGGATGTGTGGGTGATCGTCGCGTTGCCCGGAGTCGCAGCCAATCTGATCGAAGTCCGGCTTGAGGCGGGCGTATTGAGCGTCGCGGGCCACCGTCCGGTTCCCGAATGTTTTGCCGACGCCGACCTCAAGGCGTTGGAAATTCCGTTCGGTCGATTCGAGCGGCGGCTTCAGTTTCCGCCCGAGGCCTCCCTGTCCCTCGGCGAGATGCGCCGGAACGAAGGATTATGGTTCATTCAGCTAAGGAAAACATGATGGCAAAAGAAAACGAAACCAACCAGCCTGCAATTGAGGTCAAAGCGCAGGAGTCGAAAGCGAAGCGGCCCGCGTTGCCAACCGATGCGCTGATCATTCTGTCGTTGCGCAATGCGGTGGTGTTTCCCTCGACGATCGTGCCGCTCACCGCGGCCCGGCCCGCGAGCGCGCAGGGCGTCGAAGAGGCCGTGCGCCAGGAAATGCCGATCGGCATCGTCGCGCAGCGCGACCCAACCGTGAACGTTCCCCAGCCGAAGGATTTATACGAGATCGGTACCGTCGGCGATATTCTCCGCCTGGTGAGCTTGCCCGACGGCCAGAGACAGATTCTCGTCCAGGGCCGACAGCGTTTCAAGATTCTCGACTTCATCCAAACCGAGCCTTTTTTGGTGGCGCGGGTTTCTCTGCTCTCCGAAGCCGTGCCGAAAACCAAGGAGTTCGAGGCGCGGATTCGCCATCTACGTCAGGAGGCGCAGCGGGCGTGGTCGCTGCTTCCCGAGCCGATCCCGAATTTGTCCGCGACCTTGCAAAATCTCGACGACGCGCCCGCGTTGATCGATTTCATCGCGTCGTCGCTCGATTTGTCGGTCGCGGAGAAGCAGGAATTTTTGGAAATCGCCGACATCGAACGGCGCGCCGAAAAAGTGTCGGAGAAATTAGCCCGCCAGATCGAAGTCCTCGAGCTGACGAAAAGGATCGGCACCGAGGCGAAAGGCGCCATGGACAAGGCGCAGCGCGATTACATCCTGCGCGAGCAGTTAAAGGCGATCCAAAAAGAGCTGGGCGAGGATGAGTCGAATCCGAAGAGCGCGGAAATCGCCGAGCTGCGGAATAAAATCGCGGAAGCCAAGATGCCGCCGGAAGTCGAAAAGGAAGCGCTCAAGGAAGTTTCCCGGATGGAGCGCATGCCCGAAGGCGCGGCCGAATATTCGATGGTGCGCACGTATATCGATTGGCTCGTCGAGCTGCCATGGAGCATCACGACCGAAGAGCAGATCGATCTTTCCAAGGCCCGCGGGGTGCTCGACGAAGATCATTACGACCTTGAGCGGGTGAAGAAGCGCATACTGGAATTTCTCGCGATTCGGAAGCTTAATCCGGCGGGGAAAAGCCCGATCTTTTGTTTCGTCGGACCTCCCGGAGTCGGCAAGACGTCGCTCGGACAAAGCATCGCGCGCGCGACGAATAGAAAATTCGTGCGCCAGAGTTTAGGCGGAGTTCACGACGAGGCGGAGATTCGCGGTCACCGGCGCACCTATATCGGCGCGCTGCCCGGCCGCATCATCCAGGGTATCCGCCGGGCCGGCAGCAAAAATCCGGTTTTCATGCTGGATGAAATCGACAAACTCAGCGCCAGCTTTCACGGCGACCCGAGCGCGGCGCTGCTCGAAGTCTTGGACCCGGAGCAAAACGCGACTTTTCAGGATCACTATCTGGATGTGCCGTTCGATTTGAGCCAGGTCTTCTTTATTACGACGGCCAATGTGCTCGACGTGATTCCGCGCCCCCTGCGGGATCGGATGGAGGTGATCGAGCTACCGGGTTATGCCGAAGAAGATAAATTGATGATCGCGCGCCGCTACCTCCTGCCGCGTCAACTCAAGGCGACCGGGCTCAAGCCGGACCAACTGAATTTGATCGACGACGCGCTGCGCGAAGTGATTCGCGCGTACACGCGCGAGGCGGGTGTCCGTCAGTTGGAGCGCGAGATCGCTTCGATCTGCCGGGGCGTGGCCGTTCGTCTGGCCGAGGGCGCGGCGGAGAACGTCACCGTCGATGCCGGTACCGTGGCCACGTACCTGGGTCCGGGGAAATTTTTCAATGAGGTGGCGCTGCGCACCAGTTTGCCGGGCGTTGCGACGGGATTGGCATGGACTCCCGTGGGCGGAGATATTCTCTTTGTCGAGGCGACGAAAATGCCCGGCGACGGCAAGTTGTTGCTCACCGGTCAGTTGGGCGACGTCATGAAGGAAAGCGCTCAGGCCGCGCTGAGTCTGGTCAAGTCGCGCGCCGACGTGCTCGGTTTGAATCCGGAAATTTTCAAGAAAAACGACATACACATTCACCTTCCTGCCGGCGCCATTCCCAAGGACGGGCCGAGCGCGGGCGTGACGCTTTTCGTCGCGCTGGTTTCTCTGCTCACCGGCCGGCGCGTCAGAAACGACGTTGCGATGACCGGCGAGATCAGTCTCCGCGGTTTGGTTCTGCCCGTCGGCGGCATCAAGGAAAAAGTCCTGGCGGCGAAACGCGCGGGGATTTCGAGCGTGCTGTTGCCCAACTTGAACCGCAAGGATTTGGAAGAAATCCCCGAAGCGGCGCGCAAGGCGCTGCGTTTCGAGTTCCTTGAAACTGTGGATCAAGCGCTGGTGCTGGCGCTCGAGCCGGCAGAAGCGGCCAACAGCTACGAGCAAGAAAGCCGGCCGTCGCTCGCGCAATAGACGGCTTCATCGTATCACCCGCGCAAAAATTATGGGGGCTTTTTGACGCCCCACCTTGACAAAAAGCCGGTCGTGACTAACTTGTCTTGAGAAAGTTATCATGAGGGAGGAACAGCACAATGGCCAATTGGGATTCCTTCGATGAAATAGAAGCATTGCGACGGCATCTCGGCAGAGCTTTTCAGGAGTTTACCTTCGAGAACGAACCGGTTTCCCGGGTGGTTTTTCTTCCCGGGAAAGCGCCCAGACGCTATCCTCTGATCAACCTCAACGAGGATAAAGATAATTTTTATTTAGAGGCGTTGGCGCCCGGTGTGGATCCGGCGTCTTTGAATATTACGACCGTGAGAAACAAACTGACGCTGTCGGGAGAAAAGCGACGTGTCGAGGGCGAGATACGCCCGGAGGCATTTCACCGGAGCGAGCGGGCCAGCGGCAAATTTGTCCGCACCCTGGAGCTGCCGATCGAGGTGGACGAGGGAAAGGTGAAAGCGGAGTACCGCAACGGCATTTTGAAGCTGACGTTGCCAAAGGCCGAGAGGGCCAAACCCAAACAGATCACCGTCAATGTCGGCTGAGAGGGCTAAAAAAGTCAGGAAAGGAGATCGACGATCATGGCCGAACAAACCGTAGCTACGACTTCAAGACAGGAAACTTCGATGACGCCGAAGGAAACCACGCACAGCCGCGAGCGCACACTCACGCCGCCGGTAGACATTTACGAAACGCCGGATGGATTGGTCGTGCTGGCGGATTTGCCGGGAGTCTCCAAAGAAGGGCTCGACGTCAGAGTGGAGAACGATATCCTGACGATTCGCGGCACGAGCAGCGACGGTCTTCCGGGAGAACCGATCTATCGCGAGTTCGAGCTGGCCAATTATTTTCGGCAATTCGAGCTGAGCGAGAAGGTCGATCAGAACAAGATCACCGCCGAGCTCAAGCACGGAGTCCTGACCCTGAAGCTGCCCAAGGCCGAGGAAGCCAAACCGAAAAAGATCGAAGTCAAGGTGAACTGAACTCGAGACTGGCGGCGATGTCAGGGTGTTCGAAAACAATTCTCCGTCATTGCGGGGCGGGAACCGTGGTAGGTTTACCCTTATCGTAGAGCGCGAAGACGATCGCTTTTAGCGTTTCGGTCCTGCTGGGATTTCTGACATCGTGCACCATGTTCGGTGTCAGATAAACGAGGGAGCCGCGGCGCTGGGTGATCGCTGTCTTATTTCCGCCCGCCTCCACGGCCGCGGAACCTTCCAGGATGTAAGCCATCTCGCTTCCGGGATGAGAATGCCTGCCCGTGGCGGCGCCCGGGGCCATCTCGATCAGAAATACTTCCGCGGTTTTGTCCGGCACTCCTTCCAGGGTCGTTTGCAGCATAGTCGTGCGCCGGATCTGATCCTGTTGAGCGTGGAGCAGCCGGTCGGCGGTGAAGCCAACCACGATTCCCGCCACCAGCGACACGGTCACGACTAACGTAGATCGCTTCATAATCTTCCTCCCGTATCGGACTATAGGCGCAGGCCTGTGAAATTGCAACGCGCTTTTTCGCGCCGGCGCTCGCCCGCCTTCACTCTATGATCGCTCGTCCATCGACGGCGATTTCCTTGACATCCCGGCGGTTTTCCAATAGAAAAAAATTGGTTGTCCGCGGCGGCTTCGGAGCTTCTCCTGTACGTCTCTCTCGGGAGATACGTTTAAAGCGACTCGTTGATGATTCATCCCTTTTTTCCCGTCCTGGTCCTTTTTTTCTTCGCCGCATTAGTCGTTTTGGGATTGCTCGCCGTCGCCCAAACCGTCGGCCCGAAAAAACCTAGCGCGGTCAAAGCGGAGCCTTTCGAGTCGGGAAATCCTCCCAAAGGGGACGCGCGGATTCGTTTCCCGGTGAAGTTCTATTTGATCGCCATGCTCTTTCTTATCTTCGACCTGGAAGCGGTGTTTCTCTATCCGTGGGCGGTGTGGTTTCGCCGCCTCGGCGTGTTTGGTCTCGTCGAGATGGGAATTTTCTTGGTCATCGCGATGGTCGGCTTTATTTACGCCTGGAAAAAAGGCGCCCTGGACATGGATTGAGTTCGATGGCAGACGAGAGCCCGCGCCTTCAATATCTAAAAGAAACATTCGGCCCGAAGATTCTCGACGCGCATGCACTCCACGGCGATGAGACCGTCGTGATCCGGCCCGAAGCGTTGATGGAAATCGTCCGGCGTCTAAAAGAAGACCTCAGGCTCGACTTTGATTTTCTCGCCGACATCACTGCCGTGGATTATCTCGAAAAAAAACAGCCGCGCTTCGAAGTGGTTTATCACCTGCTTTCTTTGCGCAGCCATCGCCGCCTGCGCGTGAAAGTTCCGGTGGCCGAGGGTGAGCCGGAGGTGGATTCGCTCACTCCGCTATGGAAAGGCGCGAACTGGCTCGAGCGCGAGGTGTGGGACATGTTCGGCATTCGCTTCCGCGGCCATCCCGATTTGAGGCGCATTCTCCTCTACGAGGAATTCCGCGGTTATCCTCTGCGCAAGGACTATCCCGTTAACCAGCGCCAGCCGCTCGTGCCCGAGCGGCCGCTGGCGGGAACTTTCGTCGATGCCAGGTCGGACACCAAACTCTTACAGTTAAAACAGAAGCTGGAACCCAAGCGCTGACAGCACCGCGCGTTGCCTCAGCCAATGAAACCCGAAGTCAAAGAGCTGCCGCTGGAGCCTATGGAGTTGCAGATGGGGCCTTCCCATCCCGCGACCCATGGCACGATCAAATTAAATCTCAAGCTGGAAGGCGAGAAGGTGCTCGACTGCGACACCGAGGTGGGTTATCTCCATCGCGGTTTCGACAAGATGTCCGAGCAGGCGACCTGGACTCAAGTCATTCCTTACACCGACCGGCTGAACTACGTCTCGCCGCTGATCAATAACGTGGGCTACGCGCTGGCGGTGGAGAAACTTTTGGGCGTCGAGACCCCGCCGCGCTGCCAATTCATCCGGGTCATCATGAGCGAGATCTCGCGCCTTACGGACCATCTCACCTGCTTGGGCATGGCCGCTTCCGAATTGGGCGCGATCACGGTGGGCTTCTACATGATCGAGGCCCGCGAGCTGCTCATGAGAATCATCGAGGAGGTGACCGGGGCGCGCTTGACCATCACTTACGTCCGGATCGGCGGCGTCAAGCACGATCTCCCGCCGGGCTTTGCCGAGAAGGTCGCCGACGCTTTTCGCAAGGCGCGGCAGATCCTCGCGGATTGCGACCGGCTGCTCTCGCGCAACCGGATTTTTATCGACCGCATGTGCGGCGTCGGCGTGGTTTCTCAGAAAACCGCGATCGACTACGGCCTCACCGGTCCAATCCTGCGCTCCACCGGAGTGAACTATGATGTTCGCAAGGCGAATCCATATTTAATTTACGACCAGATGGACTTCACGGTTCCGTTGGGAACCAAAGGCGACAACTACGATCGATTTGTCTGCCGCTTCGAGGAGATCGGGCAGAGCATGAGGATCGTCGAGCAGGCGCTCGAAAAATTGCCGATGGGTCCGGTCTCGCTCGACGACCCGCGCGTCGTGCTGCCGGAAAAAGAAAAAGTCTACAACAGCATCGAAGGCTTGATGCACCACTTCAAGATCATCATGGAAGGCATCCAGGTCCCGCCGGGCGAAGTTTATTTTCCCGTCGAGGGCGGCAACGGCGAGCTCGGTTTTTACCTCGTGAGCCAGGGCGGCGGCCGGCCCTATCGCGTGCGCGTGCGCCCGCCGTGTTTTATCGCGATGGGCGCTTTCCATGAGATGATCAAAGGCTACATGCTGGCGGACATCGTGCCGACTTTCGGGATGATCAACATGATCGGCGGAGAATGCGATCGGTAATGTTGAATCTTGAATTTTGAATGATGAATGCGGTTAAATTTTCAGACGAATCGCTAAAGCGATTCGGAGAAATCGTCGGCCGATATCCGAAAAAAGAGGCGGCGATGCTGCCGGTGCTCTACCTTGCGCAGCGGGAGTTCGGCTATCTCAGCTGCGAGGCGATCGAATACGTCGCCCGCCTCATGGACGTCCCGGTGGCGCGGGTCTACGGCGTCGTGACGTTCTACACGATGCTGAACATGAAACCGATCGGCCGGCACCACATTCAGGTCTGCCGCACGTTGCCGTGCGCGCTGGCCGGCGCCGAAAGGATCACCGCGGCGATCAAGGCGAAGCTTGGTGTCGGCGTCGGCGAGACCACCGCGGATGGACGGTTCACCTTGTCGGAAGTCGAGTGCCTCGCCTCGTGCGGCACCGCGCCGATGATGCAGGTGAACGACGACTACTACGAAAACTTAAACGAGCAGAGCGTGGGCGAGATTCTCGACAAGCTGAAATAGCCCGATGGAAAAAATCCTTCTACGTAACATCGATGTCCCGGATTCGCACACGATCGGGGTTTACCGCTCGCGCGGCGGCTACCGCGGGTTGGAGAAGGTGCTGCGCGAAATGTCGCCCGAGCAGTTGATCGACGAGATCAAGGCCTCGGGGCTGCGCGGCCGCGGCGGCGCGGGTTTCCCAACCGGAATGAAATGGGGGTTCGTCCCCAAGGACAGTCCGAAGCCGAAATACGTCGTTTGCAACGCGGACGAGAGCGAGCCCGGCACGTTCAAAGACCGCTTGCTCATCGAAAAAGATCCGCACGCCGTGATCGAAGGGACGCTCATCGCCGCCTATGCGATTCGATCGCACACCGCCTTCATTTATATCCGCGGCGAGTTCAGCTTCGGCGCTCAAGTGCTGGCGCGGGCGATCGATGAAGCCGCCGCGGCGGGGTATCTCGGCAAAAACGTTCTCGGCTCCAGTTACGACATCGACTTGATTCTCCATCGCGGCGCCGGCGCGTATATTTGCGGCGAGGAGACCGGGCTCCTCTCATCGCTCGAGGGCGGCAAGGGCTGGCCGAAGGTCAAGCCGCCGTTCCCGGCCACGCACGGCCTGTTCGGCTGCCCGACGGTCGTCAACAACGTCGAAACACTCGCTTCTCTCCCGTGGATCATCGAGCAGGGCGCGTCGCGATACGCGGCGATCGGCACGGAAAAGAGCAAAGGGACGAAGCTCTTCAGCGTGAGCGGCCATATCGAAAAACCTGGCGTCTACGAAGTGGACATGGGCTATCCGTTCAAGCAATTTTTGCAGGAACATTGTGGCGGCGTGCCAGAGGGAAAAAAGCTCAAGGGAGTGATTCCCGGCGGCGCGTCGATGCCGGTGCTGCGCGCGGAGGAGCTCGACGGCATCTCCATGGACTACGAATCCTTCCAGGCGGCCGGCACGTTGCTCGGCTCGGGCGGCGTGATCGTCATGGACGAATCGACCTGCATGGTCCGGGCGGCGTGGAACATCGCGCGGTTTTTCGCCCATGAGTCGTGCGGTCAGTGCAGCCCGTGTCGCGAGGGGTGCCACTGGATGGAAAAAATCTTCCGGCGCGTCGAGCACGGCGACGGCAAAGAAGGAGACCTCGATCTGATCTTGAGCGTGAGCGGCAACATCATGGGCAATACGATCTGTCCGTTCGGCGACGCCGCGGCGATGCCGGCGGCGGCGTTCATCAAAAAGTACCGGGAGGAGTTCGATCAACATATCCGCGAGAAAAGGTGCACGGTTACGAGTTCCACGTCCCGGGTTCCGGCTTGAACCCGAAACTCGAAACGCGAAACTGTGATACTCACATGGACCCGGTAAAAATCATCATCGACGGCCGTGAAGTCGCCACGACCAAGGGCAAGACCGTCATTCAGGCGGCGGCGGGGGTGGGGATCGCCATTCCGCACTATTGCTACCATCCGAAGCTCACGATCGCCGGCAACTGCCGTATGTGTTTGGTCGAGATCGAGAAGATGCCCAAGCTGCAGATCGCCTGCAACACGCCGGTGATGGAGGGCATGGCGGTCAAAACGCAGAGCCCCAAGGTGCTCGAAGCGCGCCGCGCCGTGATGGAATTTTTGCTGATCAATCATCCGTTGGATTGTCCGATCTGCGATCAAGCGGGCGAGTGCTGGCTGCAAGACTATTACATGCAGCACGACTTGACCGGCAGCCGGTTCGACGAGAAAAAGGAGCACGACCGCAAGCGCGAAATCTTCGGGCCTTACGTCGTCTTCGACGGCGAGCGCTGCATCAAGTGCACGCGCTGCGTGCGCTTCTTGCAGGAAGTGACCCACACCGACGAGCTCACGGTCGTGAACCGCGGCGATCACTCCACGATCGCGCTTTTCCCGGAAAAGATTTTGGACAACCCGCTCTCGGTCAACGTCGTGGACATCTGTCCGGTTGGCGCGCTGACGGACCGCGATTTCCGCTTCAAGGTGAGGGTCTGGTACCTCAAGAAGACGCCTTCGATCTGCCCCGGCTGCAGCACGGGCTGCAACATCTCGGTCGAGACCTACCAAAACCGCATCGCCCGCTTCAAGCCGAGGATCAATGAAGAAGTGAACAGCCACTGGCTGTGCGACGAGGGGCGCTACTGTTTTCATTCTCTGACCGAAGGCGAGCGGCTCACCGCTCCGATGATTCGCCAGGAAGGCGGCCTGGTGCCGACGGACTGGGAAACGGCTGTCCAGGCCGTGATCGCCGGTCTGGGCGCGGCCGCTCCGGTCGCGGGCGTGCTGTCCGGGCGAAACACCAACGAAGAGGCTTTTCTTTTCGCGCGCTTGATGAAAAAAATCTCCGCCGCGGGCGAAGTTTTCTACCGGGAACGGGAGCTGACCGAAGTCGAGAAGCTGCTCAAAAGCCCGGACCGCTCCCCGAATTTTCGCGGCGCGTGCGACATGGGCGCCGGCGGCGGCGGCTTTGACGCGCTCGCGGGCCGGCTGATCGAGGGTGAATTTCGCAGCGTCTATATCGTGGGCGAGGATCTCGTCGATCTCCCCGGCGACGGTGACAAAATCAAAAATGCTCTGGAGAAGCTCTCGTTCCTCGTCGTTCAGGACATTCGCTTGACGCCCACGGCCAAGCTGGCGCACGTGGTCCTGCCCTCGACTCACTTCGGCGAAAAAGAGGGCAGCTACACGAACCGCCGCGGACGGGTACAGAAGTTGAATCCGGCGGTCGTCCCGCCCTTGGGGGCGCTCCACGACTGGGAAATCTTTTCCCGCTTGCTCGCGAAAACGGGAGAGAAGATTTCGTTCGCCAATCCGGCGGAGATTTTCGCGGCCCTGGCGCGGGCGATTCCGGCCTACAGCGAATTCAATTACGACAAACTCGGCGATCACGGAATCCAACTCGACACACAACGTCATGATCATTGACCTCGGCATCATCGCGGCCAAGGCATTTCTCGTTCTCTTCATGGTGCTCAATCTGGCGGGCATTCTCGGGTGGGTCGAGCGCAAAGGCAGCGCGCTCATCCAGGACCGCATCGGCGCCAACCGGGCTTCGATCTTCGGCTTCGCCGGCATGGGTTTGGTCAACACTTTGCTCGCCGATCCGATCAAGTTTCTCACCAAAGAAGATTTCATCCCGGCGCGCGGCGACAAGTTCCTTCACGCCCTGGCGCCTTGCCTGGCGCTTTTCCCCGCGCTGGTCACGTTTGCGGTCATTCCCTTCGGCGACGTCTTGATCGTCGGAGAGCGTCTAATCAATCTTCAGGTCGCGAACCTGAACATCGGCGTGCTCTATGTTTTCGCGCTCACGTCTTTGAGCGTTTACGGAATCGTGGTCGGCGCGTGGGCCTCAAACAACAAATTCTCTCTGCTCGGAGGAGTGCGGGGCGCGGCGCAAATGATCTCCTACGAGATCGCGATGGGCCTCTCGGTCATGGGCGTGCTGATGGCCTACGGCACCTTGGAGCCGCAAGCCATGGTGCGGGCGCAAGGTGAATTGATCGGGGGCTGGCTTCCTGCCTGGGGATTTTTCCTCCAGCCGCTCGGGTTTCTGCTTTTTTTGACCGCCGCGATTGCCGAGACCAAGCGCATACCGTTCGACGTGCCCGAGGGCGAGTCGGAGATCGTCGCGGGGTATCACACGGAATATTCCGGCGGAAAATTTCTGATGTTCTTCGCCGGCGAGTTCGCCGAGATCGTCACGGCCGCCGGCCTCGTCACCACGCTTTTTTTCGGCGGCTGGCAGGTTCCCTACCTCATGCGCGACGGCTTTCATTTTCCGTGGGGCGGCACCTTACTTTTGCCTTCGCTCGCCGTGACTTTGCTTCAGGTCGGAGCCTTTACGGTCAAAGTCATTTTCTTCTGCTGGCTGCAAATTCTTTTGCGCTGGAGCCTGCCGCGCTTTCGCTACGATCAAGTGATACGCGTGGGCTGGAAAATGATGCTTCCCGCCGCGCTCGTCAATGTGATCGTCACCGCCGTCTGGATCGTTCTCAGGCAACGAAGCTGAGCCGACGATGATTCTATTTTTCATCCTCGCCGCTCTTGCCGTCGTGTTCTCGCTCTTCGTGATCTTTAAGCGCAACGTGGTCCATAACGCGATGGCGCTGGCGGCGGCTCTCTTTGTCGTTTCGGTTCTATTTGTCACCCTCGACGCGCCGATGGTCGGCGTGCTCCAAGTGCTGGTCTACGCCGGCGCGATCATGATCCTCATTCTATTCGTCATCATGCTGCTCAATCCGGCGGCGTTGGAGGCGCGGCCGTTCGCCTGGGGAATGGTCGGCTCGCTCGCGGCGGTCGCGCTGCTGTTAGAGCTGACGGCGCTATTTTTTTACCGGCCGGCGGCTTCTCAGCAGCCGCCGGTCGCAGCGAATTTCGGCGGGCCGGAAGCGCTGGCGCAAAGCCTGTTCAATGACTTCGTGCTGCCGTTCGAGATCGCGTCGGTCTTGCTCCTGGTCGCGATCATCGGCGCGGTCGCGCTCGGAAAGAGGGCGGACTGATCCATGGCGCCCTTGCATTACTACCTCGCGCTCAGCGGCGTCCTCTTTGCCATCGGGGTCGCCGGCGTGGTCATCCGGCGCGACATCATCGTCATCCTCATGGCGATCGAGTTGATGCTCAACGCGGTGAATCTCGCTTTTATCGCCTTCGCCCGTTTTCTCGGCTCGATGGAGGGCCAGGTGATCGTGTTTTTCGTCATGACCGTCGCCGCGGCGGAAGCGGTGGTGGGGTTGGCCATCATCATTTCGGTCTTCCGCCATCGCCAGACGTTGGACCCGCAAGACGTGCAACTCCTCAAATGGTAGCGCTGTAAATTTTTGAATTTTGAATGGTGAATGTCGAATTGAAATCCGAATCGGAAATCGCAGATGGAATTTAGCCTACTGCGCCTCGTACCGCTGCTGCCGCTCTTCGGCGCCATCGTGAACATTCTTTTTTGGAGGCGCGTGAGCCGCAGATTCGCGGGATATCTCGCCTGCACCACGGTCGGGCTCTCATTTCTCCTTTCATTGCAGGTTTTTTGGCTGCTCCCGGCGACCCGTGTGCTTCACGATACGCTCCTTACCTGGATAGACTCCGAGCCGTTCAAGGCGAGCCTTGGGTTCCAAGCCGATCCTTTGACCGCGGTGATGCTGCTCGTCATCACCGGCATCGGCCTTCTGATTCACGTTTATTCACTGGGCTACATGGGCCGCGACGAAGGCATGGTCCGCTACTTCGCTTATCTCAACCTGTTCGTTTTTTTCATGACGCTGCTGGTCTTGGCCGACAACCTTCTGCTGCTCTTCGTCGGCTGGGAAGGCGTCGGGCTCTGCTCGTATCTCTTGATCGGTTTCTGGTATCAGGACCACACCAACACGATCGCCGGCAACAAGGCCTTCATCGTCAACCGCATCGGCGACTTCGGTTTTCTGCTGGGGCTTTTGCTGCTCTTCTGGGAGCTTGTCCGTCTGGGCGCTCCGTCGCTCAACTTTGCCGACTTGCGCCAGACCGTCCATCTGCTCCGCCCCGAGAGCGTCACCTTCATCACTTTGCTGCTGTTTGCCGGCGCGACCGGAAAGTCGGCGCAGATCCCGCTTTTCGTCTGGCTCCCCGACGCCATGCAGGGTCCCACGCCGGTGAGCGCGTTGATCCACGCGGCGACGATGGTCACGGCCGGCGTTTACATGACGGCGCGGCTTAATTTTCTCTTCGCTCTCTCTCCGGAGACGCTCGCCGTGGTCGCCTGGGTCGCCGCGGCGACGGCGTTTTTTGCCGCGACGATCGCCGTGGCGCAAAACGACATCAAGCGCGTTCTCGCTTACTCCACCGTCAGCCAGTTGGGCTACATGTTTTTGGCCGTCGGCGTGGGCGCGTTCAGCGCTGCCGTCTTCCATCTTTTTACCCACGCTTTCTTCAAGGCGTGTCTTTTTCTGGGCTCCGGCAGCGTCATCCACGCTCTCGGCGGCGAGCAGGATATAAGGAAGATGGGCGGTCTCAAGTCCCATCTGCCGGTGACCTATTGGACCTATCTCATCGCCGCGCTGGCGATTTCCGGCGCGCCGCTCACCGCCGGATTTTTTTCTAAGGACCGGATCCTGTGGGAAATTTATTCCAACGGCTCCGTCTATCTATGGTTGGTCGGATGGCTCACCGCCGGGCTGACTGCGTTCTACATGTTCCGCCAGTTCTTCATGGTGTTTCACGGACCGTCGCGAGTAGCCGAGCCGGTCAAATCCCACATTCACGAATCGCCGCGCGTGATGACCGTCCCGTTGGTGGTCCTCGCGGCGGGATCGATCTCGGCGGGCTGGTTGGCGACGCCGGAGTTCATGTGGGGCAGCGTTTGGGATCGTTGGCTTCAACCGGTTCTCGGCGCGGAGAAAGCCGTCGCGCACGCGGCGGCCGGCGAGGAGATTTTGTTGATGGCGCTCACGATCCTGCTGGCGGCGGGCGGAATTTTATTCGCGTTCATGTTTTATGGCCGCGAGAGCCGGATCGCGGCGCGTATTGCGGCGAGTCCGATCTATCAATTGCTCGCCAACAAATACTACGTCGATGAAATTTATGACCGGCTCTTCGTCCGTCCGTTCACCGCGTGGGCGACGTGGCTGGCGCGGCGCTTCGACCCGGGCGTGATCGACGGCATCGTCAACGGCGTCGCCGGCGGCGTGCGCGCGAGCAGTCTCACGTGGCGGCGCATCCAGAGCGGCAACGTCCAGCACTACCTGTTCGCGTTTCTGGCCGGCACGATTTTGATCTTGGTCTATTTCCTGGGGCGGTGAGGGAGTGAAGGACTTAAGCCTGCTGGTTTTTCTGCCGACCTTCGGCGCGCTGGCGCTGCTCCTTATTCCGCGCCGCCAGACTGCGGCGCTGTTCAAAGCGGCGCTGGGCGTGAGCCTGCTGGCGTTCTGCCAATCCCTATGGGTCCTCTACCGTTTCGATGGCGATAGCGCCGGCATGCAGCTCATCGAGCGGTTGCGCTGGATACCCGCTTACGGGATCGAATACGCCGTCGGGATCGACGGGCTGAGTGTTTTTCTTGTCCTGCTCACCGCTTTCCTCGTGCCGATCGCGCTCCTGGCATCGTGGACGATCCACGAAAGGGTCAAGGAATATCTTTTTTTTGTGCTGCTGCTGGAGACCGGCATGCTCGGCGCGCTCGTCGCAGTCGATCTTTTTCTCTTTTACGTTTTCTGGGAAGTGATGCTGGTGCCGATGTATTTTATCATCGGCGTCTGGGGCGGCCAGCGCCGGGTCTACGCCGCGGTCAAGTTCGTCATTTACACGATGGCCGGGAGCCTGCTCATGCTGGTCGGGATTATCTTTCTCGCGACGCGTAATTTTCAAGTGACGCAGAGCCTGACCTTCGACCTGCTGCGCATCGTCAATCTCCATCTTCCGTATAACGAGCAGATGTGGCTCTTCCTCGCCTTCGCGCTTTCCTTCGCGATCAAAGTCCCGCTCTTTCCGCTCCATACCTGGCTTCCCGACGCGCACGTGGAAGCGCCGACCGCCGGCTCGGTGATTTTGGCCGGCGTGCTCCTCAAGATGGGAACCTACGGTTTTTTGCGTTTTGCGATTCCGCTCTTTCCCGAGGCCGCGCTCGCGGCGGCGCCGGTGATCATCGCGCTGGCGGTCATCGGCATCGTCTACGGCGCGATGGTGGCGATGATGCAGGACGATCTTAAAAAACTCGTCGCCTATTCGTCCGTCAGTCATTTGGGCTTCGTCATGTTGGGACTATTCGCGTTCAATCTGCAGGGCGTCGAAGGGGCTCTCTATCAGATGCTCAACCACGGCCTCTCGACCGGCGCGTTGTTTCTGATCGTCGGCATGATTTACGAGCGGCGGCACACGCGCATGATCGAGGACTTCGGCGGTCTGTGGAAGCAGATGCCGATTTTTTCGGCATTTTTTCTGATCGTAACTTTTTCTTCCATCGGTCTGCCGGGCCTCAACGGCTTCGTCGGCGAATTTTTGATCCTGCTGGGAGCTTTCCAAGAGAGCCCGGTATGGACGGCGCTCGCCGCCAGCGGGGTCGTTTTAGGCGCGATTTATATGCTGTGGATGTTTCGCCGCGTGGTCTTCGGTCCGCTGGACCGTCCGGAAAACCAGCGGCTCGAAGATATGAATCTCCGCGAGATCTGCATGCTGGCGCCGATCGTCGCTTTGATCTTTTTCATGGGCGTCTATCCCAAGCCGTTCTTGAGCCGGATGAAAAGCTCGGCCCGGCTGGTCCTTCAGCGGGTGGAAAGCCAGAGGCTGGCGGTGCCGCTGATCCGTAGCGAGACGGTCGTAGAGGGGAAAACGGCGCGTGGAAACTAATTTGACGCCTCTTCTGCCGTCCGCCGAAGTTCTCTTGACGGCGTTGACCGTGCTGCTCTTGGACCTGTTCGTCGGCAAAGGCGAAAAGGGGATTCTCGTCTGGATCAGCCTTGCCGGCCTGGCGCTGGCGGGCGGCATGGCGGTTTTTCTTCGCGGCGGCCAACCGGGCGCTTTTCAGACGACGATCCTGCTCGATCCTTTCGCTCTTTTCTTTACGCTGTTGTTTCTCGTCGCCGCCGCGCTCACGATTCTATCCTCGGTTCAATACATCAGGGAAGCCGGCATCCGCGAGGGAGAATTCTACGTGCTGATTCTGCTCAGCACCTTCGGGATGATTCTCATGGCGGCCGCCAACGATCTCATTCTGTTTTTTCTCGGCCTGGAGACGATGTCGATCGCGGTTTACGTTCTCACCGGCATGTGGCGCGAGCGGAGCCGGGCGGCCGAGGCGGCGATGAAATATTTTTTGATCGGCGCGTTTGCGACCGGCTTTCTTCTCTACGG
Source organism: Binatia bacterium (assembly GCA_036506735.1). Taxonomy (GTDB): domain Bacteria; phylum Desulfobacterota; class Binatia; order UBA9968; family UBA9968; genus JAJPJQ01. Next base: position 12,570 of record DASXRG010000212.1, on the reverse strand, counting down.
CATCGCGCTCATCTTCGGCGCGACCGGCTCGACCCATCTCGGCCGCATCGCCGCCGTCTTGACTCAGCCCAAGGGCCAAGGGTCGATTTTTCTTCCCGCGGGCGTGCTCCTCGTGCTGGTGGGCTTGGCCTTCAAAGTCGCCGCGGTGCCGTTCCATTTCTGGGTGCCCGACGTCTATGACGGCGCGCCGACGCCGGTTTCGGCGTTCATGGCGGTCGCCGTCAAGGCGGCCGCGTTCGCGGGCTGGGCGCGCATTTTTCTTTTTCAACTGGCGCCGCTGCAAAACGAGTGGACCGTCTTACTGAAGGCGCTCGCCATTCTCACGATGACCGTGGGCAATGTCCTGGCGATCGCGCAATCGAGCGTGAAACGGATGCTCGCCTACTCGAGCATCGCTCACGCCGGCTACCTGCTGATCGCGGTCGTCGCCGGCGGCGCGGCGGGCGGCCAAGCCTTGCTGTTTTATCTGCTGAGCTACGGGGCGATGACACTCGGGGCGTTCGGCGTGCTGACGGCTCTGAAAGAAGGCGACAAGGACGGCGAGGCCTACGGCGACTTCGCCGGCCTGGGCTTTAGACGGCCGTTTTTAGGCATGGCGATGACTCTGTTCATGCTCTCGCTCGCCGGTTTTCCGCCGCTCACCGGGTTCACGGGAAAGTTTTATCTCTTCCGCTCGGCCATTGTCGCGGGCCACGTGGATCTGGCGATCATCGGCGCGCTGAACAGCCTGCTGTCGGTCTTTTATTACCTCAGGGTCATCGTGATGATGTACATGGAAGAGGGCGGAGTGGAAGGAAAGCCGTTCGCGCGCGCGCCGTACCTCTATCTCGCGATCGCCGTCGCAGTCGTTGGAACCGTCTATCTCGGAGTGCTGCCCGCGCCGGCGTTGGATTGGAGCCTCAAGTCGTTTTCTTCGCTGCGCTAAATTAAAGCCCCCGCGCTGACTCTATCGCCGCGGTATCTGCGGCTGCCAGCCTTTGAGATCTTGTTCGGCTTGTTTGACGAATCGGTAGTCGAAGATTCGCTCCGGCGGAATATTTTCCGCGATGTTGCCCGCCTCTCGCATCATGGCGATCACGGCGCGCTCGTCTTCTCCGTTGAGGTAGCCCGACGGAATGGATTCTTCCCGCAACCCGTCGTAAGTTTGAGCCGCCTCTTTGGGACCGAGACGAAACATCTGGGCTATTTTGCCAAGGACGTATTGCCGCTGCGTCGCAACAAACTTGAGTCCCTTGAGCGATGCCCGCACCACTTTGCCGACTTCCTCGGGCGCGCGAAGAATCTTGTCCTCGCGGGTGCCGATTCCGCCCGCCGGCCATCTGACGTAGTCGCTCGCCTTGACGAGTTTTCGATAACCCATCTCCGTCGCCTTGAAATCGAACGGCGGCGAGAGTACCGTCGCCTGGACCGATCCGGTCGTGAGCGCGGCAAATCGATCCTGCGAGGCGCCGACTCCCACGAAGACGCTATCTTTGAAAGGATCGAGACCGTGGCGCTTGAGAATCTCCCGGATGGTGATTTCCGTCGTGCTCCCGGGAGCGCCCGTGCCGATGGTTTTGCCCTTCAAATCGGCGACCGAGCGAATCTCCGGCTGAGCCACCAACCAGTAGTCCATCATCGCCGCGGTGAAGACGACCTTGAGCGGATGCGAGGTGCGAATCGCCGCATCGATGACCGCGCCGGTGTTATAAGCGTAGTCGAAATTTCCCGCGATCAGTCCCCTGACCGATATTCCTCCGCCCCGGACCAGAATAAATTCCGGAGTGAATCCCTCGTCGCGGAAAAATCCCAGCTCTTTTTCCAACAGGAGCCACAACACGGAAGGCGCATAAGAAGTGTACGCGACGGTGATCTTTTTGGGCGCAATCTCGGCGGCGTCAACGCGCGCGGAGAAAAGCAGGCATGCGATGATCAGGCAAAGTCCGGCGGTGAATGCGATCGGGGTGGATTTTGTCATCGGCTACTTGGATCGAAAGCGTTCCAAGAACTGGCTGAACCTTTGGATGAGCGGCGAGTTCTGACGGTTTTTATGGATCACGATATAGAGAGTTCTTTTGAGGTCGAGCTCCGGAACTTTCAGCACCTTCAACCGTCCGGCGCTCACGTCCACCGCCGCATGGCTCTTGGCGAAGAACGCAATGCCGAGACCGTTCGCCACCGCGCTTTTGATCGCGTCCCGCGCGCCGAACTCCGAACCGACCTCCAGAACGGAGACGAAGGGAAGCCGCTTCTCGATAAACCTCTGTTCGACCATCTCGCGAATGCGCATGCCTTTCTCGGGCGTAATGAACGGCTCGCGCGAGAGCAATTCCAACGAGACCGATCGTCTTCTGGTCAGCGGGTGTTTCGGCGGCGCAATCACCACGATCTCTTCGTCGCGATAGGGGATGCCGATCAAAAGAGGGGAACGGGGCGCCGCGCCGAGAATCGCGAGATCGAGCTCGCCGTCCAAGAGTTTTTTTTCCAACATGGCGCTGCGCTGAATCTTCAAAACGACTTCGATGCCGGGATGTTGCTTTTTAAACGCCTGGACGACTACGGGAAGGAATGAAGTCGCGGCCAAGGTCGAGCCGCCGATCGAGATTTTCCCCTTCTTGAGCCCGCGGATTTCATCGATCTCGTCTCGGGTTCCGTCGATAATGGCCAGCGCCTCGCGCGTGCGCCGCAGGAAAACCGTCCCCTCTTGAGTCAAAAAGACTTTGATGCCGCGGCGCTCGAAAAGTTTGTACTTGAGTTCGCCGACGAGATCTTGGACGAGCGAGGAAACCGACGGTTGGGTAAGGCGCAGCGCCTTTGCCGCTTCGGTAAAACTTTGCAGCTCGGCCACTTTGACGAATACTCTTAACTGGTGCAGCGTCATCGATCCCACGCCAAGGCAGGCAGTGTGATTATAGAAGGGGATTCTTATACCATCCGCCCTCCGGGACTGCAACGAACAGTCCACGTCGGCTGGCGGCGGGCGGGTGGAGGAACGACCCCAAAAAGGTTACCGCTGGCGTCGCGGACGACGCGCCCCCATGCGGAAAGTTCGTGTCGGAGCAATCCTTTGCGCCTGCTTGCGACAACGGGCGGGGATAGAGAAGCGTTTTTACTGGCCCTTGTAACTTTTTAGGAAGTCCACAAACGCTTGTACGAGGGCGGAACGCTGATGATTTTTGCGATAGACGATATATACGGGACGCTTCAGACCCAGCTCGGGGACGCGCAGCAATTTAAGTCTTCCCGCCGTGGCATCCGATTCTATGTGAGGCCGGCAGAGAAAACCGATTCCGAGACCGCTCACGACCGACGCTTTGATCGCTTCCCAGCCGCCGCGTTCGACGTCGATTTCCAGCAACGGTTTGAACGGGAGTCTTTTGGCGACAAATTTTTCTTCCACCATGTCGCGAACCAGACTGCCTTTTTGCTGGGTGATCAAGGGCTCCTTGGCGAGACGTTTTAGGGAAACGGAACGCTGGATGTTGAGCGGGTGATTCGCCGGCGCGACCACCATGATGTCTTCCTCGGCGTAGAGCGTGCCGCGCAGCGCCGGGGAATGGGGAACGCAACCCAGCAGGGCGATATCGAATTGCCCGTCCAGGAGCATCCTTTCCAAGGCGCTGCTGCGATAGATGTTGAAATTAACGTCAACACCTAAGTGAGCCTGCTTGAAAGACTGAACGGCGCCGGGAAGAAACGACGCCCCGGCAATGGCGCAGCCGCCGATCGACAGCCGGCCCTTCTTCAGCCCATGGATTTCCTCGATCTCATCTTTGGTGTCTTCGATAATCGCGAGCGCTTCTTGCGTGCGCCGGAGGAGAACATTTCCCTCCTGGGTCAAAAAGACTTTCGCTCCCCGGCGCTCGAATAGTTTATAGCGCAATTCGCTGACCAGGTCCTGCACCAGCGCCGAAACCGACGGTTGCGTCAGCCGCAGCGCTTTCGCGGCTTGAGTGAAACTCTGTAGTTCAGCCACTTTGACGAATACTTTCAACTGGTGCAGCGTCATAAGCTACCGGCAAAGCCGTGCATTTGGAGAACGAGGCTTTATAGCACTGCATTTTCAAGACTGCAAGAAAAATGACGAAACGGTGGGATTCAATTCGCCTTAAAAAGCCCGACGGCGACCGGCACCTCGGCCGTGCCCGGCACGTATTCCTCGAATTGGACTCCTCTGACGTGAAGCTGGGTGGAGCCGCCGCCGTCGAGGTTGAGGAGGTCTGATACGTGCACCTGCCACTGCCCGGAGCCGAAAAATTCCTGCAACTCTACCCAGGTCAACCCGCCGAAAAGCGTGTCGGTTACGGCGATCAGAAGTTTTTGGTCCGGCTCTAGGCCGATCACGGAGCGGCGGAATTGCCGGTCGGCGCCGCGCGTGACGGTGAGAGGCGAGCCTTTCGCCAGCAGCAAGGGGCCGGCCTGGAGTCCCTCGTCGGCCTGGTTGGGCACGAATTCATCCCGGTGCGCGATGAAGGGGGCGCGGTCTTTAATGGCGAAAATTCCCGTGAACAGCGGGCTTTTGGAAACGTTGAGGTTCGTTTCGCTGCCGGTCTTGAGAAATCCAAGCGGCAGTCCCTTTTCGTCGAAGTAGTTGGCGTTGATCATGGCGATGGCGCCGCTTTTTTCCGCCAAGGTCCTGACGTTGGCGCTCTTAAGGTTGTATTGGAGGCTGCGCACGATGCGCGGAACGATCCAGCGGGTATCGAAACGCACGAGCTTCAGATCGATCACCTGACGGGGCTCGGCGCGCTCCAGAATGACTTTGCGAAATTCGACTCCCTTCTGAATGACCTTCCAATGACCGCCGTCGGCGATCGCGAGGCCCGGACTCGCTTTGAGTTTGCCACCGACAATTAGAGGAGACTGAGTCCAGCTTGTGGCCGGCAAAGCCAGGAGAAAAAACAACAGCCAGAGAAATCTTGATCGTCGCGGCATTCGGCTATAGATGATAACAAAAGGGCTTGCGGAAACAAACGGTCGTCGTTCAAAGACCCACGGCCGGGGTCAGGTGGGGCGAGGGCAGTAAGACCCGGGGTTTCCACTTATGTGGAAATCTGCGCCATGGAGCCCGGTGAAGGCGAATACGGCAAGGCGAGCGTCGAGGACCGAAGCCCTGATTGCAACTCGGCGCGGTCTCGTGCTACCCATGGATGCAAGAGTTTTTTGAAAGGGGTGTTACGATGAATCAGTGGATGAAAGTTGTTGCTTGTGCGGTTGTGGTGGGGTTATGCGGCGCCGGTTGCAGCAAGGATGACAGAAGCCAGGCGGAAAAGGATGCTGAAGTTAAGAGAGTGCTCCAGGAAGGCGCGGCGAAAGAGCAGAAGATGTACGAGGGCATGCAAAAAGGGGTGGAGGACATGGAGAAGAAAGCTCAGGACCAAAAAGACAAAAAATAGCCGGCCGCGCGCAGCCGGCTGATTATCTGCGACGCATCGCTTCCGCTACGCCGCTACGTTCGCTTAGAGTTTTTCCCAGCGCCCGTCCTGCCGCGGCAAGATGCCGTTTATTTTTCTACGGTTTTCTCCCATCTTGTCTCCCAAGAATTTTGTGCGACACTAAGGACAACGGAATTTGTTTCTGGCTTACGACGATCGGTTGACCGATACTCAAAAACACCAGCGCCAGATGATCTTTTGGCCGGATAACATGCCGAAAAAACAAATAGAGGTAGTTTTTGAAAATTGCGCAAGTCGCCCCGCTGTACGAACGCGTGCCGCCGAAGTACTACGGAGGAACCGAACGGGTCGTATCCTGTCTCACTGAAGAACTGGTGCGCCAAGGCCATGAGGTGACGCTCTTTGCCAGCGGCGATTCGATCACGTCCGCCAGCTTGGTATCGGTCTGCGACCAGGGCTTGCGGCTGAATTCCGACTACGCCGACCACATCCTCTACCACGTCCTCATGGCGGAACGGGTGGCCAAAGTCGCCGGCGATTTCGATGTGATTCATTTTCATTTGAGCTATCTGCATTATCCGATCGCCAGGCGCCTGATGACACCGCACTTCACGACGATCCACGGCCGCCTCGATCTCGCGGACCTGGTTCCGCTCTACCAAGAATTTTCGGAGCTGCCGGTGGTTTCGATATCGGGCAGGCAGCGCAACCCGCTGCCGTGGTTGAACTGGCTGGGCACCGTCTACCACGGCCTGCCGGAAGATCTCTTCGCGCTCCAGCCGAACCCGGGCCGCTATCTCGCTTTTTTGGGTAGGTTCTCGCCGGAGAAAAGAATCGACCGCGCGATCGAGATCGCCAAACGCGCCGGCATGCCGCTAAAAATCGCCGCCAAAATCGATAAAGTGGACTGGGAATATTACAAGGCGACCGTCGAGCCGCAACTCAAAGACCCGCTGATCGAGTATGTCGGCGAGATCGGCGAGACTGAAAAACAGGAATTTCTCGGCAACGCCTATGCCCATCTCTTCCCGATCGATTGGCCCGAGCCTTTTGGATTGGTCATGATCGAGGCGATGGCCTGCGGCACGCCGACGATCGCGTTTCGCCGCGGCTCGGTGCCGGAAGTCCTCGACGACGGCGTCACCGGCTTTGTCGTGGAGACCATCGCAGAAGCGGCGGCCGCCCTCGAACGCGTTCCCGGCCTCAGCCGAGAAAGGTGCCGAAGAGTTTTTGAGGAACGCTTCAGCGCTTCCCGCATGGTCCGAGACTACTTAAGCGTTTACCATCGACTCGAGACCGAGCCGCCCATTTTTACACCGATTGAAAATCCGACTTTCGACTGAGTGAGGATCGTCTTGGACGACATCATCAAGGTCGAAGACCAATTCTATATCCTCGCCACGACGGCGGCCGCCGAGGATCGGGTACGCGTTCTGAAGCACGGCGAAACCTTCGCCGTGTTCGACCGCTACGGCGATATCCGTCCGGTGGGGCTCGGTGAAGAGGGCATTTACCACGAAGGAACGAGGTTTCTCTCCCGGCTCGAGCTTCGCCTCGGCAACACCCGGCCACTATTACTCAGCTCGACGGTGCGCGACGACAACACGCTTCTCGCGGTGGATTTGACCAACCCGGACGTCAAAATCGGCGAGCAGATCGTTGTCCCTCGGGGCACTCTGCACCTGTTTCGCTCCAAGTTTCTTTGGCAGGCGGCCTGCTATGAGCGAATCAAAATTTTAAACCACGGCTTGGTGCCAGTCCAGATATCCCTGTCGCTCAGCTTCGGGGCCGATTTCGACGACATCTTCGAGGTCCGCGGGCTGAACCGGCCGAAAAAGGGCCGCTACCTCGACGATCACATCGAAAAAGAATCCGTTGTTCTTAGCTACCAGGGGCTCGACGGCGTGATACGCCGCGCCTGGCTCGAATGCTCGCCCAGACCGAATGAGATCTCCCGATCCTACGTCAATTTTCTCCTCTTCGTTAATCCGAAGGATGAGACCACGATTTTTGCAACCGTGTCGTGCCAGTCGGGAAACGGCCGCCTTCCGGTTATTTCTTACGACCAAGCATTGCCGGAAGCGGAGCAGGCTTTTCATTCTCCGAAAAGAATCGATGCATGCGGCATCTACACGTCCAACGATCAATTCAACGATTGGCTCAACCGCTCCGTCGCCGACCTGCGCATGATGGTGACCGACACGGAGAAAGGGCCCTTCCCGTACGCCGGCGTGCCGTGGTTCAGCACGGTTTTCGGCCGGGACGGCATTATCACCGCTCTGGAGTTCCTCTGGATCGATCCGTCGATCGCCAAGGGCGTGCTTGCCTATCTGGCCGCATACCAGGCCCAAGAGGTCGTTCCCGAACAGGACGCCGAGCCGGGAAAAATTCTCCATGAAACCCGGCGCGGCGAGATGGCGGCATTGAAGGAAGTGCCGTTCGGGCTCTATTACGGCAGCGTCGATTCCACGCCGCTCTTTATCATGCTCGCCGGGGCGTATTACGAACGGACCGGGGACCGCGACTTCATCGAATCGATATGGCCGAATATCCTGCGCGCCTTAACGTGGATCGACGAATACGGCGACATGGATCGCGATGGATTTGTCGAGTACTTGAAGCATTCGAGCAAAGGATTGATCCACCAGGGTTGGAAAGATTCCAAGGATTCCGTGTTCCACGCCGACGGCACTCTCGCCGAGGGACCTCTAGCGCTCTGCGAGGTGCAGGGCTACGTGTATGCGGCGAAGCAACACGCGGCGCAATTGGCCGACCTGCTGGGTGAAACGAAAAAGGCCGCCGAGCTGTGGCGCGACGCCGACGGGCTCGAAGAGCGGTTTGACAAGGCATTTTGGTCGCAGGAGCTTTCGACCTACGTGCTCGCGCTCGACGGAAAAAAACGCCCATGCCGGGTGCGCTCTTCCAACGCCGGCCATTGTCTCTTTACCGGCATCGCCGCCCCCCAGCGCGCGCGCCTTACGGCCGACACGCTTCTCGGCGAAGATTCTTTTTCCGGCTGGGGGATTCGCACCGTCGCCGCCTCCGAGGCGCGCTACAATCCCATGTCTTATCATAACGGTTCGGTGTGGCCGCACGACAACGCGCTGACCGCCTACGGCTTCGCTCAGTACGGCTTTAAAAACGCCGCGATAAAATTGTTGAGCGGTCTCTTCGATGCGAGTCTGTTTCTCGATCTACGCCGCATGCCGGAGCTTTTTTGCGGCTTCTCGCGCCGGCCCGGCGAAGGCCCGACGCTGTACCCCGTCGCGTGCGCGCCGCAATCGTGGGCCGCGGCTTCGGTCTTCTTGCTCTTGCAGGCGTGCCTCGGGCTTTCGATCAAAGCCCCGGTCAGACAGATCCACGTCTCCCATCCGGTGTTGCCCGAGTTTTTGCGCGAGGTCCAGATCAAGAACCTTCGGGTCGGGGAGAGTTCGGTGGACCTCGTTTTTCAGCGGCACGAAGACGACGTCGGCATCAATATTTTGAAAAAAGAAGGCGACGTGAAGATCCTGTTGGTTAAATAAATAACGACGTAAAGGGTCAGGCGTAAGGGGTGAGAGGATCGCCTAACCTTTTACGCCTTACCCCTTACGGTATCGAAGGTGTCAGTTCGAAAACCACCCGCCCCGACAGCGGCGGCGAGTCGCGTAGATTGAGCACGCGGAGCCGGAGCTTTTCGTCTGCAACCTGGCGCGCGTGGCAAGAAAATTTCTCGCTTCCGGCCGTGATCTCGACGTCAGGGGTCTTGAGCATGTTCCGGCACCAGTGCTTGCTCCCGACGTTGCTGGAGGCCGCGTAAAATTTGCCATCCAGATAAACCATCCTAACCTCGACCGTCCGCGGCAGCCCCGTGCGCCGCCCGACGGTTGTCAGCACGCCGACGAAGACCGACTGGTTTTTTAAATTCATGCCGGGAATATAGGTGCTTGCGCACGTCTCCGCAAGGCGGCTGGCGAGAGAATTGCTCCTTGACTCTGTTTCCCCTGCACGATAATTCTGAGCGCAATCGAAGGAGCGCTGTATGGATCCAAAAACTCCGCGGCTCGCTGTGAAGATGAGTCCTCAGGAGGCCAAAGCTTATCTCGACGCGGTGAATGCGAAGGTCGTTCGGCGTTGGGAGGAGCGGGTGACTCAAGGCTCGTTCATGAAAGATCTCACCGCGGGTCGCTTGCCGCTGCCGGTGATCCGGCTGTTTTTCCAAAACTGGGGCGCGTTTACGATCGAGATCAACACGTTGATCGCCGCGTCGTATCACAAACATCTCGGATTCTTCAAAAGGCACGTCGATCTGCTTGGACCTTTCGGCGCCAAAGTGGCCGATGAGTTCATCCATCCGAAGCCTCCCGGCCACGTGCTGGTCATGCTGCAAACGGCCCAGGCTCTCGGGCTTTCGGAAGCAGACGTGCTGCGCCGGCCGATGCTGCCGGAAGCGCGCGCGATCCTCGACTTCAAGCGCGCGCTTTTGTGGGAAGGCACGGTCGCCGAGTGGTGGTTCTCGATGCTCACCGAAGAGCCGATCGGCCACTGGGCGGCGAGCTGGTATCGCGCGCTGACGGGTCACTACGGCTTCAGCCGCGAGCAGGCGATCTATTTTTCCACGCACGAAGAGGCGGATTTGAAGGAGCATGACGACGGCGTGATGGGCCACGGCAGCTTCAACCGCGCGGTGATGGAGCGGATTCTTGAGGACGGCTATGCCGACGTGCGCGAAGGCTACACGCTCGAATACTGCGCGCTGACCGCCGTCGATCTCTACGGCGTCATGCATCGCGGCGTCTACGAGCAAGGAATGGCCGAGGCGGGAAAAAAGTGAGCGGGAGAACTATGAACAAAAAGAGCGTTTCGAAAGCTGCATCATCCATGGTGCGTTTGGGCGGGGGGATGTCCGGTTTCCGCGCTCTGCCGAAGGCCAAGGGCAGGCGTCCGGCGCTGATCCTCTTTCACGAGAGATACGGCCTCGTGCAGCATACGAAGGACCTGGTCTTAAAGTTCGCCCAGGCGGGATACGTCGCGCTCGCGCCGGATCTTTTCTGGCGCTTCACCGGCGACAAAAAAGCGCTGGCGCGGGGCGACGCGCGCGCCGAAATCCGCGACAGCGAGGCGATCGAGGACACCGCCGCGGCGATCGAATATCTGAAGAAGCTGGATACGGTCGATCCGGCGCGCATCGCGGTCATGGGCGTCTGCCAAAGCGGCCGCCAGGCGGTGCTGGCGGCGACGCATGGCTTGGACGTCGACGCCTGTGTGGTATTTTATGGCGCCGCCGGGGGAAGGGAGTGGACGACCGATGAGTTCCGGCCGACGATGATGGAGGACATGCTGGCCAAGCTGTCCTGTCCGTTGTTGGGCGTCTTCGGCGAGGCCGATCACATCATTTCGGTGGACGACGTTCTCAGATTCCGCGCGGCTCTGGAGCGGCGCAAGAAAAGCTATCACATCCGGATTTATCCGGGCGCGCCCCACGGCTGGCTCAACGACACGATGCCGGGCAGATATCGCCGAGACGCCGCGAAAGACGCCTGGTATTTACTGCTCGGTTTCCTTCGGAAGACGTTCGCGAACCGCGGCGGTAAAGACAGAGTCTCCTGGGCGTTCGAGAGCGAAATCTCCCCCGCTTACGATTTCAAGAAAAACGTCAGGCTGGAATAACGTCATGCGCGGCCCGAGCGGCCAGATCGGAGCGATCACGCCCACCTATCTCGACGAGGCTCAGGATTGGTTTCGCGTCGTGCCGGAAGGAGTGAATGTCGTTTTCGCCACTTTGGGCGTCGAGGATCATACGCCCGCGGAGTTTCAAAAAGCGGGCGCGATCGTGGAGCGCGCGGCGCGCGGGCTGATCAAGCTCGGCGTCGGCGCGGTCGTGCTCGGCGGCTCGCCGCTGGTCACATTAAATAACGGCGCAGGAACGGGCGATCTTGCGTCCGCGCTGCAAAAAGAGACCGGTGTTCCGATCGCCGCCGGGCAACACGCGGCTGAGATGGCGCTGGAGGCTTTGGGGGTAAAGAAACTTCTGCTCGTCACGCCGTACCGGCAAAGCCTGAACGACGGCATGATGCGTCGCCTCGCAGCGCGCGGCTTCGAAGTTCTCGCACTCAAAACCGCGCTCTGTCCCGGACCCGCCGAGATGTCGCGTCTGGCGCCGGAAATTCCGCTTCGTCTCGCGCAGGAGGCTTTTCGGGAAGCGCCGCACGCCGACGGTATCTACATGCCGAATCCGAAGTGGCAGACGCTCGATAGCATCGAGCCGCTCGAGCGGGAGCTCAAGATTCCCGTCGTAACGACGACGCAAGCCTCCGCCTGGTGGGCGCTCAAGATGATCAAGATCAAAGCGGCGCGTCCCGGTTGCGGAAGACTGCTCAAACTTCTCTAGTTGAGGTGAGCCCATGAAGCGAAAAGCAATCGTCATCGCCGTATTATTCGCGCTGTGCCTCACGCCGAAATTGCTTCTTGCCGCCGCCGCCGCCGAGCGCGTGATGATCGGCACGCCGAGCCGCGGTCTGTTTGAATTTCCGGTCGTGGTGGCACTGCGCAAAGGATTTTTTAAAGATGAAGGGTTGAATGCGGACAAAGTCCAGATGCAGCCGGCGATCGGCGTGAAAGCGCTGGTTTCCGGCGACATCGACTACCTGCTCGCGTGGGGTTCGACGTTGCGCGCGGCCGTGACCGGAGTTCCGGTCAAAGTCGTCGCCGGCATGGCGTCCAGGCCGCTGCACGTTTTCATCGTGCGCGGGGACATCAAGTCGGGGAAGGATGTCAGAGGCAAGACGATCGGCGTCGATTCGTTCGCCGGCACGGTGGATTATCTGGCGCGCGTGACCGTGCGGCATTTCGGCCTCGATCCGGACAAAGACGTCAAAATAATCGTCAGCGGCGAAAGCCCGGTGCGGCTCGCCGCTATGAAAGCTGGCGCGATTGACGCGACGGCCATCGACGTGGCGTTCGCGGTCAAGGCGGAGGAGGAAGGAATGCGGCGGATTCTGAACCTTTCGGAGATCACCGATCTGCCGCTCTCGGGAATCGGCCTCACTGATAAGAAGCTCCAGAGCGAGCGCGAGCAGGTGAAAAAAGTCGTCCGCGCCACCCTCCGCGGCACGCGCTTCATGAAGGAGAACCGCGCGGAGACGCTGGCGATGATGACCGATTATCTCCGCATCACGCCGGCGCAGGCGGCCAAGGCCTACGACGCCGCCATCGG
>DASXRG010000211.1:0-21417 GCA_036506735.1 Binatia bacterium | reverse complement strand
AATTGACGCCGCCCAGCATCTCGTCTTTGATCATCGCCGTGTAGCCCATGATCACGTTCAGCGGCGTGCGCAGCTCATGCGACATGACGCTCAAGAATTCGTCCTTGACCTTGTTCGCTTCCTCCAGCTCGGTGATTTTTTGTTTTAGTTGAACGTAAAGCTCGCCGTTTTCTATCGCCACGGCAATCTGGTCCGCCATGGCTTCTAGTAGTTGAATCTCGCCCGAGTTGAGTTTCCGAGGCTCGATGCCCGTGCAAGCTAGAGTGCCCAAGTTTCTGAGCTTGCCTCTGATGGGGAACACCGCGAATAGGCGATAGCCGCTTTGGCTCGAGGTCTTAGTCCGGCTGAGCCGGCGGTATAAGGGATCAGTCTGAACATCTTCGAAGATTATCGGTTTCCCAGATTCCGCCACTCGACCGATCACACCTTGTCCCCGGCCAACAGACTGAACAGAAGCGAAACGGTTGGGATCTTTCTCGAAGGCGGCCTTTAAAAGCAGCTCGTCGGTGCGCTCGCTGTAAATATGGATTTGGGTGGCATCAAAGCCGAATATCTCCGTAATTTTCCCAATCGCCGCCTGAAGGACCCGGTCCAGGTCCACCGATTGGCTGACGGCCGCCGCCACCGCGTGGAGCGCCGACAACATGCGGTTGGTTTCTTGCAGTTGCTTTTCTCTCAACCGCGTATTCTCGTAGAGCTGTGAATTGTGAATGGCGATGGCCGCCTGTCCCGCGAGAGTCGAGAGGAAGTCGACCTCCTCGCCGGTGAATTCGTGTTCCTCTTTGGTATAGAAACCGAGCACTCCGAGGGTCTCGTCTTTCACGACCAACGGCACTCCTACATAAGAGGTCAGCTTGTGCTTACGGTAGAATTCGACGTCGAGCACACGCGAATCGGCCTGAGCGTTGCGGATAATCAAAGGAGCCTTGGTTTCAAACACCACGTTGGCAATCCCGCGCCCTCCGGCCCATTGCGAGCTCTTCCACTCCTTTTCATCGAGATTGCGACAGGCGACCGGCTCCAGATTACCGGTTTCTTTGTTGAAAAGCCGTATTGTAGCGGTGGCGTAGGGCAGGGAGAGATCGATTTTCTCGAGCAAGATATCCAAAACTCTGCGCAGATCCAGCGTCGAAGAGATGGCTTGATCGATCTCGCGCAGCGCCCGTATGCGTTCGAGGTTGCGCTCGGTTTGTTGGAAGAGCTTGGCGTTCTCCAGCGCCATGCCGAGGGCGTTTCCGATCGACATCAGCAGCGGAAGTTGGGCCTGAGGAAAAGTCCGCTTGGTCTTGGTGCTGACAGCCAAAATGGCGATAACTTTGTCTTTCGACGTGATCGGCACCCATGCGGCCGCGGTGATTTTCTCCTCCTGGAATTTTCCCTCGTGATCCGGAGAGATATCTTCCAGCACCACGGGTTGTTTCGTTGCGATAATCTGCTCGGTCTTGCCGCCGGCACGAATTTCATTCCGGGTTTTCGCAACGAAAGACTGAGACATTCCGCGGTGCACCCTGAGGATGAGTCGGGGCGGGGTGCCATCGAGAAATTGGATGTATCCGCCTTCCATCTTGGTCACTTCCAACACCGCATCGAGCCCCTTGAGCAAGATCTGCTCGATATCGAAAGAGCCGCTGACTGCGGCGGTCACGGCATAGAGCGCGGCCTGCTCGCGCGCGCGGCGCTCCGTCTCCTCGAAAAGCCGGGCGTTGTCCAACGCCACTCCGAGGGAGGCGCCGATGGCTTCGAGAAGGCCAACCTGATTTTTGTTGAAGCTCTTACCTCCTGCCGTTGCTATGTTGATAATTCCAAGCGCCTTATCTCTTAAAGTTATCGGAATCCAAACGGCCGTAGTGAACCCCATGGATAATAGCTGCGGAGCTCTTTCCGGGCCCGAAGTGTCAGGAGCTTCGAAGATCAGAGAACGCCGACTGGTCAAGACTTGCTCCGCCTTGCCACCATCCCGCGTCTGACGTTGCAGTCTCTCCACTAAATTCGGAGGAACCCCTTTGTGCACCCTTAGACGGAGCCGCGGGGGATCCCCTTCCAAAAGCCGGATATGGCCCGCATCCATCCCCGTGACCTCGAGAATAATGTCCAAGGCCTTCGCTACGAGCTGGTCCAGATCCAACGAAGCGCTCACAGTACTCGCAACGGTATGGAGAGTAGATAGGTGCTTGGCTTTCTGTTCGGTCTCGTGAAAGAGCCGGGCGTTCTCCAACGCTACGCCGATCACGCTCCCGATCGCCTGTAGGAGATCCACCTCGTGTTGGTCAAAGGGAACCGGTTTGGTAGTGGAGACACACAAAACTCCCGCAACCTTCTCTCCGGCTTTGATCGGAACCCATGCCACGGAACGGCTTTGCGGTAGGAGAGATGAAGATTCGCGGGGCTCCGGGCGATCGTGTATGACCAAGGATTGCCCGGATTCGAAGACTCGATCCGTGGCTTGACGGGACACCGTGCGGGCGAGACCTTCAATTTCTTCGGGCGACAATCCTCGGTGCGCGACCAGCACGATCTCCCCTGTCACCGGATCCTTGAGCCTGATGGAACCGCGTTCACGCCCGGTCACTTCCAGGACCTTGTCTAAAGCGACCTGAAGCAGTTCGTCGATGTGAAGGGCTTTACTGGTCGCCATCGCAATGGCGTTTAGGACCGCCTGTTCCTGGGCGCGCTGCTCGGTCTCCAAGAACAGCCGGGCGTTCTCCAGCGCCAGAGCGGCTTGATCCGCAAACGTTTGCACCAGCGCCACTTCTCTGTCGGAATAGATCCGCCCGGTCTTGTCCGCGAGGCCGAGTGAGCCGATGATCCTTTCGTGCGCGCGGAGCGGCACCGCAATCATGGAGCAGTTCCCCGAGCGGAGGTGGTAATCACGCATCTCGTCGGTGAGACGGATGTTGGGTTCTTTCAACACGTCCGCGGACCAGATCGGTCTCCCCTCGGCCACAGCCAGGCTTGCCAGCCCCATACCGGCGAGCAATACGTCGCCCGCGGAATCTATGGCAAAACCCTCGCCGGTCGATGCCAGGGTGCGTAACGACCCATCGGGCTGGAGAAGTCTCAAGGTCGAGGCGTTGACGTCGAAGAGTTCCCGGACGCTTGTCGCAATCCGTTCTCCGACGGCGGTCATATCCAGGGTTTCTGTAAGGGATTGGGCCACTCGCGCTAGCTCTTCAGCTTCGCGCCGGCGGCGCTCGGTCTCCTGAAAAAGCCGGGCGTTCTCCAGCGCCACCCCGATCACGTTCCCAATCGCCTGGAGGAGTTCTACTTCTCGAGGCGCGAAAGGAATCGGCCGGCTCGCAGAGATGTTCAATAGACCGACTACTTTTCCGCGCGCCTTCAATGGAACCCAAATGAGCGCGTGGCTTCCTTCACTGCGGGTCTCCTGTTTCAGGGGTGCTGCCTGTACATCATTGATGACGAGCACCTCACCCGATTTAAGGACTTGATCGCCCTTCCCGCCAGGAGTCCGCCGATGCAAGAGAATTTCGATGTACTCTTGCGAAATTCCCTGGTGGGCTACAAGCCTGAGCTCGCCGGTCACCGGATCTTGAAGCCTGATGTATCCTTGGTCACGTCCCATGACATACAGCACGCTGTCTAAGGATTTCTGGAGGAGCTCGTCCAAATGAAGCGACTCGCTCGTAGCCATGGCAACTGCATTCAGGACCGCCTGCTCCTCAGCGCGCTGCTGCGTCTCCTCGAACAGCCGGGCGTTGGCGAGGGCGATGGCCGTGCCGTTGGCTAATTGCTGGACGAGATCGACCTCAGACTGGCTGAACTCGCGCGGCTCATACGTCAATGCCCTCAAGATTCCGATCACCTCCCCACTGCGCGAGAAGAGGGGCACAGCGAGATAGCCGCGGATGCCGAGTTCGTTAGTCGTCTCTCCGGATGGAACGCCGCTAGTGTTTTTTGTAAGATCGGGGATGACGAGCGCCCGACGGTTCTCCCGCATCCACCCCGATCGCCCCCTGCTCATCCCCAACTTATACAAACGATCCGACTTTATTCCCGACGAGCCCACGGTCCGTCGGCGCCCGCCTTCCAGGAGTCGGATGTCCGAGACGTCGACCTTGAAGAACTCGCGGACTTTATCCGTGACCTTGCTGAATAAGGCGTCAATATCGAGAGAGGTGATGTCTTGGCTAAGCTCCTTTAGAAGTTTTTGAATCGCTTCCTGTCGGCGTGACTCTTCGAAGAGCCGGGCGTTCTCCACGGCCACGCCGATGACGTTACCTATAGCCTGCAGGAGATCCACTTCTCGAGAGGTGAAGGACACGGCCTGCGCCGTGGAGACATTGAGGATTCCCAGGACCTTTCCTTGCGCCTTCAAAGGAATCCAGGCCATGGAACTATTGCCTTCTCGACGCGTCTCCTCCCGAAGCAGGGCCTCTTCAGGCTTATTAATGATGAGCGGCTCTCCTGATTGTAAGACCTGATCGCTTTTCCCCCCGGGAGCGCGGTGGAATAACAGCATCTGAGTGTACTTTTCGGAGATTCCACGGTGCGCGGTGAGTCTGAGCTCTTGGGTCACCGGATCCTTGAGCCGGATGTAACCTTTTTCATGCCCCGTAACCTCCAAGACCTTGTCCAGCGCGATTTGCAGCACCTCGTCGATACGTAGTGACTGGCTGGTCGCGGTAGCGATGGCGTTCAACGCAGCCTGCTCGCGAGCGCGTTGTTCCGTCTCTTGGAAAAGCTGCGCATTCGCGGCGGCGATAGCGGTCCCGTTCGCCAACTGCTGGAGGAGGTCGACTTCAGACTGGCTGAACTGTCTCGGCTCATACGTCAGCGCCCGCAGAATTCCGATGACCTCCCCGCTGCGCGAGAAGAGAGGCGCAGCGACATAGCCCCGAACGCCCAGTTCTTTAGTCGTTTCTCCGGCCGGAATGCTAGCGTCTTTTCTAAGATCGCGAATGATCAGCGGCCGACGATTCTTTCGCATCCATCCCGATCGTCCCCGGCCCGTTCCCAACTTATACAAACGCTGTGAAGCTACCCCTGACGAACCCACCGTCCGCCGGATCCCGCCTTCTTCCAAGAGGCGGATGTCCGAGATGTCGACCTTGAAGAATTCTCGGACTTTGTCGGTGACCTTTTGGAACAATACGTCGATGTGGAGCGAGGTGATATCCTGGCTCAGTTCCTTCAATAACTCCTGGATCTTCTCCTGCCTTTGGGTCTCCTCGAAAAGCCAAGCATTCGCGACCGCCACCCCAATCACGTCTCCGATCGCCCGTAAGAGATTGACTTCGCGCGGCGTAAAGGGCACCGGTCGGTCGGTAGCGATATTGAGCAGTCCGATGACCTTGCCTTGCGCCTTCAAAGGAATCCACGCAATAGCTCTGCTCTCTTGCCCGCGCGCACGATCCCTTACGGCACTCGTTTCGGCATCATTGACGATGAGTGGCTCTCCGGTCTCAAAGACCTGATCACTTTTCCCTCCCGGCGTCCGCTGCTTGAGAAGGTTCTTAGCCGCTTCAGAGATATTCTTATGCGCGGCGAGCCTGATTTCGCCGGATAGCGGATCCTTGAGTCTTATGTAAGCCCTTTCACGCCCGGTAACCTCCAGCACTTTTTCCACGGCGATTTGCAGTAGTTCATAGATCTGAAGCGATTGGGTGGTCACGGTCGCAATGGCGCTCAATGCGGCCTGCTCGTGCGCCCGCTCCTCCGTTTCCTCGAAAAGGCGCGCGTTCTCGATTGCAATGGCGATACCGTTCGCCAATTGCTGGAGGAGATCGAGTTCGGATTGGCTGAACTCTCTCGGATCATACGTGAGTGCCCTGAGAACGCCGATGACCTCGCCGGTGCGCGCGAACAGCGGCACGGCGAGATAACCGCGGATGCCGAGCTCGCGAACCGTCTCTCCCGCCGGCATGTCGGTTTCTTTGGAGATATCGGCGATCATCAGCGGTTGCCGGTTGTCGATAATCCATCCCGTGCGGCCGCGGTTGGATCCGACCCTATACAGCCGCTCGGAGTCTATTCCGGAGGAGCCCACGAGCCGCCGCATGCCGTCGTCCTCGATGAGCCGGATATCGGAGATATCGACCTTGAAGAACTCGCGGACCTTATCCGTTACCTTCTTGAGCAAAACGCTGATGTCGAGCGACGTGGCGTCCTGGCTCAACTCCTTCAAGAGTTTTTGCATCTCCTGCTGCTGCCGCGACTCCTGGTAGAGCCAGGCATTTTCGAGCGCGACGCCGATGACGTTGCCGATCGCCTGGAGCAGTTCCACCTCGCGCGTCGAGAAGGGAACCTGCCGCGTCGAGGCAACGTTGAGAATTCCCACCACATTGCCGCGTGCGTTGATCGGAATCCACGCCATGACGTTCTGTCCCTCGCGGCGCGTTTCGCCCTTGAGCGGGGTCTCCTTGAGATCGTTGAGGATCAAAGCCTTCCCGGTCGCAAAGACCTGATCGGTCTTGCCGCCGCCGGTACGGTGATGAATGAGAACGTCGGCGTATCTCGCCGAGATCCCTTTGTGGGCGGCCAACGTGATCTCGCCGGTAACAGGATCTTTCAGCCGAATGTAGCCGCGGTCCCGTCCCGTCACTTCCAGGACCTTGTCCATCGCGATGTTGAGGATCTGTTGCACGTCGAGGGACTGGCTCACGGCGGTGGCAATCGTGTTCAGAGCCGCATTTTCTTCCGCTTGTCGTCTGGTCTCTTCGAACAGGCGGGCACTCTCCAGGGCACCGGTGGCGATGTTCGCGTAGGTCTGCAGCAACTCCACGCGCTCGGGAGTGAAAAAACCGTTGTGGGCGCTATAGAGAATCAAGTGGCCGAACGGTTTGGCACCGCGGATAAGGGGAAACGCAGCGACTTCACGATAACCGTGGGCTAGAGCAGGATCACGCCAAGGCGCAAAACCCGGATCGGTCGCAACGTCCATCACCACCGGCTGGCCCGTGCGGATCGCCTGTCCGGCGGGGCCTTGTCCAAGCGAGGAATCGTCCCAGCGTATTTCTACGTGTCTTAAATATTCGGCTACGTCTCCCGCCCAATAGAGCGGGCGCACGCGACCGTCGCTCTCGGCGCTGCCGATCCAAGCGAGACGTATGCCGAAAGAGGTCACCACGGTTTCCAGGATATCTTGGGCCAGCGTATCGATATCGACGCGTTCGACCAGCTTCTGCGACGCATTGACCAGCAGGCTGAGCGACTTGACCAGGCTTGCCTGCTGCTCCGCCCGCTCTCGGCTCTCTTCGAGGAGCTCGCGGTTCTCCATGGCCACGCCCATCTGGCGGGCGATCGCCATCAGGTGGTCTGTCTTATCGGTGCTAAAGTGACCGATCTCGCGACTGACCAGATGGAGAATGCCGCGAAGTTCTCCGGATACTTTAAAAGGTAAAAAGGCGCAGGAGCGGAAGCCGGCTTCAAATTGTTTCTTACTTTTGAGCCTGCCGTCGGTGGAAATATCCGCCGAGATGACCGGCGCGCCCGATATGAAAGCCGAGTGAGCGGCCGAACTCGGGTCGAGATTCTGGGTGGCTTCCAAAAAACTTGAAGGAAACCCTACCTGCGCAGGAGAGAGAAAGGACTTGGTCTTTTTATCGATGATACGAATGAGAGCCGCATCCGCGCCGGTCGCCTCTTTGAGACGCTCCACGATTTGCTGCAGCAATTGTGCTGGATCGGAAGAAGCCAACGGCGCCAGAGCCGCGTACAGCGCGGCGAGATCCCGCGTCCGGTCGGTAATTTTTTTCTCTAAGCCTTGGTAGGATTCTCTCAAGGCTTCCGCCATGCGGTCCGAAATGGCCACGTCAGTTACCTCTTGATCCCGTGCGCGAGATCAGCCGTAAGGCAATCGGCCATGCAAAAATCCGCGGCCCTGTTCTGGGCTCTGTCACCGCAATAAATTTATAAAGTTTCAGTTCCTTGGACCGATGCTGATAAGGGGAAAACCGTTGAGCCCAGACGATCATTGACGGCAATTACCTATCGTCCATCCACCGGTTTAAATCGGCATCCGGATCACACCCCGCCAATAAACTCTTCTTTTTGTTCCGCCCATTTCCGCAACTGGCTTTCACGCAGCCGCCATTGACCGCCGACTTTCAAAGCCGGCACGTCCTTCTTTTGGATCATCCGCAGAATGGTCCGCTTGGAGACCTGAAGGATCGTTGCCGCCTCCGCCAGAGTGAGGAATCTGAGCTCGGTTTGCTCGCCGTTCATAGGTCTTACCTCCGACAAGGCAGGCTAAGTCAGCAAGCCGTATGCCAGGATAGGCCAACATTCTAACCCGTTGTTTTTACAGATAACGTTTTGGCGCCAAGCTGAGATTAGCGCGGAATGCGACACATTCTACGACATGATCGTTGACAAAACTTGCTATTCTGACCCCCAGGCGGCTAGCCATGGATAGAGAGGGACAGGGCGAGCGAAGAGTGGAAAAGTGGGGCGAATTTCATGCCATTTGAGCCGAAATGCGGCGTCAAAAAATCCTGCCGCATTGAGGCTGATTTACCGGGGTGACTTGAGGTCAGGGTCTCGCGGGATCGATAATGACTTTGATGGAATCGCTGGCGCGCGCCACGAGCTCGAAGCCAAGCCCTGCCTCCGCCAAACCCAACCGGTGCGTGATCATCTCGCGCACCCGCACGCGCCGGCTGCGAATCAGCTCGATCGCCTCGGTGATATCGCCGGGACTTGCCGCGTAGGAAGTCGTAATCGTGATTTCATCGCGCCACAACTCGTAAAGCGGAATCGGCACGGCGACGCCCGCCGCCGCCGGCGCGAAGAAAAGGATCGTGCCGCCTCGTTCGACCGATCGCAAGGCTTGCTCCACCGCCGCGGTCGCGCCGGTGCAGACGACGACCAGATCGGCTAAGCGACCGTCGTTGATCTCGCGCAACCGGCGCGGCACGTCGTCCGCGGCGTGAAATATCACGTCGGCGCCCAACTCGCGCGCCGCTTTCAGTCGAAAGTCGTTGACGTCCGTAGCCGCAATGAAAGACGCGCCGAGCGCGCGGGCCAACTGCACGTGCAGCAGGCCGGAGCTGCCGCTGCCGACAACGAGCACGCTTCGGCCCGGATTCATGCGGGCAAATCTCTGCGCCCGTACGACGCAGCCGACGGGCTCGATGAACGAGCCGTCTTCGAAAGAGATCTCAGCGGGCAGGAGGAACGTGCCTAACTCGACGTTAATCTTCGGCACGCGGATGTATTCGGCAAAACCTCCCGGGTCAAAATGCGTCTGGCGTAGCATATCGCACACCGAATGATGGCCGCTCATGCAATAACGGCAGCTCATGCAGGGAACGTGGTGCGAGACAAAGACGCGATCGCCGGCGTGGTAATCTTTGACTCCCGCGCCGGCGGCGGCGATCTCGCCGGCGATTTCGTGCCCCAAGACGACCGGCGCTTTTTGAATGCGATACCACTCCATCACGTCGGTGCCGCAGATCCCGCTGGCTTTGACGCGCACCAACAACTCGCCGGGACCGATCGACGGCACCGCCATCTCCTCGAGGCGTACGTCCCGGTTGTTGTAATACATGGCGACCTTCATACGCTGAGTGTGGAGTTTCGGGTTCCGGGTTCCGAATTCCGAGTTTGAAGACATTTCAATCTGTGCAAGCGGCTACAACGACCGGAAGCCGAAACTGATTTAGCCGGCGGCGCGCTTGGCTTTCCCGCCCTTGGAAGACTCGTAGATTTTGTAGGCTTCGGCGATGGCAGCTTTGTCGTGCACGATGGCGCGCACGGCGCGGATCATGCCGACCGGGCTGTCGGACTGAAAAATATTTCGCCCCATGTCGACGCCGACGGCGCCGCCGCGAACGGAGTTGAAGGTAAGCTCCAAGGCTTCCATCTCCGGAGTTTTCTTGCCGCCGGCGACGATCACCGGAATCGGGCAGCTCTCGACGACGCTTTCGAAGTCTTCACAATAATACGTTTTGACGACGTGGGCGCCCAACTCGGCGGCGATGCGGCACGCGAGGCTCAGATAACGCGCGTCGCGCGCCATGTCCTTGCCCACCGCGGTGACGGCCAGAACCGGAATGCCGCACCTGTGCCCTTCATCGACGAGCTTGGCGAGACTCACGAGCGTCTGTTTTTCGAATTCCGAGCCGACAAAGATCGACAGCGCCATCGCCGAGACGTTCAGACGAACGGCGTCTTCGATGGACACCGTAATGTCCTCGTTGGAAAGCTCTTTAAGGATGCTCGTGCCGCCGGAAACCCTGAGCACCACGGGCACGTTCGCGTTCGGATCGACGGAAGTTCGCAGCACGCCTCGCGTGAGCATGATGGAGTCAGCATGAGGCAGCAGCGGCTCGATGGTTTTGCCCGGCTCTTCCAACCCGCTCGTGGGTCCCAAAAAATAGCCGTGATCGACCGCCAGCATCACGGCCCGGCCGTCCTCCGGTTTGATGATCCTTGCCAGTCTATTTTTCATTCCCCAGTCCATATTCTATGCGCCCTCCTTCATCCCATGATGCCGAAAACCTATCACAAAATCCGCGAAGATGTGAAGCGATTGTCGAAGAGATTTGACACCCTCGACCGAGATTGCTACGCTCGACAAGATCCAATTCGAAGGAGAGGTTATGCCGATCGAAATCATCGATACCGTAAAGCTGGCACATGAGCTCAAGCAAAGAAAGGTCGTGCTCAGCACGCCGCGTTTTCACGCCTGGGTGCACTATTATCCCAACCCGGGAGACAAGGATGATATGCATTGCCACAACGCCGACCAGACTTTTTACGTGATCGAGGGCGAATGCACGATGCATTTTCCCGACGGCGGCAAGACCGTCATGAAGCCGGGCATGGCCGCGCTGATCACCGGCGGATCTTTTTATCAGCTCGAAAACAGCGGCGACGGACCGATGGTGATGATGGGAAATCGCTCCGGACCGCACGAGGCGATCCAGCACATCAATTACGAGCTGCGCAAGGATATCAAGCAGATGGCGCCTGAAGAGACGGAAAGAATCCGCCACGGCGGCAGCATACGATAAATGCTGAATTTTGAATTCAATTCATCATTCAAAACTCAACATTCAAAATTTCTTCGAGTGCGCGGCCAGGCGTAGCGGAGCGCCAGGCTTAAGAGGATAACGCCGCCGCCCATCAACGTGGCGCGCGAGGGAATTTCCCCGAATGCGAGCGTCACCCAAATAGGATTCAACACCGGCTCGACCAGCAGGATGAGCGACGCCTCCTGAAGCGAAATCTTTTCCAGCCCTTTGCAAAAAAGAAAGTAGGGAATGCCGAGCTGAATCACGCCCATCGCGCCCAAGGTTACGGTGTTCGCAAGCGATAAGCCGAGCCGCGAGTGCACCCAGGGAAATAGGGCGAGGCAACATGCGAGATTGTTGGCCAGGGTCAAATAGCGCGCATCGACCGCTGCTACGAACCTAAGATTGGTCATGTAGATCGCGAAAAAGAGACCGCTCAGGACCGCGACTCCGACGCCCGCCATGTCCGGGCGGCCGGCGCTGCCGGCAAAAATAATTCCCACCCCCAACGAGCCCGCCAGAAGCGTGATCAGGTTGAGCCGAGAAATACTCTCGCGAAACAAAACGCGCGCGAAAATAAACACAAAGATCGGCGCCGTGTATTGAAGAACGATCGCGTTGGCCGCCGTAGTGAGCTTGTTGGCCGAAACGAACGAGCTAATCGCCGCCGTATAGCTCAGAGCGGAAACTGCGAGCGGGAGACTGAGCGTCCTGCCGCTTTTTCTAACCAGCGGCAGGAAAAAAAACGCGGCGAAGAGACTCCGATAAAAAACAATCGCCAGCGGATGAAGGTCGAGAGACTTGATGAAAATTCCGGCCAGACTCCAGAGAATCGCCGTCGCCAAGACCAGCAGCCTGCCGCGGCCGACGTCAGCATCTGCCGAACTCTTTGTTTCGATTGACATTCGTCTTAAGCAGCAAAATGGAGTATGGGAGTGTTGACTGCGGTTTCTATCATGGCGGCTCAGAAAAAAGAATTCATTCCCGAGACGACTCTCATCCCGGAAGGCGATTTTCTCATGGGTAGCGAAAACGGCATGGACAATGAAAAACCCGCGCACCGCGTATGGGTGAGCGGTTTCATGATCGGAAAATTTCCCGTGACGAACCGAGAATACCGGCTGTTCGTGCAAGAGACGGACAACGAGGAGCCGCCGTATTGGTCGGAAGCGATGTTCTCGCACCCGGACAAGCCGGTGGTCGGTGTCAGTTGGCACGAAGCGGCGGCCTACTGTCGATGGCTCAGCGCCCGCACCGGAAAACAATTTCGCCTGCCGACGGAGGCGGAGTGGGAGCGCGCGGCCCGCGGCGGGAGCGAAGGCCGGAAATATCCCTGGGGCGACGTGCCGCCGGAAGAAAGAGGCTACGCCGGTCATGATGTCGAATCAGGAGGTCCCGAGAGGATCGGCATGAATGAGCCCAACGGATTTGGTCTTTACGATATAAGCGCCAGCGTACACGAATGGTGCAGCGATTTTTACGCGGCGAACTATTATGAAAAATCACCACCGAAAAATCCTTTCGGCCCAGTCTCCGGCGCAAGAAAGGTCTCGCGCGGCGGCTCGTGGCGCCATCGGATCAAATTCAGCCGTTGCGCGGCGCGCAGCTCGCTGAATCCGAATTTCAAATATGCGGATTACGGCTTTCGCGTGGCGCTGAGCCTCTGAGTCTAGACAGGCAAATTTGCCGCGGGAGAAATGTCGCGCTAGAGTACGTCTGCAATATGAGCCCTGACGCGAGCTGGCTGTATCCCCTTCTGTTGCGCGATGAATGGGCGGCTTTACCGGCGGGTCTTCAGGCGGCGCATTTTACCGGGCGGCGAATCCGTCTCCGCGGCAGCCTCAACGTGAAGGTGGAAAATACGTGGTTGGCGCGAATTTTCCGGAAAATATTCGGCCTCCCGGCTACCGGCGGCACGGCGCCGGCTACGCTCGAGATCACCGGCGGACCTGAGCGCGAGCTGTGGTCCCGGAAAATCGGCGCTTGGAAGTTGTCCAGTCTCCAGAGCGCCAGAGACGGAAGGCTGCGGGAGCGGGCAGGACTTTTGGAGTTCGAGTTTCGGATCATTCGCGATGGTCAGCGTCTCTGCTACACGCAACAGAAAGTCTGGATGCATCTCTTAGGACTGTCACTGCCTTTGCCGCGCTTCCTGGCGCCGCAAGTGTCGGCGGTCGAATCGGCGGCTCAAGCGCCTTTCTGTAGCGAAATCGCCGTGTGCTTGAGAGCGCCCGGCGGCCGGCTGCTGGTGGCTTACGCGGGAAAGCTGCGCCGGGAAGGACAGACGACGTGAAGATCGCGCTTTACATGCTGACGGTTCAGGGGCTCATCGGCGCTTTCGACACGCTCTACTACCATGAATGGAAGGCGCGCCTTCCGGCGCGCGGCCGGCAAGCGGCGCCGGAGTTGTTTATCCATGCGGCCCGGGATTTCTTTTACGCGGTTTTGTTCGGCGCCTTGCCGTGGCTCGCCTGGAAAGGCGCGTGGACCTTTGTTCTCGTCGGCGTGATCTCGGCTGAGATTATTCTCACGCTCTGGGACTTCGTCGTTGAGATCGCGGTGCGCAAGCAACTCGGCGACGTCTACGCCGGAGAGCGCGTGACCCATGCCGTCATGGGAATCATCTACGGCGCGATGTTGGCCGGCCTTGGACCGACCCTCGGCTCATGGTGGAACGGCGCGACGGCTCTGGCCTTCGAACCCGCTGCAACCCCAGAGTGGGTCCGTATCGCTCTCGGCACGATGGCGCTCGGGGTGTTTGCGTCGGGACTGCGGGATCTCTATGCGGCGCTCGGGCTACCGGGAGGCGGCTGGCCGTGGCGGACCTGAAGCGCAGACGGTTGCATCGAGTTACGTTTATCGCGGCGGGCATCTACAACCTGGCGTGGGGAATTGGGTCGGCGCTCTACCCCCAGTGGCTGTTTCATTGGGCGCGGATGGAGCCGGCGCGTTATCCGGAGATCTTTGCCTGTCTCGGAATGATCGTCGCCCTTTATGGAATTTTGTATCTCGACGTGGCGCGCCGGCCCGAGCGCGGCTGGCTCATTGCCGCGGTCGGTCTTACGGGAAAAGTCCTCGGCCCGCTGGGTTGGCTCTACCTGATTGTCCAACGGGAATGGCCGGTCGATACGATTTTGCTCGTGGCCACGAATGATTTTATCTGGTGGCCGCCGTTCGCGCTCTACCTGTTCGATGCCTACGAAAATTTTCACGAGGATGTTAAGCCGTGACCGCCGCCGCTATTTCTTCGCCGTGTCCACAGCAAACTTATTTTTTTCTTCGGAAACGACCGAGACCTTCACGTTGGCGGTCACTTCAGCGGTCAGCCGGACCGGCACTTCGTAATCGCCCACCATCTTGATCGGCTCGCTCAGATGGATTCTGCGCCGCTCGACTTCGACGCCTTTCGCTCTGAGCGCCTTCTCGATATCGATGTTGGTCACCGAGCCGAAAAGTTTTCCCTCTTCTCCGCTCCGGGCGGCTATCACCAGCGAGACCTGAGACAGCTTATCGGCCAATGTCTGTGCCTGCTTCGAAACCCGGTCTTTCTGTGACGCGACCACGCGCTTCTGGTGCTCAAAGGTCTTCAGATTTTTTTTATTGGCGACGAGGACCAGCCCGCGCGGCAGAAGATAATTGCGCGCGTAGCCGTCCCGCACCCGCACCACTTCGCCCATCTTGCCGAGATTCGGCAGGTCCTCTTTTAAGATCACTTCCATTTCGTTATCCCTCCGAACTCAGGACCGCGTCGAGCACCGAGCCGTCTTAACTCAGCACTGCGCACTCGTACTCCAGTCCTGCTTCAAGATACCCGGTCGGCGCTCAAATCCTTTTTGTTCAAGCGGCGAAAATCGCCCCACAAGTCGAAGAGACCCAACACCACCACCAAAAGCGTACAAAGCTGTTCGAACACGATCAACAAATAAACCAGACTGCGCAAGAAGTAGGGAATGTGTTTGTGATGGAAATAGTAAGCCACGATCGAGAGTCCGTGAAAGAAATAAAAAAGCACGATCACCAGAAAAACATTCAACACCCAGATCTTGACCGCCTCGGCGCCCGGAACAAACAGAGCGAACCCCGCCAAGATAAAAAACCAGATGAGAAACTCCGGCGCGCGCCACTCCTTGAGGTCCGCGCCGGCGCTCAAGAACGAATGGCGTTCCGGGAAGCGGCGCACGAGAAAAAACAGGTTGACCAGCACCACGGTCACAAAACCGGCAAAGGCGATGGCCGGCAAAATTTTAAGGACCGTCTCGATGATCTGGGGTGCGCTTTCACGCAAAAGCGCCACGCCCTGGGAAGAAAACCCGATTTGATCGTAGAGGTCGAGCGAAGCGTCCACATTTTCCGTGAGCGCCGCCCGCACGCCTTGCTGGATCTCGGACAGCGAGCCAAAAAGCCAGAAAAGAGCGGCGGCGAGAGCCGCGAGCATTCCAGCCGCAGTGCTCGCGACCACGCGCTCGATCGACCACTCGCGCCCGAGGCTCAAAAAGAGCAAGACCACCATCAGCGCCAGGAGAAAGTAACCGAGGCCGAGCTCGCGCCCGCCGAGATACGTGATCCACGCCGTCGCCAGAAAAAGAACCCCCGCGGCCTTGATTCTGCCGTGGCGCAAGCCGAAAGTGAGCACCGGCTGCGGCGCCAGCGGCATCAACAGGAGCCCCGCCACTGGAATCGCCGCCCCGAAAAGCGACAGCAAAACCGTGGAGGCTAAAGCCAGCACGAAACTTTTGGCGACTGGGAGCCAGCTCATAGAGAACCGCAGGGCTTAAACCCGGCTCAGTTTTTGACGGTGGTGAAAGGTAAAAGAGCGACGCTTCGCGCGCGCTTGATCGCGACCGTCAGGAGTCGCTGGTGATGCGCGCAGGTGCCGGTAATCCGGCTGGGCGTGATCTTGCCTCTTTCGGTGATGAATTGAGTCAAGAGCCTGATATCCTTGTAGTCGATCCGGATCTGCTTGTCGGCGCAAAATCGGCACACCTTGCGCCGCATCATCGGCCGGCGGCGGCCGCCGCCTTTTTCTTCATCCGTCCGCTCGCGGACCTGTCTTGGATAGGGAGCTGTTTGGGCCATTTTTTATTTCCACCTTGCGCGTTTAAATCGGGAGATCTTCCTCCTGTCCCGATGCCGGGCCGCTCGCCACATCGATGAACTGGATCGTTGTCGCGACGACCTCATATTTGCTTCTCTTCTGTCCCCCAGCCGTCTCCCAGCGTCTCTGCGTCAAGCGCCCGTCCGCCAGGACACGCGACCCTTTGTGAAGATGCTCCTTGATCCGCTCCGCGACCCGGCCAAAAACCACGATATCGACGTAACAGACGTCTTCTTTAAGCTCTTCATGGACCCGATATTTATGGGGCACCGCCAGGGGAAACTCGCAGACCGCCAGTCCCGCGGGGGTATAACGGAGATCGGGATCGCGAGTCAGGTTGCCCAGCAGGATAACCTTGTTGTACTCCCCCATGGGACGCTCTATCCCGCCGTCGCGGCAGGTTAAGCTTGCGGCTCGGCCTTCGCCACGTCCTCCTCACTCTTGCCGGATTCTCCGGAGAGCTTCTTTGGGGCGGCTGGCGGCGCCGCCTGCGCGCTTTCATCGACCCGTATCGTGAGATAGCGCAGCACGCCGTCGCTCAGTTTCAACGTCCGCTCCAACTCTTCCACCACTCGTGCGGTGGAGCGATACTGGAGCAGCGTGTAGTAGCCTTTCATTTGCTTCTGAATTCGATAGGCGAGATCCCTCAAGCCCCATTCTTCCAAGTGAGCGACCGTGCCGCCCCGTTCTTCGACGATCTTCTTCAATCTCTCGATATGCTCCTTCACCGCTCCGCCCCTTTCGGGATGGAGAATGAACATGGTTTCGTAGAGTGTCACGATCTTTTAATCTCCCTCAAAATAACCATTGAGGCTTATCACATGGTCCAATGCTTTACAATTCGCTGCCGGACAAATTGGCGCGGTTATACTTCCCCATCGCGCGGTGCGCGCCTTCGTCCAAAATGCATCCGACCGCCTCCGACGCGGTCGATACCATCTCGTCAATCTGCGCGGCTTCTTCCGGCGAGAAGCGTTGCAGGACGTAGTCTGCCGGATCCACGCCTGGCGGCGGACGCCCGATACCTATCCGCAAGCGGATAAAACCCCTGTCGCCCAACGCTTCCAGGACCGACCGCATGCCGCGATTGCCGCCCGAGCTTCCCTGCTTTCGGATGCGGATGCGTCCGAACGGAAGATCGAGATCGTCGTGTATCACAAGAAGGTCTTCACCTTCGAGCGGAAGGTAACGCACGAGGTTGCCGAGGGCGTCGCCGGAGCGATTCATGTACGTTTGGGGCTTCACCAGGAGCACCTTCTGTCCGTCCCTGTTCCATTCGCCGATCAAAGAGTCGTATTTTTCTTTACCGACGTCGACGCGGTTTTTTGCGGCGATGCGATCCACCACCCGAAAACCCAAATTGTGTCGGGTCCGTTCGTATTTTTTCCCGGGGTTTCCCAGCCCGACGATGACCTTCACTCAAACCATCCAGAAAGCAATAAGCATTAGGCTGTAAGCAGGTGGGTACGTCGGTTTTGCTGCTTACTGCTTACTGCCTTCTGCCTACCGGTTTCCATATTGCCTCGAAGTTTCGCGTCGTAAACAGAACCGGCTACTTCTTTTCCTTCTCCTTCTCCTCGCCTTCTCCCTCTTTCTTTTCCCCTTCGGGGACGGCCTCAGGGGCTGCTTCCGCACCTTCCACCGCAGCAACCGGCGCTTCAGCGGGAGTCGGCGCCTCTTCGATGCTCGGCGGCACGACGGTAACGAGCGTCAAGTCGGGCTCGGACACGGCGGTCACGCCTTCCGGCATGCTCAACTCGGTCACGTGCAGTGAATCGCCGATGTCGAGCTCCGAGACCTCGACGTTGAAGAACTCCGGAATGTCCATGGGCAAGCATTCGACTTCGACTTCGCGCACGACCGGCTGGAGAATGCCGCCGCGCACGACGCCGGCCGCCTTGCCGATGAAGTGGAGCGGCACCTTGACTTGAATCCGGGCGGTCAGATCGACCTCGTAAAAATCCGCATGGATGACCTCGCCGGTCACCGGATGAAACTGCAACTCCTTTACCAAGGCGACTTTATCGGCGAGCAGCGGCGACGCCGACTTGATGCGGATTAAATGGGAGCCTTCCAGGTCGGCGACCCGGGTGAGAAACTCCTTGCGGTCGACCTTCAGCGGCACGGTTTGCGCCTTCGGGCCGTAAAAAACGCCCGGCAGCTTGCCTTCGCGGCGAATGCGCTTGGCCGTTCCTTTGGGCCCGGTCTCGCGCGGCTCGATTTGTATCTCTACGGTTTCCAATGAACCTTACCTCCTATAGAATTTCTGACGGCTCAGTCGAACAGCGAGCTGATCGACCGCTCCTCGTGTGTGCGGCGCACTGCTTCGCCGATCAGGTGGGCGACCGAAAGGACTTTGATCTTCTTGCAGCCCTCGGCTTGAGAACTGAGCGGAACCGAGTTGGTCGCGATCAGCTCCTCGAGCGGCGACTCGTTGATCTTATCGATCGCCGGGCCGGACAAAACCGCATGCGTGCAGCACGCGAGAATCTTTCGCGCTCCTTCGCGCTTGAGGGCCGCGGCGGCCATCGTCAAGGTCCCGGCCGTGTCCACCATATCGTCGAGCAGCACCGCGATCTGCCCATGGACTTCGCCGATGATGTTCATCTCGGCGACGACGTTGGGGCCGGACCGCCGCTTATCGATGATCGCCAGCGAGGCGTCGAGCCGCGTCGCGAAGTCGCGCGCGCGCTCCACTCCGCCGGCGTCCGGCGAAACGATCGTCACCTCGCTGTGATTCAGCCGCTGCTTCACGTATTGCAATAGCACCGGCGTCGCGTAGAGATTGTCCACCGGGATATTGAAAAATCCCTGGATCTGTCCCGAGTGGAGGTCCATGGTGAGAATCCGCGACGCGCCGGCGGTCGTGATCAGGTCGGCCACCAACTTCGCGCTGATCGGGACCCGCGGCGCCACTTTGCGGTCTTGCCTGGCGTAACCATAGTAAGGAATGACCGCGGTGATTCTTTTCGCCGAGGCGCGCTTGAAGGCATCGAGGAGCAACAACAACTCCATCAGGTTGTCGTTCCCGGGCGCGGAGGTGGATTGGATCACGAACACGTCGCCGCCGCGCACGTTCTCCTTGACCTCGACCTTGGTTTCGCCGTCGCTGAACGTCTCCACCGTCGCCTGCCCGAGAGGAATCTTCAGGTGCTGGCAGATCTCCTGCGCGAGGGGCAGGTTCGAATTGCCGGCGAAAATTTTGAGTTCGTCTTGATGCTGGCTCATGGTTTAAATGAATCCCTGGAAAATAGAACAGCCGGAGGCTCAACGCAACTCCGGCATCTCGATCATCTCAAAAAACTGGCTGGGCGGGAAGGATTCGAACCTTCGATACCGGATCCAAAGTCCGGGGCCTTACCACTTGGCGACCGCCCAACCCCGAACTCCCCAAAGAAGCTCACGCGCCCTTTGAGGAACTCACCTCATTGACCGCCTAGCGCCCGCTGACCGCCGCCTTCGGCGACCACCTTGTGATATTCGGCGATGATTTTTTCCTCGATCATTCTGCGGGTCTCGTTGTTGATGGGATGGGCGATATCTCTGTACGTGCCGTCTTTGCGCTTCTTGCTGGGCATGGAGACAAACAACCCGGTTGCACCCTGGATAATCTTGAGATCCCTGATGACAAAGCACTGGTCAAACGTAATCGTCACGTAAGCCCTGAGCTTTTCTTCGTTGACAGGAAAGACCCTAACTTCCGTAATGTCCATAGGGACCCCCTTTGCGTCAAGCCTGGCAGGGTGCTCAGCGAGTTGTATGTTAGGCCTTCTGTCTTAGCTCAACGATCGCACTAGATACGCTTGAATTCCATCCTCCTTGCGTAAACGGAGAAACGCTTTTCTGGCCCTGTCTCCGTCCAAGAAAATTCCAAAGACCGATGACCCGCTTCCCGACATCAGCGCTCCCGCGGCGCCTTCCTGGACCAGCTTCTTTTTGAGAGAGGCGACTTGCGGGTAGCGGCGAAAAACAGCTTTTTCCAGGTCATTGACCAACTCGCGCGCCAGCCTTGCACGAGCGCGCAGCACAAAATTAAGGCTAGTATTTTCAATATCTTTTGTCAACTTGAGATTTCGGTACGTCCATGCCGTCGAGACCGCAAAGCCGGGGTATAAAATGATGATCCAGAGCGGGCGAAAAGAACGCAGCGGCTTAATCTCATCGCCGATTCCCCTGGCTCTTGCCGGATGGCCGCGGATAAAAAACGGCACGTCGGCGCCTAACGAGGCCGCCATGGCAAGCAGCTCGCGCCGGGGTTTTTTAAGATGGAACAGTCGGTTGAGACCAAGCAAAGTCGCCGCCGCGTCGCTGCTGCCGCCGCCGAGCCCCGCGCCGACCGGAATTTTTTTATCGATATGAATGTGGACCGGCTCGCGCTGCGCGCGTTTTCCGAGCACGAGCGCCGCCGCCTGATAGGCGAGATTTCGCTTTCCCGACGGCACCAGCGGGTGGTCGCAGGTTACGGTGAGGCCTTTTCGATGCCGGTTCGATTTTTGTCTACTGATCTCGATTTCGTCGTACAAACTTACCGGAACCATGACGGTATCCAACAGATGGTAACCGTCGCGCCGCTTCCCCACGACCCGCAAAGATAAATTTATCTTCGCGGGCGCTCGAATCCTCATGGTTCTTTAGGTAACATAGGGTATCCGGCATGGAAAGCACAAAGAAGGCTACGGAAAAATTCCTTTCGGTCGCATGGCGGGCAGCCCGGCTCGCCGGCGGACTCATCGGCGAAAACTGGCAACGGGCCAAAGAGGTCCATTACAAATCGACCATCAACCTCGTGACCGCCACCGACCGGCAGGCCGAGGCAAAAATCGTCGATCTACTCCTGAAGAACTTTCCCGACCACTCGATTCTCGCCGAGGAAGAGACGGCGATCGTTTCGCCCGACAGCGCCTACCGATGGATCATCGATCCGCTCGACGGCACAACTAACTTCGCGCATTCCTATCCCCAGTTCGCCGTTTCGATCGCGTTGGAGCACGAAGGAGAGGTCGTTCTCGGCGTCGTGTACGATCCGCTGCGCGAAGAAGGCTTCAGCGCGATTAAAGGTGAAGGCGCGCTGCTCAACGGCGAGTCGATCAAGACCTCCGAAATCGCCGAGCTCGACAAGTCGCTGCTCGCCACCGGCTTTCCATACGATCACCGTGAGAATGTCGATTTCTATCTGAACTTTTTCCGGGCGTTCATGAAGCGCAGCCAGGGCATCCGCCGCGCCGGCGCGGCGGCGCTCGACCTGTGCTATCTCGCCTGCGGCCGGCTGGACGGTTTTTGGGAGCTGAAGCTCAATCCCTGGGACACGGCGGCGGGAATTCTGATCGTCCGCGAAGCGGGCGGAACGGTGAC
>DASXRG010000210.1:0-25316 GCA_036506735.1 Binatia bacterium | reverse complement strand
GCCGGGAAGTCTCTCTCCGGCCCGATGCGATACAACCTGTATTACGCTGAACGATAGCGCTGGCGGTGGTTTTTTACTACGCCGGATGCTCCTCGTCTCACGCATCGGTCCTTCGAGAAACTCCCCGGCAGACCGTTATTGCCCCTCGTTGCAGAAAAAAAGTTGGCCACGCCCGCGCTTCGTGATACCCTTGCCGGACAAATCGAAAAAGGGAAGGGCGGTGTGTTGAATCGCAAAGAGATCATTCTCGCGGCGGTGATGCTCTGTTGGCCAATGGCGGGATCGCTTTACGCGGCGGATAAAGTACTCATCTCCTATTCCAGCCGCACCTACGCCTTTCTGCCCGCCCAGGTGGCGGTGGTGAAAGGTTATTTCAAGGACGAAGGGCTGGAGCCGGTGTTGGTCCAAATGAGAAGTCAAATCGCGGTGCCCGCCATGATGAACGGCGATATCCAGTACACCCTCACCTTCGGGAATATCCTGACGGCGGCGATTCAGGGCATGCCGTTCAAGCAACTCGCCGTGCTTACGGAAAAGCCGCTGCACCATCTGGTCGCGCGGCCGGAGATCAAGACGGTCGCCGATCTGCGCGGCAAGCGAGTCGGGACGCAGCGGATCGGCGGCTCGGATTATCTGGCGGCCGAGGCGATTATCCAAGCCAAGGGTCTGGACCCGAGGGAGGTCCAGTTCATTACCCTCGGCGCGGACGAGCCGGTGCGCGCCGAGATGTTGAAAAAGGGGTTGGTGGATGCGATCTGCGTCTCGCCGCCGGGCCCCGTTCGTCTGCAAAAGGAAGG
This sequence comes from Binatia bacterium, assembly GCA_036506735.1. Lineage (GTDB taxonomy): Bacteria > Desulfobacterota > Binatia > UBA9968 > UBA9968 > JAJPJQ01. Next base: position 24,519 of record DASXRG010000210.1, on the reverse strand, counting down.
CTACAACGTCCTCGGCGGCCCGAAAGACTTGAAGATCGGCAGTCCGATCGCCGGCATCTCGATCACCGAAGCGCGGCTTAAAGAAAACCGCGACCAGGCCAAAAAGGTCGTGCGCGCCACGGTGCGCGCGCTGCGTTTCATCCGCGAGCGCAAGGAGGAAGTCGTTCCCATCATGGTGCAATGGCTGCAGCAGACAAAAGAGGTCGCGAGCGAGTCTTACGATCTCGTCGTTCCTTCGTTCAGCCCCGACGGCGCGACCAGCGATGCGACCTATCAGTTTGCGGTCGACGCGCGGCTCAAGGAGCTCAAGTCGGACAAGAAAATTCCCCTGGCGCAATTCAGGGATTTTTCCCTGTTGCGCGAGGTCCAGAAGGAGTTGGGCCTGTAACCGGCCATTTGCGCGCGCCGCGGGGCGATGTTAATTTTCGGCTATGAGACCCAAGAGAGAATCGCGCGCCGCGATGCAGGTCGGCGACCGCATCCTGGTCAACAAAGGGATCGCCAAGAAAATCTATCTGATCGCGCGCGTGGACATCCCCCATTCCAATGAAAAAGTCTTCGTCACCAAATCGGGCGGCGACTTTACCATCGGCCTAAAAGTCTGGAAGTCGGATTATGTCTGGAGCGAGAAGAGCCGGATGTGGGTGCCGAAAAATTAGCGCTGAGTTGCTCAGGACCGAGGATTGAGTGGTGAAGACCAATCTGGAATCCATTCTCGCCGACATCCGTAAAGGCAAGTCGCCGGCGTTGTTGCTGCTCCACGGCGATGACTTCCAGGTGCGCGCGGCGACGCAGGCGATCGTCGATCTGCTCGTCCCCGCGGAAAATCGGGATTTCAACCTCGAGCGGTTCGACGGACGAACCGTGCCGTGGGACCAGATCGAGGCGTCGTTGATGACGCCGCCGTTCTTGTCCGGCACCAAGACGGTATGGATCGAGAACGCGCCGTATTTCGCGTCGGCCGAGAATAAAGGCGAGATGGCCGAAAAAATCCTGCGTCTGTGGAGCGAAAATAAGAAAGACGAGGCGGTGCGCATTCTGTCCGATCTGCTCAATTTGGAAGGCTGGAGTCAGGAACGATGGGACCGCCTCGAGGCGGGCTCCTGCGCGGCCGAGATCGCCGCGCTGCTCGGCGACGGCGGAAAAGAAACCGGAGAGTTGGCCGCGTACTGCCGCGGCCAGAATTTTTCGTTGCGGCAGGGCCGCGGCGGCGAAGCGGAGCGGCTGATGGAGTTGATCGAACACGGCCTTCCCCCGTGGGGCCTGCTCTTGATCGCCGCCTCGCACGTCGACCGCCGCACGCGCGCTTACAAAAAATTTATCGAGAGCGGCGCGGCGCTCGATCTTACGGTCGAAAAAGACAAGAGCGGGAAGATCGACCGGGCGGCGCTGGCGCAGTTTCTCGACCGGCGCCTTCAAGAAGCCGGCAAGCGGATCGAGCCGCGCGCCCGCGAGATGATTCTCGCCCGCGCCGGAACGCAGCTCTGGTCAGTCCATCAGGAGTTGGAGAAGCTGTTGCTTTACGTCGGGAACGAGCCCGTGATCCGCGCCCGAGACGTCGAGGATATTCTGCTCGATCAAGGCGAAGGCTGGGTATTCGATTTGACCAAAGCGCTCGCGTCGCGCGATTCGCTCGCTGCGCTCGGGCAACTGGCCCGCCTGATGTCTCGCGGTAACCATCCCTTGGCTCTGTTGGGGCCGATCGCGAACGAGATCCGCCGGCTCTTGATCGCGCGGCAATTGATGGAGGGCGATTCGGGCCGCGCGTGGCGCAGCGGCATGAGCTACGAGCAATTCCAGCGCGCGGTGCTGCGCGAGGAATCGCGGCAGTTCGCGGGCAACCCGTACGGGATTTACATGAGCTTCAAGAGCGCGGAGAACTTTACCGCCAGGGAACTCGCGCGGGACCTCGAGCTGCTCTATCATACCGACCTGCGCCTCAAATCGAGCGGACATTCGCCGCGGATCGTCATGGAGCGGCTGATCGTCGAGCTATGCCAAAGATGAAGGCAACAGGCAAAAGGCGACAGGCAACAGGAATCTTATTCGTAACGGTTTGTTTTTTGCTTCTTCCTTCCGCCATTTCGGCGGGCATGGCCGTCCAGGCCTGCTTCAGTCCCTACGGAAAATGCTCCGGCCACATCGTCCGGGAGATCGCCCAGGCGCAAAAAGAAATTTTGGTCGCGGTGTATGCTTTCACCAACGACGAGATCGCCTGGGCGCTGGTCAAGGCGAGCCAGCGCGGCGTCAAAGTCCAGGTCGTCGTGGATCAGGAGTTCGACGCGACCAACGACGGCTCGAAGAAATCTTTTTTAGAGCAGCAGAAGATTCCAATCCGGCGCGTCGCCGGCCTCGATAAAGGAAAAGGGCCGGGTCTCATGCATCAGAAGTTCGCGGTGATCGACCGCAAAGTGGTGCTCACCGGATCGTATAACTGGACGGTGTCGGCGGAGAACTCCAACGATGAAAACCTGCTGCTTTTCCGCGACGCGGCCCCGCTCGCGGACGAATACCGAAAAGAATTCTTTCGCCTTTGGGAGAAGAAGAAGTGAACGGGTTCGGCCCATCGATAAAACTCAGGGCCCTGAGCAAGTCGAAGGGCAAGCTCAGAGTTCGACCGAGGCTCACTCGAAGTCCCACCCTGAGCGGAGTCGAAGGGCGGTTACCGCCCGTCACACTTCTTCTCGTCGCGGCCGCGTTCGCCGCGGGGCTTCTGGTCCACGTTCTCTATCAGCGCTGGAGCGCGCCTTCGTCCCCCGAAGATCACGGCTACCCGGTCGCCTTCGTTCCGCTGCCGGCGCCTGCGCCTCCGCCCGCGGAGCTGCCGCTGGTTCAGGCGCGAGAAGTCGACAAGATCAAAAGCCTGGCGGGGAGCCGCGCAAAGATTCGCGGCCGGGTCTTTCGCGTCGGACTATCGGAGAAAAGCAACACCTATTTCATCAACTTCGGCCCGTCCCGCGGTTCGTTCACCGCGGTGATTTTCGCTTCGGCGGTGGATCTGTTCGAGAAAAAGAAGCTTCCGCCCAAAAGCTTCGAGGGAAAAGAGCTCGAGCTGACCGGCGAGATCAAAGACCATCCGCAATACGGCCTCGAGATGATTTTGGAAAATCCGGCGCAAGTGAAACTGCTCGATTGAAGGCCGGCCTGAGGGGCGGTTCGCGAACCGCCCCTACGACTGTTGAATAAACCTGTTGGAAAATTATTTCATTCCGGTAAAATAGAGGCCGATGGCGGGGGAGAAGAAAAACTGCATGGTCTGCGGCAAGGACGCGCCGCTGAAGGGCGGGATCTGCGATCCGTGCCAGGACCGAATCCGCCGGGAAGCGCTAGGACAACAGGCGGATCAGCGCGGCCAGGCCGAGCGGGAACTCAAAAAGCACGGTGTAACTCCGCCGGCGCCGGGGAAAAAAAGTTGACTATGGACGATAAAGCGAGCCTGGAAAAAGCCGTCAGCCTTTTTCACGAGGCTTACCGGCGCCAGATGGAGGGGAAATTGGAGGAGGCGATCGGCCTCTATCGCGAGTCCATTCTTTGCTATCCGACCGCCGAGGCCCACACTTTTCTCGGCTGGACCTATAGCTTTCAGGGACGCTACGAGGCGGCGATCGCCGAATGCCACAAGGCGATCGCGGTCGATCCCGACTTCGGCAACCCCTACAACGACATCGGCGCCTACCTCATCACGCTCGGCAAGGTGGACGAAGCGATCCCGTGGCTGGAAAACGCCACGCGCGCCCGCCGCTACGAGGCGTATCATTACGCCCACTTCAACCTCGGGCGAGTCTATCTCGCCAAGGGCATGCTAAAAAAAGCGCTCGAAGAATTCGAGCAGGCGTTGGCGATTCAGCCCGACTACACGTTGGCGCGCGAGGCGATCGAGGGCATCCAACAGCAGCTTCACTGACACTTTGCGCCGCAACTGGTCCGTCGGATGGAATTGTGGTATAAACGGGAATCTTTATGGCGAAATCGGGCAATATTCCACGCCTACTGTGATGATCCCGTTTGCAAGGAGGATGAGCAGCCCTGAAGGATAGAGGACATCTCGCCAAGCTCTTACTCCTGGTTTTTTATCTCCTCCCGTTCGATTCCGCCGCGGCCTGGCCCGCGTTCCCCGAGGAAGGTCTCGGCGCGCGGTCGGCTCTGCTCATGGATGCCGCCACCGGCGAGATTCTATTCCAACGTGAGCCCGATCTGGAACTCCCGCCGGCGAGCACGACCAAAGTCGTCACCGCTCTCGTCGTTCTCGAGAGCGGCAGGCCGCTCAAGGAAATGCTGACGGTCAGCAAGACCGCGACCCGCGTGCCGTCCTCGAAACTCTATCTCAAGCCCGGCCAAAAGATGAGCATCCACGATCTGCTCTACGCGCTGCTGCTCACCTCCGCCAACGACGCGGGCATGGTCCTGGCCGAGGGGATCGGCGGATCGCTCGAGCACTTTTCCGAGATGATGACGAAAAAAGCGCGCGACATCGGCGCGACCAACAGCCACTTCGTCAATCCGCACGGCCTGACGGCGCCCGAGCACTATTCGACGGTGCGCGATCTGGCGCTGATCTTCAAGTACGCGCTAAAAAACCCGACCTTTAGAGAAATCGTTCTGACCCGGGCGAGCTCCGTGAGCTCGGTGCCCGCCGGGCGCAATCCCAAGCCGCGCCCGATCATGGTGCGGAGTCACAACCGCATGCTGTGGAATTTCGACGGCGCGCTCGGCGGCAAAACCGGCTATACCCTGGCGGCGCAGAAGTGTTTCGTCGGCGCCGCCGCGCGCCACGGCGCGACGGTGATTATCGCAATGCTCGGATCGCGCGACCTTTGGGGCGACAGCACCAAGCTCTTGGGCTACGGTTTGGAAAACTACGAGACGTTGAAAATCGCCGGCGCCGCGAACGCGGCCCACAGCAATGGCCAACCTCCAAAACAAGGAGAACGGACCCCCACCGTGCTGCTGTCGCTCGATGAGCAGCGCAAGCTCCAATCATCCGGCGGCTACATACTCCAGATCGCCTCGTTCCGCGAGCGCGACCGCGCCGACACGTTGCAACGGTTGATTGCGGCGAACGGAATTCCAGCTTCGATCGAGCCCGCGCCCGTTCCCAACGGCGAAACCACCTACCGGGTGCGAGTCGGCCCCTATGCGAATCTGGTCGAGGCGCAGGAGGCCGCGCGCGAGATCGAAACCAAGAGCGGCTTCCGGGCGATCGTCCTTCCCGCGGGAGCGGGCACCCCCGGAGATAATCCCAGCTGATCGCTTCGCGACGGTTATTGGTTACGCGTGACTGGTTCTGGTCGCAGACCTTTCTCCGGCTAGTAACCGGTAACTTCATCGACCCATCACGAGTCACAGCTCGATCACCATTCCATCTTCAGCCATCGGCAGCTTGACGTCCCCCCGGCGCGCCAGCATCTCTTCGCCCATGTGGGTGAGAAGGATCTCTTTGCATTCGAGCCGCTCGAGGTTTTCTTCCAGCCCGCGGTAATTCATGTGCACGGAGGTGGCGCGCTCGAAGAAGCAGCACTCGCATAAAAAAAGGTCGGCGCCGCGCGCATGCACTATGAATTCCTCGGTCCACGGCGAGTCGCCGGAGTAGAGGAGCGTTTTGCCGGCGTGGGCGACCTTCAAGCCGAGCGAAACGTCGCGCACCTGATGCGGCACGCGAAACGGCAAGAGCCGGATGCCGTCGATGACTTGTTCTTCTCCGGGCTTGAGAACAAAAAATTCGCTCGGCGGCAGCTCGCGCGCCTCCATGCGCTCGCCGAACATCCATTGAAACAGGCCGCGCACGCGCTCTTCGGTTCCCTCGGGCCCCGCGATGCGGAGCGGCCGCCGGCGCGGATGCTCATGGAGATAGTCGGTGAAGAAGAACGGCAGTCCGGCGCAATGATCGCCGTGCAAATGACTCAAAAAAACCGCGTCGAGCCGCTCGGGGTTGAATCCGGCGCGCTTCATCGCGAGCAAGGTCGTCGGGCCGCAGTCGAGGAGGAAGAGTCGCTCTCCGCTCTCGATCAGATATCCGCTGGTGTTCCGGCCGCCGCTCCCGAACGCGTCGCCGCAGCCGAGAATGTGAAGTTTCATAGGATTTTCCCGCTCGCTGTCAATCTAGATTTTCCGCTCGGTTTCGTCAATCAAACAGGTTGCTTTTTAACAGGTGTAAGTCTAGACTTTTTTTCGTGGTGCCAGGCAAGAGACCGTTTTTTTCCCGCTACACCACGAGCCTTTGGGTTCGCTTTCTACGATTTAATCTCGTCTCCAATAAGAAACTGCAGGACGATCTGGAGCGGCTCGATCTCACCTCGCCGCAGTTTTACGTTCTGGCGACGATCGGCTACGCCGGCGGCTTGCCGTTCAGCGAGATCGGCGAGAAGATGATGGTCACCGTGAGCAATTTGACCGGCATCGTCGACCGTCTGGAAGAGAAGCGTCTAGTCGTCCGCGAGCGCGACGCGCACGACCGGCGCGTGGTGCGCGTCACGTTGACCGACAAAGGTCTCAAGGTCTATCGCAACACCATTCCTCTGTTCGAGAAAAGTATTTCCCAGTTCTTCTCGCCCCTGAACAAATCTCAACAGAAGGAGCTTGCCGCGCTCTTGCGCAAGCTGATTCGCGTCACCTCGACGGCTTGATCCTCGCTCCGCGCGAAATCTCAAATCTCAAATTTCAGATGTCTGTCAAACGTTGACTCTTGTAGTTTCCGGATATAGTTTACGTCTTAACTATTTTATGGATGACAAAAGCAAAACGCCCTCCGGCCTCGAGCGGGTGAAACGCTGGCTTTATGCGAAAGACGTCGAAGGGCGCAGCTCGGGATGCGTATTGTGCGGCTCCTGCTACGGCCATGGCCCGGTCAATCCGATGGAAGACGAGCCGGGCTTCAAAACCAAATGCCCGCCCTACGAGTTCTACCGTTTCCAGCGCTTCACGCCGAAGTCGCGCTGGCTGATGTCGCAGCGCGTCTTTCACGGCCTCGATGCGATCACGCCCGAGCTGAAAGAAATCGTCTATACCTGCACGACCTGTCTCATGTGCCAGGAGATCTGCGGCGTGCGCGACGACGGCGCCGGTCCGTGGGACATCACGGTCGCGATGCGCGAAGAGATCGCCGAAAAAGAAGGCCCGCTCGACGCCCATCGGCCGCTGCTCGAAGGACTCAAGCGCCACGACAACCCCTGGGCGCAGCCGAAAGAGAAACGCGGCGCGTGGGCCAATGGACTCGGCGTCAAAAAATTGGGAGCGGGAAAAGCCGCCACCCTCCTTTTTGCCGGCTGCTCCGCCGACCAGCCGCACGGGCGCGCGGGCGCGATCGCTCTGGCCAAGCTCATGCAGCACGCGGGAGAAGATTTCGTCGTCCTCGGCGAGCGCGAAAGGTGCTGCGGCCTCTACGCGCGCGATCTCGGCTTTCGCGCCGAATACGCTCGCTTGGAAGGGGAGAATCTAAAAACCATCGAGGGCGCGGGCATTCGTACGGTCGTCACCGCCTGCGGCAGTTGCCGCCGGATCTGGGGCGAGTATCCCAAGGAAGAGATGCCGGACGTCACCGTGCTCCACGCCGTGGAATATCTCGACCAGCTGGTCCGGGACGGGCGGCTCCGCTTCAGCAAAACGATCGCGAAAAAAATCACCTACCACGATCCCTGTCATCTCGGCCGAGGCTCGGGCGTCTATGAGCCGCCGCGAAATATTCTCCGCGCGATTCCGGGTATCGAGCTGGTGGAAATGCCGCGCAATCGCCGTTGGGCCTGGTGCTGTGGCGGGGGCGGCGGCGTGCCCGAGGCGTTTCCGGAGCTGGCCCAGTGGAACGCCGAGGACCGGCTGCGCGAAGCCAAAGAGTGCGGCGCCGAGTTGCTGGTCACGACCAGCGCCGTCTGCCGGCGCAGCTTCGCTCTCGCCGCGGAAACGCTCCCGACTCAAGACTTGCTCGAATTCGTTTCTCAAGCCGTTTAAGAATGATCAAGGAACCCCACTTCACTCCCGCCCGGATGCTGGCGATGCTCGGGCTTAAATCCGACTCTCTGGGCCGCTTCGCTTTGATTCCGGGTCCGAAAGAGCGCAGCGACATGATCCGGGGCCTGCTGGAAAACCCGCAGAAAAATTTTTCCTTCCTCGATTACGAGATGCACACCGGCGCCTACGACGGCAAGCCGGTGACCGTCGGCAACGGCGGGCGCTACGCGCCGGACACCGCGATCACGACGGAAATCCTCTGCGCCGGCGGCGCCGAGACGTTGGTTCGAATCGGGACCTGCGGCTCGCTGCAAGACAAGATCAAGGTGGGCGATCTGGTGATCGTGACCGGGGCGCGGCGCGGCGAGGGCACGACGGACTACTACGTGGCAAAAAATTTTTCCACTATCGCCGACGCCGGCGTGGTGCGCGCGCTCGAACAGGCCGCCAAAAGCGCCGGCGTCCGCTACCATCTCGGCTCGGTTTTCACCACCGACGCGCTCTTTCAGGAGACGCCCGAGCTGATCGGCGATTTGGAGCGGCAGGGGATCGCCGCCATCGACATGGTCACCTCGGCGTTTCTCACGATCGCCCAGGTGCGCGGCAAAAAGGCCGGCGCGATTCTCGCGGTGTCGGACGAATGCCTGTGCGGCAAGTTCGGCTTTCGGGAGCCGATCTTTCTCAAAGCGGAAGAAAAGATGGTCGAGGTCGCGCTGAAAGCGCTCCAGTTCATGGATTGACCGGATATGAACGAGGTTTCATCGTTACCGCCAGCCTGGAAATCTCTCTCCGGGCCGATGCGATATGTTTGTGTTACGCTCAACGAGCATGCTGGGACCCTTTCCGAGCGACGATTGCATCTCCTCGTCCCACGCATCGGCCCTTCGAGAGACTCCCAGGCTGGCGGGTACTACGAGCATTTTTTAACGGCCTGACATGCAAACAAAACAAAGCCCGCTCTTCCAGCCCGTCTTGTGGGAGGAAGGGCGCTTCAAGATTCTCGACGAAACCCTGCTGCCGTGGAAGCGCGAGTACATCGAGGTCGGTGATGTGTCGCAGGCGCTCCGCGCGGTCAAAGACATGAAGACGCGTGCCTTCGGGCAGGTGCTGACGTTTCTTTACGCGGCGGCGCTCATCGCGCGCGGCCCGAGCGGACAGAGCGGCGCCGCGCTCAAGGAGGGGTTGGGCCAGTTGGCGAACGACTTCATCGAAGCTCGGCCCACCTTCGACTTCAAAGCGCTCGCCGGATATTTCGAGGCCTGGTACGACGATCTGCCGAGCGGCAAAGAGGCGGGGAGCTGGTTCGAAGGAAAGATCCACGAGTTTATCGCCGGGATCGCCAAGGCCCGAATGCAACGCGCCAGGACGGCCGCGGAGCTTTTGCCCAATCCATGCCGGCTGCTGACGCACTGCAACGTCAGCGGCGAGCTTGTCGCCGTGGCCCATGGGTGCCGGGCGCTGGGAAAAAAATTGCGCGTGATCGCCACGGAGACGCGGCCCTATCTCCAGGGATCGCGCTTAACTGCATGGGAGCTTGCGGCGGCCGGGGTCGAAGTGGAAGTGATCCCCGATTGCGCCGTCGCTCAGGTCATCGCCGCCGGTAAAGTCAACGCCGTGCTCGTGGGCGCGGACCGCGCGGCGCGCAACGGCGACATCATCAATAAGGTCGGGACCTATCCGATCGCGGTGGTCGCCAAGGAATACGGCGTTCCGTTTTATGTCCTGGTCCAGGATCCGGGCAAACTCCAGAGCGGCGCCGGCGTCGAGATCGAGGAGCGGCCGGCGGGCGAGCTGTTTCAGTTACAGGGACGCGCGCTCCAGGAAAACGCGATCGCCGGCCGCTATCCGGCGTTCGACGTGACCCCTGCGGCGCTTGTCTCGCGGCTGATCGGCTTCGACGGCGCCCATACGCCCGAGACCTTCAGAGAAAAATATCAGCCGGAAGCTTCGGCGGCGGCCGGCGCGAAAAAAGCCGCGCCGAATTATCTATTGATCTACGGAATACCCGAGCGCTCCGGCTACAGCTTCTTGGGTCATGCTCTCAGAGGCGACGATGCCGAATACATTCTGGTGCCGGAGATGCGCCCGGAGATGTGGGGACTCAACACGGTCGTCAAGGGACTCGGCGCGGAAAATGTCCCGCTGAAGTTCATCTCCGACAACATGATGGGGACGTTCTTCGCTCAAGGGCTCATCCGGCGCGTCTACCTTTTTTATACCGACTTCGCCGAGAAGGGTCCGGTGGGAATCTGCGGCTCGCTGCTTGCCGTGTTGCTGGCGCGGGCCCACGGCATCGGGGTCAAGTTGATGGCCGCGGGGCCGGCTTCGGCAACTCCAACCGATCGCGACGTCGCAACGTTCATGGGCGAGCGCATCGGCGGCGCCGGGGTCGGAATTTATCCGGTGGAAAAAGAAATCGTCCCGTGGGATCTTTTCAAGGAGAAGGGCGAAAGATGAAAGCGCTCGAGCGCGAGATCATCCGCTGGGGGAGACTGCTCTTCGAGCGCCGGCTCATCAGCGGTTGGGGCGGCAATATCAGCTGCCGGCTGGGGAAAAATCGTCTGTTGATCACGGGCCAGCACGCGCCGCTCGGCTTTCTTGCTCCGGAAAACCTCGTCGAGATCGATCTCGACGGCCGGCCGGTGAAAAAAAAGCAGCAGCCGTCGAGCGAGACGCCGATGCACCTCGCGGTCTATCGCGGCACCGACGCGCAGGCGGTCATCCACGCCCATCCGCCCACGGTGCTGGGCTTCTCGCTGTCGCACGAGAGCTTCGTCCCCGTAAGCTTCGAGGAGAAATACACCATCGGCGAGGTTGCGATCGTCCGTCAGGAAACGCCCACGGTGACCGATCCGACCGAGCTCGTCGAGGAGCTGCGGCTGACGCCGGTCGTGATTATCGGCGGCCACGGCACCGTTGCGATCGGCAAGGACTTACAAGAAGCTTTTCTTCTGACCGACCTGCTCGAAGAAGCGGTTCAATGCCAGGTACTGGTCGATCATCGCGCGCTGCCGGACGAGCCGGCGCCGCTCGCGCGGGCGAAGCCGGGCAAGGCCGCGCCGAAAAGCGGCGGCCATCCGCTGTTCTCGCGCGCGCACATGGAGGCGCTCATCGCGAGCGCCAATGCCGACGCGCAATACAAGCAGGCGGGCGCGGAGGGAAACCTCACGACCACGCTCACGCTCCGTCTGGAAAAAACTCCCTGGACGGTTCATTTCGACAACGGCGCGATCACCCGCCTCGATGACGCCGACGACGGCGAGTTCGCGATCAGCGGCAAGCGGGAATGGTGGGAGGCGGTCTTTCGCGGCCGTCTCGACCCGTTTCTCGCGACGCAGCAGGGCAAGCTCAGGCTCGAGCGCGGCGAGATGTGGAAGCTCTCCCAGTGGTTCAAACCTTTTGAGCGGGCGTTCGCCATATGGCAAACCATTCCGATCCAGTAGCGTTTTTCCCCGGCGCGGTTCTGGCGGAGAGCGCGCGCCGGCATCCCGAAAAGGTCGCGCTCATCTTCAAAGACGAGGAGACGAGCTTCGGCGCGCTGGATCAAAAAGTTTCCACGCTCGCGAGCCGGATCGGCGCCGAAGGAATCGGGCCCGAAGACCGCGTGGGTCTCCTGCTGCCCAACTCGAGCGCTTTCGCGCTCGGTTACTACGCGACCCAGCGGATGGGCGCGGTCACGGTCATTCTCGACGCGCGCCTCAAGGGGAAAGAGCTCGCCGGCGTGCTGCGCGACGCCGATTTGGGATTGCTCATTACGCACCAGCGGCTCGTGGCGGACGTGCGCGAAGCCTTGGAAGAAACGAAACGAATTCCGCTCTGGATCGTCGAGGGCGCGGGCGCTGAGAGCTTTGAAGATAAACTCGCGCGACCGGCGCAAGATTTCGCTTCAGTCCGGCGCCCCGCCGAGGCCGACGCGCTGATCCTTTATACTTCCGGGACCACCGGCGAGCCCAAGGGCGTGGTTTTGAGTTCCGTCAATCTCGCGCAGTTTCCGCGCTCGATGGCGCGCATGCATCGCACGGGACCGGACACAGTCTGGGGCTGTATCCTGCCGATGTCGCACATCTCCGGTCCGATCTATCTGAACGAGATCGCCGACAAGGGAAGCCGGATGGTGATCTTCGATCAGTTCAACCCGGTCACCTTGCTCGAGGGCATTCAAAAACATCGGGTGACCGTTTTTCACGGCGTGCCGATCATCTTCCAGTTGATGCTCGGGCTGCCGAACTTGAAAGATTACGACACGAAAAGCGTCGAGCTCGCCGGCATGATGGGAACCACCGTGCCGCTGGCGCTCATGCGCGCGTTTAAGAACGCCCAGCCGCACGTCAAAATCATTCAGGGCTACGGCCTGACCGAAACTTCGCCGCTGATCACCTTGACCGAGCCGCACAGGGCCGACGCCAAGCTGGCGAGCATCGGCCGGCCGGTGCCGGACGTCGAAGTGAAAATCATCGACGACACCGGCGGCGAGGTTCCCGAAGGCGAGGCGGGCGAGATCGTGACGCGCGGCCCGCACGTGATGAAAGGTTATTTCGGCCGCGCCGCGGCGACCGCCGAGCGCATCCGCAACGGCTGGTTCCATACCGGCGACATCGGACGCCGGGACGCCGACGGCTACTACTATCACCTGGGGCGCAAGGACGACATGATCATCACCGGCGGGCTCAACGTCTATCCCGCGGAGGTCGAGAACATGCTGTGCGATCACCCCGCGGTTCAGGAAGCGGTGGTGTTTCCGATTCCCGAGCCCAAGCGCGGTCAGGTCATCGGCGCCGCCGTGGTGCTGCGTCCGGGGACGGCGGCGAGCGAAAGGGAGCTGCTCGGATTTTTAAGGGCCAATCTCGCCAACTTCAAAGTCCCGCAGCGCGTTCTCGTGCGCGATTCGCTGCCGCGCAACGCGACCGGCAAGGTCGTGCGCGAGGCGGCAATGTTGCTGGCGACCGAGGGGGCGAGCCCTTCCGGGCGAGGACAATAGGCCGGCGCTACGGAACGGCCTTCCCGCAGACGAGCCGGGCGAGCACAAGTGAAGATTGCGGCACGGTGTGCCATGCTCCGAGACGCGCATTGTAGCTTCACGTCCCGGTGTCCTCCCCCTGCACGGCTCGCCCCCTCGGTCGCCGGCCGCAGCTAATGATCCAGATGAAATCTGTCACAAAAAAATCTTTGGTAGATAAAGGAAATCTCATCGGCCGCGTGAAGCCGATCGGGGCGATCATTCTCGGCCTGTCGGAGAATCGGCCCTGGATCGAGCTGTGCTACGACGGCGACTTGATGCACACCAAGAGATTCGAGCTGCCCGCCGACGCCACGACGCAAATCTTCGTCGAAGAGATTCCGCATCGAAGCACTATCTTCGAGCCGCCGCGCACGATGATCTACCTCGACGGCCCGTGCGAGATCGAGATCGTTCAAGAGGGGAATCATTTCATCGTGCGCGCGCGCCGGCAAGACTGAACTCCTCCATTTGCGGCGGCCCGTGCGCGAGGTTGACCCGGCCGGCGGCCCTGCATATAATCCGCCCTCACCATCTCGGACTAGAAGGAGGTTCCAATGAAGAGATCCGTTGCCATCGGTTTGGCTGTTTTGTTCCTGGCTTCGCTGGTCGCGCTAGGAATCACCGCCATGAGCCGCGAGGCATCGAGCGCTGCGCCCATCGACGTCGTCGTGCTCCGGTGCGCCGGAACCGGTGGCGGAGAGGTAACCGTCGCGCAATCCGACAGCAGCCCCGGGGCGCCGACGTTCGCCGCGGATACGTCTTGCGCGTCGGCCCTGTCCAGCCTGCTGAAAAAGAGCTTCCGCTTCCAGGCCGTCCACGGCGACGACGTGTTTCTTTACACGATGGTCAAGCCGTAATGGGTCGCGACTCAAGGGGTTTTCGACCGCGACCGCGACGCCAAAAATATTGCGGCGAAATATAGAGTGGAATTTTGCCGCCTAGTGCGCTATAAAAGGCGGAAGCTTAAATCCCAATCTCATGGGGAACGTCGAAAGGAAAGCTATGAACGCTAGATTTATTGTCGCTATCGTCGCGGTTGTGAGTATGGTCATTGTCGCGCAGCCGCGCGCTGTGCAGGCTTATTCGGGCGAGGTGATCGAGATCACGGGAAGCGGCAAACTCTTTCATTTTGAGGGAGGAGCGGTCGCCGGCGTTAAAACTCCGGTGACGAAAGTCAGCACGTCCGCGGTGGCGGCATGCATTACCGGAACGCCGTCCCCCTGCGACACCGTTCTGGAAAACGACGCCGGCGGCAAGGCCTACATATCCTTCGACAGCGACACCAGTTGGCGGATCATGACCGATGCGAATTGCGTGAATGCAACCACCTTGGTAGGGGTCGCCGGCGGCGACGGCAATTTCATGATGGCCGGGCAGCACGGGCTTTCCGATACGCAGGTCGTTATTCAGGGGAAAGTACAGCTGACGAAGGGGACATTGATTCCCACTGGAATCAACCTCGGCGCCGTCCTGGCAGTCAGCGATACGCTGGAGCATTATGCCCTCGGCACGTTCCATACCGTGGGTCCGGTCTTGCCCGCCTGTCCTTGATTTTCACGGCCGGTCGCGCAGCACGGTCGCGGGATCGAGGCGGAGAATGCGGTAGAGCGGAACGATCAAGACGGCCACCGAGATTCCCAACACCCACGCCCCGGCGATAAAAAGGTTTTCCAGCCGAACGATCGGATAGATCACGCTGGTCCCCGCCAGCGCGCCCGGCAGGCGCGCGCCGAGCGCCGATACGCTGACGCCGGTTTTTCCCAGCCATCCAGTTACCACAGCCATGCCGCTGCCGACGCCGAGCACGACGCCGCTCAGGGAGAGCAGCGCGATCTCCAAAACCAACAACTGGAAGATCGCGCCCGGCGACATGCCGACCGCCATCAACATGCCGAATTCGCGTCGCCGCTCGTAGAGCGCCATCGTCACGGTGTTGAAAATGCCGAGCCCCACCAGCGCGAACAGGATCGTCGTCCGGATCACCTCCATCACGCGCAAAACCTCCATCGCCTCGAGCACCTCGGGCGCGGCCTCGCGCCAGCTGTCGACGGCGAGGCCGCCGAGCTTCGGAGTGCGCGCCGCTCGCGCTGCGATCTCAGGCGCTGCGAGCGCGTCATTCACCCGCGCGATCACCTCCGTCGCGTCGCCGCGAACCAAAACCATGCGCGCCGCAACCGGCCGCGGCACGTAAGCTACTCCGGAGTCGAAAAGAGTCGCGCCGCTGTGAAAAATTCCGACCAGCCTAAACGGCTCGGCGACCAGCGCGCGGTCCTCGCCCTCGACCAGGAGCGCGATCTTGTCGCCGAGGCCGACATCGAGCCGCCGCGCCAGTTCTTTGCCGAGGAGCATGGGATAAGGCTCCTGGAGGTCGTCCGGCTTAAGAAAATTTCCTGCGACGACCGCACGCGGCAGCCAGGTCGCCGACGCCTCCGCCGCCGGATCGACGCCGAGCACCGAAATCCCGGCGGCGGCTGCGGCGCTTTGGGCGAATGCCTCGAAGCGGACGCGCGGCGCGGCGGCGATCACTCCGGGTTCCGACGCCAGCGCTTTCGCCACGCCGGTTCCGTCGAGTATGCCGCTACGATCCGCGGACCGAACAACGATGTGACCGAGAGAGAGACCGAGGCCGGCGTCGAGCCGCTGCGCGACGTAGCCGTCTTGCAGTCCCTTCAAGAAAACCAGGACGAACAGGCCGCCGGCCATCGCCGCGACCGTCAGCGCGGAGCGCCGGGCGTTGCGCAGGACATTGCGCCGCGCGAAACGGAGCAAGGTCAGCGCCATTGACGCAGCCCCTCGACCGTGAACAGCGCGTCACTGGTCGGTGGATCGCGCTCGAAAAAACGAAACTGAAGCTCGGACTCGCCGCCGCGGGGACCGAACGTTCGGGCTCGCCAGCGCGCCGGAAAGGGCAGCCTGCTGTCGCTTTCCATGACCACCTCGCGCAGGACTTTTCCCTCCGGCGAGATGAATTCCTCGCGCAGGGGCTGCTTTCCGTCGCGGCCGACCCAGAGCCTGATCTCGGAATAGGGCGAAGTCGTCCCAGCGTGCGGCGCCAGACGGTAGCGCAGAGAAGAAATCCCGGAAAGATTTTCTTCGCCGTCGCGGTGCACGGTAAATCTTGCGCCAAAGTCGGCAAACGCCAGCAAATCGTCGCTCGAGAAGTCGCTCCCGAACAGCGGAAAAGCGCTCATCAAGGGCGGCAGGTTGAGCAGCAAATCGGCGCGCGGAAAAAAAATGTAAATGCGCTCGTTTTTCCTGAGGATGACCGTGCCCATCTCGCGCGCTGAGCCGGTGACGCGAACCAGCGAGCGCGTCCGGTCGCGGTAGTGGAGCCCGAGGACGAGCCTGCGGCTCACGTCCGCGCGTCTGATCGAGAGCGCCGCGCTGGCGTAAAAAGGCCGCTGAAAAATGCTCGCGTAGCTTGCGCCGAATAGCGCAGCGCCGGGCGGCTCGTGCGCCGCCGCGAGCGAAAGCTCCGGAGCGGCGCAGAGGAGCAGCGGTACGAGCAGGAGAGCGGCGCGCTTCAATTTCTATTCCTGGTGCGCCGCGCCGTCGCGCAGCCGGACGACGCGACCGGCGCGCTGGATCACGGCCGGGTCGTGGCTTGCCACCACGGCGGCCATGCCCCGCTCGGCCACGAGATCTTGCAGCAGCTGGAGCAGGCCTTCGGCGGCTTCGGAGTCGAGATGGGCCGTCGGCTCGTCGGCGATGAGCGCCGCAGGATCGCCGGCGACCGCGCGCGCGATCGCGACGCGCTGCTGCTCGCCGGTCGAAAGCGCGTCGGGAAAACGGCGGGAAAGCCGCCCGACGCCGAGCCGGCTGAGCGCGCTTTCGACGCGCTGCGCCCGCTCCGCCGCGGCGAGCCCGCGCAGCGCCAGCGGCAGATCGACGTTCTCGGCCACGGTCAGCGCCGGGCTCAAGTTGTGCTCGGAGAAGAGCAGTCCCAGGCGCTGCAAGCGCGTCGCCGCCTGCGCTTTGCGCGTGAGGCGGCCGACTTCTGCGCCTTCGATTAAAACTGTTCCGGTCGTCGGCGAATCGATCGCGGCGAGAAGATGAAGGAGCGTCGTCTTGCCGGAGCCCGACGGCCCGGCGACCACCACCAGCTCGCCGGGAAAAACCGCGACGCTGACGCCGCGCACCGCCTCGACCGGCGTGCCGCCGCCGCGCGGCGTGAAGGTGCGCGACACGGCGCGCGCTTCAAGGATTGGCCGGGTCATGCTCGGAATCTCATATCTCAAAGCCGGAATTAATCGGTCTGCTCCGTAAACTTCGAGAATGATGGCGAGAAGTTGAAGCGAAGCGTTGCTTTTTCCCCGCTGCGGTTTTTCACGACGTGAAGATCGATCGCGCGGTCGGTTTCGAAAGACGGCTTCCGTTCAGCGCTCTCTCGCATCACCATGACGACATTGGCGCCGGCGACTCTCTCCGCCCATTCCTGCGGTTGAACGAGGCGCTGCAACTCGGGCCAGGTCGCGAGCACGGCGATCTCGGATTGCGCCGCAAGACCTTGGAGCATCTCGGCAACCATCAGCAGGCGGGCTTCCAGTGAGAAACCGACGTCGCCCAGACGCTGGCTGTCGTCGATGATGACCATCAACCGTTGAGATTTTTTCGCTTCACGCACCTCGCGGACGCGCCGCTCGATATCGTTCAATGTCGTTCGCTCGCCGCACTCGTGAACATAAATAAAATCGAGCCAGCGCTTCGCCCCCTCCGCCACGAGCTTGAGCTTGTCCCAGCCGGGCGCCATTTCGTTCGGGTCGTTGATTTGATATTTGGGCACTCCGTACGCGTGGAGCAGGTAACCGGCGCCGCGGCGGACCTCGCGGCTCTCCAGGCCGCTGAGCCGCGCGAGAGTTCGGATTCGTAAATCGGCTTTTCGCTCGTTGAAAGCGAAGAACAGGGCGGGCACGGAGTTGTGGCGCGCCACTTGATCGAGAATCTGCTTCGCAAAAGCGCTCTTGCCGCAGGCCGGCGGTCCGACCAGCAGGTAAAGACCGGGTGAGATTCCATTCAAGACGCGGTCGAGCGAAGCGAAGCCGGTCGCGCATCCGGCGAGTTCTTTGATCTCGCCGCCGCTTTGCAGCTCGGCGAGAAACGAATCCAACTCTTCAGCCTCGGAGACCGGCGGCTTTTTCTCGGCCATGGCGACGATGAGATTACTGATTTTGTTCGGCTGAGGCAAGGCGGTTTGTTTCCCGTTGACATAAAAGTCAACGGCTTGTAAAAGTTGGGTTAGATTTTAATCTATACCCGAGGAGGAGGCATGATGACGGAGAAATGGTTGCAGAGATTTTGCCTGTTGGTGTTGGTTGCGGGCGGGGCGCTGGGGTTTTTGACCATCGGCCAGCGCAGTGCGAGCGCGCAGGAGGGGCTGACGCGCACGGTGATTATGAAAAAGGATTTGGAGGCGGACCCGAAGAAAGAGGTCACGATTTTCATCGCCGAGTACAAACCCGGTGCGAAAAGCGGAAAACATTATCATCCGGGCCAGGAATTTATTTATGTCCTGGAAGGCAACGGGCTGATGGAAGAGGCCGGAAAGGCGCCGGTCGATATGAAGCCGGGCGTGGAGCTCTATTTTCAATCGGATCCGGCAAAGCCCACCTACGTGCACGAAGCAACCAACTTGAGTAAAACCGCGGGAATGAAGCTCCTGGTCACATTGATCACGGAGAAAGGTCAGCCGCTCGCCTATCCTTTGAAACAATAGTTCGAAGCGCGAAAGGGCCATGCGGAACTCCACTCCGCATAGCCCCGCGGCGCTCCATCGGGCCTTTGCCCGCCTGCCGCTCTCGCGCCCGGCGAAAACCCTATTGACGTATGACCACCTTTTATACTAACGCTCTAGCTGTTCCAGCCATTCATGCAAAGCAAGGAGGCGAGTCGCCATGGACGAGAAGAAGGGCAAAGGCGTTTCGCGCCGGGATTTCCTGAAAGGCATCGGGGCCGGTTCCGTGGGCGCGGCGGTCATCTCGACGGGTCTTTTGGACACGCCGAAAGTGGAGGCGTACCCGACCGAGACTGTCACTGCGGCGCGCGGTAAATCGACCGTCAACTTGAAGGTCAACGGGAAATCGTACCGGCTCGAAGTCGAGCACCGCCAAACCCTGGCCGAGGTGCTGCGCGACGAGATAGGCCTCACCGGAACCAGAATCGGCTGCGACCGCGGCGAGTGCGGCGCTTGCACCGTCGTCGTCAACGGGCGCAACCTCTATTCGTGCAGCCAACTGGCGGTGTGGATGCAAGGCAAGGACATTCTCACCGTCGAAGGGCTCGCCAAAGGCGAAAAGCTCGACCCGATTCAACAAGCGTTCATCGAGCACGACGGTCCGCAGTGCGGCTTTTGCACGTCGGGGCAGATCATGTCGGGGAAGGCGCTGCTTTTGCGCAACGCCAATCCGACCGAGGCGCAAGTTCGCAGAGCGCTGTCGGGCAATCTCTGCCGCTGCGGCAACTACAACCGCGAAGTGGCTGCCGTGTTGGCCGCGGCGAAGGCGCGCTAAGGGAGGTCGTTATGGCTACGAAAGAATTTTCCGTCGTCGGCAAAAGAACTCCGCGCATCGATGGCTACGAGCGCGTGACCGGTCAGGCACAGTACACCGGAGACGTCCAGCTTCCCGGCATGCTCTACGCGCGCGTCCTGCGGAGCCCTTACCCGCACGCGAAGATCGTCAGCATCGATACGTCGAAAGCGGAGAAGCTGCCGGGTGTCAAGGCGGTGATTCATAGCGTCAACACGCAAGTCCCGTGGGGGAGCGGCGGGCTGACGCAAAAGCGGATGATCTTTAACAATCCGGTGCGATTCGTCGGCGACGCCGTCGCCGCGGTGGCGGCGACCAACCGCTACATCGCCGAAGACGCGCTGGAGCTGATCGAGGTCAAATACGAAAAATTGCCGCACGTGCTCGATGCCGCCGCGGCGCTCAAACCCGACGCGCCGAAGATTTATCCGAAAGGCAATCTTTCCGTCGGCGACGGGCGCGTCACAGCGCCGATCCAAGATCAGTGGGGGAATCTGGAAAAGGGATTCAAAGAAGCGGACAAAGTTTTCGAGGACACTTACATCAGCAAGCACGTCAACAACGCGCAGATGGAGCGCCGGGTGAGCGTGGCCAAATGGGACGGCGGCAAGCTCACGGTCTGGGCCTCGACGCAAGGAATTTCCAACGCCCGCGCCGACATCTCGCGAGATCTGGGGCTTCCGCTCAGCAAAGTCCGGGTCGTGTGCAAATACATGGGTGCGGGTTTCGGCAACAAGAACCAGGCGCAGGACTACGATCTGATGACCGCGATGCTGGCCAAGGCGACTGCCCAGCCGGTGAAGCTCGAATTCACGCGCGAAGACGACTTCACCGGCATGCACGGCCGCTGGGCCTCCGAGCAGCGCTACAAAGTCGGCGTGAAAAAAGACGGGACGATTACCGCCGTCGAGTTGAACGCGATCACCAACATGGGCGCTTACCGCAAGCAGAGCGGCGATTTGAGCGGCTGCGATTTTTACAACATTCCGAACTTCAAAAAGACCGTCAACCCGACGCACACCAATACCGTAGTCGCGGCGAATTATCGCGCGCCGGCCTATCCGCAATCGGTTTTCGGCTTCGCTTCGATGCTCGATCAGATCGCGTTCGAGATGGGGATCAACCCGTACGACATGTTTTTGAAAAACCGGGCGGTCAGGTCCAAGGGCAAGTCGGAGTTCAGCTCGAACGCGCTCGAAGCCTGCATCGTCGAGGGCGCAAAAAAAATCGGCTGGAATGAAAAGTGGCACAAGCCGGGTGCGGCGCCGGGGCCGAACAAACACGGCATCGGCATGGCGCTCGGCGGTTATCCTTTTAGACTCGGACTGGGCGCCGCGACGATCCGCCTCAACCGCGACGGCACCGTCCACGTCATCGTCGGCGTCGTCGACATCGGCACCGGCGCCAAGAGCACGATGGCGATCATCGCCTCGGAGGCGCTGGGCATTCCGATGAGCGAGATTCAGCTCACGAGCGGCGACACCGACGTGACGCCCTACTCGATCGGCGAGTCCAGTAGCCGCACGACTTCTTTCACTGGAGGCGCCGTGATCGCCGCCGCCGAGGACGTAAGAAAGCAGCTCTTCGCCGTCGCGGCGCCCGAGCTGAAGGCCAAAGCGGAAGATCTGGACATGAGGGACGGAATCGTTTTCCTGAAGTCCGATCCGGCGCAGAAGCTGCCGCTCGGCAAAGCGCTCCGAAGGGTCGAGTCGGAAATCATCGGCCGGGCGACGACCAACCCGACGTGGCCGGAAGGCATCGACGGCAAAGCCTTCGCCGCGCATTTTTGCGAGGTGAATGTCGATGTCATAACCGGCTATGTGAAAGTGACGCGATACGTTGCCGCCCACGACAGCGGCACGATCATCAACCCGCTCACCGCGGAAAGCCAGGTGAAAGGCGGCGTCGTGCAGGGGATCGGCATGGCGCTCACCGAAGAGCTTCTGATCGACAAGCCGACGGCAACTCCGATCAACCCGAACTACCGCGACGCCAAAGTTCCCACTCATCTGGAAGCGCCGGAGATCGAGGTCTTGTTCGTCGAGTCTTACGATCCCTATGGTCCGTTCGGCGGCAAGGTCGTCGGCGAGCCGCCGATCACGCCGTCGGTGGCGACGGTGGCGAACGCGATCTTCAACGCGACCGGAAAAAGATTCAAAGAGCTGCCGATCTCGGCGGAGAAGATCGTCCAGGCGGTCCGCGTCTGAGCGGAGGAGAGGCCATGAAAAATTTTGAAAACATCGATGTAAAAAGCGTCAAGGAAGCGGTCGGCTTGCTGCAGAAATTCAACCACGAGAAGAAAAACGCGGCGGTCGTCGGCGGCGGCAGCGAGTATCTCCAGCTCATGAAGGTGCGCGTGGCGACGCCGGATTATTTATTGAACTTAAAGACGATTCCCGGTCTCAGCTATATCAAGGAAGAGAGCCGCGGCTTTCGCATCGGCGCGCTGACGACTTTAACCGAAATCGAAGAGCACAAAGGGATTCAGGAGAAGTTGCTGTTTCTCTCCCAAGCCGCAGGCGAGGCGGCCTCGCCGCAGATTCGCAACGCGGGCACGATCGCAGGAAATCTTTGCCAGCGTCCGTTCTGCTGGTATTTCCGCTCCGCCAGCCATACCTGCCTGCGCAAGGGCGGCGAGATCTGCTACACGGTCGCCGGCGACAGCCGCTACCACGCGATCCTCGGCGCCGGGCCGAGCTACATCGTGCATCCGTCCGATCTCGCGCCGGCGTTGGTCGCGCTCGACGCGCGGATCAAAATCGCCGGACCGGCGGGCGAGAAGACGATCGCGCTGGAGAAATTCTTTGTCTTGCCGCAGGTCAATTACCGGCGCGAAAACATTCTCGGTCCGGCCGAGATCGTCACGGAAATCCAAGTGCCGCCGCCAAAGACCGGCAGCAAGGGTTTTTACCATAAAGTCCGCGAGCGGCAGGCGTGGGACCACGCCATCGTCAGTGTCGCCACAGTGATCCAGGGCGGCGGGGCGGTGCGCGACGCGCGCGTAGTCCTCGGCGGTGTCGCGCCGGCTCCGTGGCGCGCCGCGAAAGCCGAGGAATTCCTGCGCGGCAAGAAGATCGACGAGGCCACGGTGGAGAAAGCGGCTGAAATCGCGCTCGAGGGCGCCAAGCCGCTGAAGGACAATGTTTACAAAGTGGATTTAGCGAAGGCCCTGGTCCAACGGGGGCTTCTGGCGTCGGTTTAGACGTCTGGGGTTTCGTCGGAATGGGGCGGCCCGAATAGCAGCGAGCGGCCGTAAAAATTTTTTTCGCCGTCCACCGACAGGGCGGCCGCCAACCGTCGCTGATCCTTATCGCGGCAATCCCGGACCAGCTTGAGAAAATCCACCGCGAGCGATGACAGCGCCTTGTCCCTGCGGTAGACGATCCAGCTCTCGCCCTCGAGCTTCATATCGCTCAGCTTGAGGGCCTTGAATTCACCTTTCTTGATTTCCGCCCTCGCGGCATCTTCGTAGAGGATGCCAACTCCCATTTCTTCTCGGACGGCTAATTTAATCGCTTCCGGCGAGTCGCAGCGCATGGCGATGTTCAGTGATCTCTGTATCGGGCTGGCCCGCAGCAGGTTTTCAGTCGTGCTTTTCTGGCTCGGGCCGCCGCGAATGACGAGCGGCGTGTCGGCAAGCTCCAGAACGCTCACTTTCGGTTTTTGCGCCAGCGGATGATGCTTTGGCACGATGGCGACAAGCTTGCTCTTACGGTAGAGTTCGGCCACGAGACGGTCGGAACGGGGAGCACCGGCGACCAGCGCGATCTCGATCTCGGTCGCGAGGAGCAGCCGCTCAACAAACCGGCGCTGTCCCGTTCGGAGCGCAACTTCCGCCCGCGGGTGGCTTTTCTTAAAGAGCGCGAGGACCGAGGGCAGGACGGACGTTGAGGTGCTGTAGGTACCGCCGATGGCCAACGATTCAGCCTTCGGCGCCGCGCTTGGGCCTAGGTCTCGGTTCAGGTCTTCAACCTGACTCAGAATCGGCGTGATCTGGTTGAGAAAGCGCCAGCCGGCATCGGTCAGATCGATCCCGCGGCCGCTTTTTGTAACCAGTTTGACGCCGAAGTTCTGCTCCAGCAGTTTAAGTTCCTGCGCCACCCCAGGCTGGCTGATCTGAAGCTCTTCGGAAGCCCGGGCGACGTTTCGGTGTTTGGCGATCGCGGCAAAGATCAGGAACTGCTTGAGGATCACGGGATTCTCTTATCGTGAAGATTTTAAGCGATTAGAGCCGGAGAGCAACCGACGCCACAACGCAGCGCGCCTGTACTGCACTATGGCCAAAAAAGCCAGAAAAATTATCGGCAACATTGGGGGAATTAGCACGCGATTTTATTGACGCCGGCTCGAAGTAACCGGGAGGAATTTTACGATTCTGAATTCATGATCTGTCCCGCCGTTCGATGAAGACCATCCTCTAGGCAGGTGTCCGGCGGTCGGCTTCGGCAGGCGCGGTTCGCTAGAACGAGGAAGGCCGTACGCTTTGGATCGCCCATGAGCCACGTTCTTTTTCTTCCGGTAACGAACGGTCGCTGAAGTTCGTCGATCTTTGTGGCGGCGTTCCCACAGTAGCCTGACAAATTCTCGCGCGAGAGGCGATAGCGGCTTGTCCCTCCGATAAACGATCCAGCTCTCGCCTTCGAGGTTCAAATCGCTCAGCTTGAGGATTTTGAATCGGCCCTTTTTAATTTCCGCCTTCACCGCGTCTTCATAGAGAATTCCGATTCCCATACCCTCTCTGACGGCGATCTTGACGGCTTCCGGAGACTCGCAACGGATGGCGATATTCAACTTCAGTCCCTGGACGAGACCGCCCGTCAAAAGGTTTTCGGTCGTGCTTTTCCGGCTGGGATCTCCCCTGATGACCAGGGGCATGCCGGCAAGCTCCGACGCCGTTACCGCGGATTTCTTTGCCAGCGGATGATTCTTCGGGGCGATCGCCACCATCTTGTACTTGCCGTAAGGCTCGGCGACGACAAGGTCAGAGGGCGGATGGCCCGCCACGAGCCCGACCTCGATCTCCGAAGCGAGGAGAAGCCGCTCGATCAGCCGCCG
>DASXRG010000209.1:0-2937 GCA_036506735.1 Binatia bacterium | reverse complement strand
AGCACGGGCTTCAGCTCTTCGTACTTGACCTCGATATGCTCGAGCGCGCAGAACGCGGCGCGCTCGCTTTCGGCGACGACGGCGGCGACCGGCTCGCCGATGTAACGAACTTTCTCGATTGCGAGCAGCGGATGATCCTTGACCGCGTGGCCGTAATACGGATTCAGCCCGTCGAGTCGGTCGCCGGTAAGAACACAATAGACGCCCGCCTGCGACTCGGCGCGCGCGGTATCGATCGAAACGATCTTCGCGTGCGGGTAGGGACTACGCAGAACCTTCGCATACGCCATGCCGGTGAGCTTCACGTCGCTGACGTACATCGCCTTGCCGGTGACTTTCACGCGGCCGTCGCGGCGCGGGACGGAATGGTTGACGACGTGAAACTCCGTCTTCTTTTCGACGCTCATTTACTTTTTACTTTCTTCCAGCGTGACCGCGACTTTCTGGATCGCGCGCACGATCGGGACATAGCCGGTGCAGCGGCAGATGTTGCCGTCCATATAGTGGACGATCTCGTCGCGCGACGGCTTGGGATTTTCATCGAGCAGCGCTTTAGCGGCCAGGATCATCCCCGGCGTGCAGAAGCCGCATTGGAAAGCGAACTCATCGATGAACGCTTGTTGGATCGGGTGCAAGGTGCCATCGGGCTTGGCCAGGCCTTCGATCGAGACGACGTTTTTCCCGCGCGCTTCGTACGCGAGCATGGTGCACGCGCTAACCGGAAGGCCGTCGACGAGCACCGTGCAGGCGCCGCAGACCTGGACCTCGCAGGAAATTTTCGTTCCGGTGAGATTCAGCCGCTCGCGCAGGACTTCGGCCAAAGTCTCGCAGTGCTCGAACTCGGTTTCGGTCGGCCGCCCGTTCAGGTTGAAAGAAAGCTTCATTCTGGACCTCAAGGTTCAAAATCGTTCAAGACGTTCAAGTCGTTCAAGCCGTTCAATCAGTTTAACCTTTTGAACGATTGGAACGATTGGAACGATTGGAACGCTTTGAACTCTTCGTTTAGTCGTAGTGCGGCAGAATTTCCTCGGACCATAGAGTCATCTGCTTGATCAGACTGTCGATCGTCGGATAGATGATTTTCAATTCGAAGTGCTGCACGCCGGCCTCGACGAACTCGTCGATGCGGCGCCGCACGTCGCTGACGGAGCCGAAGATGTGCCGGTCGAGCGCGAATTGCATGCTGTTGATGTCGCGCTCGTAGCTCTCGCTGCTGGTCTTGAGCGTCGGCATGGCGAGGTTGAGGCCTTCGTCGCGCGTCTTCGCTATGGTCGCGAGCTTCTCGACGGCGATCGTGATTTTCGACGGGTCGCGGCCGTTTTCCCGCGCGCTTTGGTTTAGAATATCGACGCCGGTTTTCATTTCGCTGGGGGACAGCCAGCCGGGAATCCAGCCCTCGCCGTATTTGCCCGCGCGCTTGGCCGCGAGCTTCATCCAGCCGCCGACCCAGACCGGCGGATGGGGTTTCTGCACCGGCTTGGGAAAGATCTCCGCGTTCTTGAATTCGATGAAGTCTCCCTTGTAGGAAGCGACCGGCTGGGTCCAGACCGCCTTCATCGCTCCAATATATTCGTCCGTCCGGTCGCCGCGCCGGTCATACGAGACGCCGAAGACGCCGAACTCGTCCGACTCGCGCGTAGCTTTCGAGCCCAGGCCGACGCCCACGATCAAACGTCCCTTGGCGAGATGGTCCAACGTCGCGTACTGCTTCGCCGCGTAGATCGGATTGCGGCAGGGCATGACCAGACAAGCCACGCCCAAGGTAATTTTCTTGGTCTCAGAGGCCAGGTATGACAACATGGTAGTGGCTTCAAAAAAATTCGCGTCCTGCGTGTCGGTGAGCGCTTCCGCTGCACCCGACGAAATATGATGCCGGTGCATCTCCGAGCTCCACACCACGTGATCGTGCACCCAGATCGAGTCGAAGCCCAGCTCCTCGGCCTGCTTGGTCGCCTTGACGATGTTCTCGATGCTGGAGAGCGGGCCCGAGTTAGGCACGCGCACGCCAAACTGAATCTTATGCATGAACGGCTCCTAGTTCTGTTCCGTGATCGCGATCTTATCGTACTTCAAATGACGGTTGTACCAGTCGACGACGTTGGCGGCGACTTCGTTGAAGTAGTCGTTGTAGATTCCGTAGTGCGTCGTCTGGCGGAAGATCACGAGCTTCTTCGGCGCGCCGGCCTTCTCGTACAAGGTCATCGACTGCGACTCGGGCGTGACGGCGTCGTTCTCGACGGCGATGAACAGCACGCCGCGCGGCGCGATCTTGTGGACGACTTCCTCCGGGCTGTACTCGATGATTGCCTCGGCGCACTGGAGCGGCATCTGATCGGGAATCTTGTCGGCGACTTCTTTTTTGATCGTCGTGGTTTTGCGCTCGGGGGTTGCGACCATGATCTCCTCGCGCGCGCTGACCACTTCGCCGGCGCCCTCGAGAGCGCGTTTTTTCCGGTCGTCGGCGACGCGCTTCAAGTAATCGACCCACTCGTACTCGCGGCGCATGCAATGGAGCCAGTCCCGGCCGTTGCTGATGCCGAGATAGCAGACGGCGCATTTGACTCGCTCGTCGACCGCCGCGACGTAGACCGCGTTGCCGCCGCCGGTCCCGCCCGAGCCGTAGGTCGCGATCCGGTTCGGATCGACGTCCGGCCGGGTTTGCATGAAGCTGATCGCGTTCCGAATATCTTCCACCTGCCATTTGGGCATCACCCAGCCGCGCTGTTTGCCTTCGCTGTCGCCCCACCCGCGATAGTCGAAGCATAGACAAGCGTAACCCGCGGCGCAGAGCTTCTCGAACATAAGAGCATAGTGCTTGGCGTCGCGGAGACCGAGAAAGCCGGGGCCTTGAACGATGCCGGGCCAGGGCTTGCCTTTGTCGTCGTCGGGAAGATAGATCTCGCCGTTGAGCTTGTCGCCTTCGCTGTAGAAACTTAT
>DASXRG010000208.1:0-29584 GCA_036506735.1 Binatia bacterium | reverse complement strand
CTTGCGCGTGATGTCGCCGCCGTAGCATTTCGCCGTGACGTTTTTCCTGAGCGGCTTGACCGTCTCGCGCGCGATGATCCGGCTGCCGACGGCGGCCTGAATCACCACCTCGAACAATTGCCGCGGGATCACCTCGCGCATGCGCTGGGCCAAATCGCGCCCGCGCTGGTATGCTTTATCCTTGTGGATGATCATCGACATCGCGTCCATCGGCTCGCCGTTGATCCGGATGTCGAGCCGGACGAGATCCCCGGGCCGATAACCGGCGAGCTCATAATCCATCGAAGCGTAGCCGCGGCTAACGGACTTGAGCCGGTCGTAAAAGTCCACCACGATCTCGGTCATCGGCAGGTCGTAGGTCAGCATAGCCCGCGTCGGCCCCAGGTAGCGAATCTCTTTCTGCGTCCCTCTCTTCTCTTCGCACAGTTTCAGGACAGCGCCTAAATATTCCTGGGGCAGATGGATCGTCGCGGCGATCACCGGCTCTTCGATCCGCTCGATATCCGATTCTGGCGGTAATTTGACCGGATTGTCAATCAGCAGGACCTTTCCGGCGAGCGTGACCACCCGGTAAATCACCGTCGGCGCGGTCGTGATCAAGGTCATGCCGTATTCGCGCTCGAGCCGCTCGCGGACGATATCGAGGTGCAACAGGCCGAGAAAGCCGCAGCGAAACCCGAAGCCCAACGCCTGAGAGGTCTCCGGCTCGAACGTAAAGGCCGAGTCGTTGAGGCGGAGCTTCTCGAGCGCCTCGCGCAGCGCCTGATACTGGCCCGAATCCGCGGGATAGAGACCGCTGAAGACCATCGGCTTCATCGGCTTGAAGCCGGGCAGCGGCTCGGTCGCGGGCGCGGCCTCGCTCGTCACGGTGTCGCCGATGCTCGTATCGCGAATCTCTTTGATTCCCGCCATCAAAAATCCGACGCCGCCCGCCGTAAGCTCCGGCACCTCGAGCGGCGCGGGAGAAAAAACTCCCAGGCGGGTGACCTCGAACGTCTTGCCGGTGGCCATCATGCGGATGCGCATCCCCTTGCGCACCATTCCATCCACGACCCGGATGATCACCACGGCGCCGTGGTAGGGATCGAACCAGCTGTCGAAGATCAACGCGCGGAGCGGCGCCTGCGGATCGCCCTTGGGAGCCGGAAACGAGCTGACGATCCCCTCCAGAATCGCTTCGGTGCCGATGCCCTCCTTGGCGCTGGCCAGAATCGCCTGCGAGGCGTCGATACCGATGATCTCCTCGATCTCCTTCCTCACCCGTTCCGGTTCGGCGCTGGGCAAATCTATTTTATTGATGACCGGCAAGATGGCGAGGTCGTGATCGATCGCGGTTTGGACGTGCGCTACGGTCTGGGCCTCGACTCCCTGAGCGGCGTCGACAACGAGCAGCGCTCCATCGCAGGCCGCGAGGCTGCGCGATACCTCATAGGTGAAATCCACGTGGCCGGGAGTGTCGATCAAGTTCAGCGTGTAGTCCTGCCCGTCTTTGGCGCGATAGCGCAGCCGCACCGCGCTGGCCTTGATGGTGATGCCCCGCTCGCGCTCCAGATCCATGCTGTCGAGGAATTGCGCGGTGCGCTCGCGCTCGCTCACGGCGCCCGTGTATTCGAGCAGGCGGTCGGCGAGCGTGGACTTACCGTGGTCAATATGCGCGATGATGGAAAAATTTCGCACCCGGTCGGAGCTCATGAAGATCTGACTTTCCGGTAGTACGCGACGGTGTGGGCGAGGCCGTCGTCGAGCGCGGTCTTCGTCGTCCAGCCGAGAATCTTTCGTGCCCGCGACGCGTCGAGGCTGCTGCGCATCTGTTCTCCGGTTTTGGCCGGCCCGTGGGTCGCGGCGGTGCTCGATCCGACCTGGCGGCGGATTTTTTCGTACAGCGTGAGCAGGTCGGTTTCTACTCCGGTGCCGACGTTGAGGCCGCCGATGTGGGTGGAATCGAGAGCCAGAAGGTTGGCCGCCGCGACATCGCCGACGTAAACGAAATCGCGCGTCTGCTTGCCGTCGCCGTTGATGACCGGCGTTCGACCCGACAGCAATTGATCGATGAAAATGGCGATGACGCCGGCCTCGCCCTTGAAGTTCTGTCGCGGTCCGTAGACGTTGGCGTAACGGAGCGCGACATAAGGGATGCCGAACGTCGTGTGATAATAGGCGAGATAATTTTCGCCCGTCAGCTTGCTCACGCCGTAGGGGCTGGCCGGGCGCTTGGGGTGGTCTTCGGAAGCGGGAAATTTTTCCTGCTCGCCGTAAATCGCGCCCCCGGAGGACGCGAAGATGACTTTTTTGAGCCCGGAAGCTCGGCCGGCTTCGAGCAGGTTCAGAAATCCCAGCACGTTCACCCGGGCGTCGAACACGGGGTCGCTGACCGAGTGGCGCACGTCCATTTGCGCCGCATGATGGTTCAGGACGTCCGGGCGAATCCGGCCGATCAGGGCGGGGATTTTCGGATCGAGCAGGTCCATGTGATGGAAGCGGGCTTTCGGGTTCAGATTTCGTTTGTCTCCGGACGACAGGTCGTCGATGATGAAAACCTCATGCCCCGCGCCGATAAAGCTGTCCACGAGGTGCGAGCCGATAAAGCCGGCCCCACCGGTAACGACGATCTTCATGGTTCAGTGTTGCAGCCTTTCTTTGAAGTACTGGATGGTTTTTTTGAGCCCTTCTTCGAGCGGCACCTGCGGCTCCCAACCGAGCAGCTCGCGCGCCTTGGAGATGTCGGGCTGGCGCACCTGCGGGTCGTCCTGCGGCAGCGGATGAAATACGATCGGGCTCGACGATCCGGTCAGCTCGATGATCTTTTTGGCGAAGTCGACGACCGTCATCTCGTGCGGGTTGCCGAGATTCACCGGCAAGTTATAGTCCACTTCCAGCAGGCGATGGATGCCGCGCACCAGATCGTCGATGTAGCAGAAGCTTCGCGTCTGCTTTCCTTTTCCATACGCGGTGAGCGGCTCGCCTTTGAGCGCCTGCGTGATGAAATTGGGCACCACGCGACCGTCTTTCATCCGCATGCGCGGCCCGTAGGTGTTGAAGATCCGCACGATCCGGGTATTGAGCTTGTGAAAGCGGTGGTAGGCCATCGTCATCGCCTCGGCGAAGCGCTTGGCTTCATCGTAAACCCCGCGCGGACCGATCGGGTTGACGTTGCCCCAATAATCTTCGCGTTGCGGCCTGACCAGCGGATCGCCGTAGGTTTCGGAAGTCGAAGCGAGGAAAAATTTGGCCCCTTTTTCCTTGGCGAGGCCGAGCGCGTTGTGGGTGCCGAGGGAGCCGACCTTGAGCGTCTGAATGGGCATTTCCAGATAATCGACGGGACTCGCCGGCGAGGCGAAGTGCAGCACCATGTCGAGCGGTCCGTCCATCCGGATGAAGCGGGTGACGTTGTGATCGATCATGGTAAAGCGCGGGTTCGACGCGAAGGCGGCGACGTTCTCCCGGCTTCCCGTCGAGATGTTGTCCATGCAGACGACCTCGTCGCCGCGCTTGAGGAAGCTCTCGCACAGATGCGAGCCGATGAAGCCCGCGCCGCCCGTGATCAGGACTCTAGCCATCTTTCCTTCCAATCGAAAAGTAGTTGAATGCCAGTTTTTTGAGCTCGGCGGGATCGTAGATGTTGCGCCCGTCGAAAATCACGGGCTGCTTGAGCAGTTGCTTGATCGTATGGAAATTCGGCCGCCGAAATTCATTCCACTCGGTAATGATCAAGAGCGCATCGGCGCCGTTGAGCGCGTCGTAGTTGCGCTTGTGATACTGGATCCGATCACCGAAAATTTTCTTCGCCTCGTCCATCGCCTCGGGATCGTGCGCCCGAATCGCCGCGCCGGCCTCGAGCAGCGACTCGATGACGACGATCGAGGGCGCGTCGCGCATGTCGTCGGTGCGCGGCTTGAAAGACAGTCCCCAGATGGCGAATACGCGGCCGGAGAGATCCGATCCGAAGTGGCGCTTGACCCTTTCGACCAGGAGGGCCTTCTGCTTTTCGTTGACTTTCTCCACCGCTCGGAGAAGCGCGAGCTCGAGCTCAGGCGCGCCCATGCCGATCGCCGCGCGCACATCCTTGGGGAAGCACGAGCCGCCGTAGCCGACGCCGGGAAAAATAAAGTGGGGGCCGATGCGCCGGTCGAGCGCGATGGCGCGGCGGACTTCGCTCACGTCGGCGCCGACTTTCTCGCACAGGTTCGAGATCTCGTTGATGAAGGAAATCTTGGTCGCCAGCATCGCGTTGGCCGCGTATTTACTCATCTCCGCGCTGCGCGCATCCATGACCAGGATCGGATTTCCGGTGCGCACGAAAGGCTCGTAGATCTCCTTGACCCGCTCGATGGCGGCGGGATCGTCGCTGCCGAGGACCACTCGGTCCGGCTTCATGAAGTCGTCTACGGCGGCGCCTTCCTTCAAAAATTCCGGATTGGAGACGACCGCGAAGGGATGCCGGGTGACCGCGCCGACGTGATGCTTGATCTCCTCGGCCGTTCCCACCGGCGCCGTGCTTTTGTTGACCAGGACTTTATAGCCGTTCATCGCTTTGCCGACATTTTCCGCCGTCGCCAGAACCTGCTCGATGTTGGCCTTGCCGTCCGAACCTTGCGGCGTGCCGACGGCGATGAATATGATCGAAGCCTGCCGCACCGCGGCCGGCAGGTCGGTGGTAAAAGAAAGCCGCTGCTCTTCGAGGTTGCGCTGCACCAATTCTTCCAACCCGGGCTCATAGATCGGCACCCGGCCGGCTTTCAAAGCGGCGATTTTTTCCGCCACGATGTCCACGCAGGTCACGTCGTTGCCGCTCTCCGCAAAACAAGTGCCCGCGACCAGCCCGACGTACCCGGTGCCGATGACAGCCAAGTTCATAGCGCTTTCCTCTCGTCGAGAATTTCCTTCACGGCATAAATCGATTTTCCCTGGGACTCATGATAAGTCCGCGCCAGCATCTCTCCCAACAGGCCCATCGTGATAAACTGAAAGCCGATGACGATCAGCAGGATCGAGAGCAACAGCAGCGGCCGGCCGCCGATCGGCGTTCGATAGACGATCTTCTCGATCGTGAGATACACCGCGAAAAGAAATCCCAGCGCGCCGCTGGCGAGCCCGACCAGACCGAAGATGTGCAGCGGCCGCGTCGCGTAGCTGAGCAGGAATTTGACCGTGAGCAGGTCGAGCAAAACGCGAAAGGTGCGGGCGAGGCCGTACTTCGATACGCCCCAGCGCCGCGGCCGGTGATGGACTTTCATCTCCGCGATCCTGGCGCCGCGCTCGAAAGCGATCGCCGGCAGAAAGCGGTGCATCTCGCCGTAGAGCCGGACTTCTTTGGCGATGTCGCGGCGCAGCGCCTTCAAGGTGCAGCCGTAATCGTGCAGCCTCACTCCGGTAATCCACGAGATCAGCGCATTGGCAATTAGGGAAGGCACGCGCCGGCTCCACAGCGGATCCTGCCGCGGGAAGCGCCAGCCGCTCACCAGGTCATATCCTTCTTCAAGCTTGGCGAGCATCGCGGGGATGTCCTTCGGGTCGTTCTGGCCATCGCCGTCCATCGCGATGATGATGTCCCCCTTCGCCTGCGCGAATCCGGCGGCGACCGCCGCCGTCTGGCCGAAATTGCGCTTCAGCTTAACTGCCGTCAAATGGTTCTCCCGTTGATAGAGCTGGCGCAGGACCGGATACGTGCCGTCCGTGCTGCCGTCATCGACGACGACGATCTCGTAACTCTTGCCGGTGCCGTCGAGCGCCGCCCGCAACTCTTGAAGCAGCGGCCCGAGGCTCTCCTCCTCGTTATAGACGGGAATGACGACCGACAGATCCATGTCCTCGTTTCGCTGTCTTCGCTTCGCTCAAAATCTCACATCTCAAAATTTCAGATCTCAAAATCGGAAAGCGTGTTTGTCTCAACTATGAAAATCGGTCAGCTCGACGAAGCGCCGATAGCGCTCTTCGATCTCCTCCATGGAAAGCGCGGCAAGCCGCTTGAGACCAAAATCTTCGACGGTGAAAGACGCCACCACGCTGCCGTAGACGATCGCGCGCCTGAGGCCGCCCTCGCCGGAATCGCCCGAGCGCGCGAGGTGGCCGAAAAAACCGCCGGCGAAAGAGTCCCCCGCGCCGGTCGGGTCGAAGACCTCTTCCAGAGGATAGGCCGGCACCGCAAAGACCGACGAGTCCGAAAATTGCAGCACGCCGTATTCGCCGCGCTTGATCAGAACCGTTTTCGGGCCCATCTTGAGGATCGAGCGCGCCGCGCGGACTATATTGTTTTCGCCGCTCAACAAGCGCGCCTCGGAGTCGTTGATCACCAGCGTCTCGATCTTGCCCAACACTTTGCGCAGCGCCGGCATGCTGCCGTTGATCCAGTGGTCCATAGTATCACACGCGACCAGGCGAAAACACCGGAGCTGATTCAGCACCTCGAGCTGCATCTCGGGATCGATGTTGCCCAAAAAAACATAGTCCGCGTCCCGGTAAGATTCCGGCAGGCGCGGGACGAAGCCGGTCAAGACGTTGAGATGGAGCTCGACGGTGTCGCGCACGTTCAAGTCCTCGTGATAGCGCCCGCGCCAGTGAAACGTGTCGCCGGTTTCTTTTTTGAGTCCCTGTAAGTCGATGCCGCGACGGGTGAAGAGATCGAGATGCTCTTGGGGGAAATCCTTGCCGATGACGCCGACGATCCGGACCGGAGCGAAGAAGCTGGCCGCCATGGCGAAATAGGCCGCCGAGCCGCCCAGCACCCGCTCCGCCGAGCCGGAAGGAGTCTCGATCGAGTCGAACGCCACCGTCCCCACCACCAAAATGCTCATCGTGTTTCCCAAACTCGCGCCTCGCGCCTATCGCCTCGCGCCTAAATATTTGCCGATGAGAGGCGCCAGCTCTTTGCGCCGCTTAGCCGGTATTTTGTTTCGCTCGGTGATGATCGCGTTTTTCAACGCGTCGCCGCAGCTGCACGACCTCGTCTCGGGCAGGCGGCTCAGGACTCTCCGGATGATCCGCTGCGCCAGGTCCACGTTTTGCCTGAGCACCGCCAGCACATGCTCGATCTCGACGTCGCCCGCTGCCTCGTTCCAGCAGTCGTAATCGGTCGCGAGCGCCAAGGTGGTGAAGCAGATCTCGGCCTCGCGCGCGAGCTTGGCCTCCTGAAGATTGGTCATGCCGATCACGTCGGCGCCCCAACTGCGATAAAGGCGCGACTCCGCGCGCGTGGAAAACTGCGGTCCCTCCATGCAGAGATACGTTCCCTTGTGATGCACCTTCGCGCCTTCTTCGCGCGACGCGCGGGACAACGTCTCGGAAAGCAGCGGACAAAAAGGATCGGCGAGGCTCACGTGGGCGACGATTCCCCCGCCGAAAAAAGTGCTGGGCCGCTGGGTCGTGCGGTCGATGAACTGATCGGGAATGACCACGTGGCCGGGCGCGATCTCGTCCTGAAGGCTGCCGACGGCGCTCACGGAGATGATCCGCTCGACGCCCAATTTTTTCATGCCGAAGATGTTGGCGCGAAAATTCACCTCGGTGGGAAGCAGGCGATGCCCCCGGCCGTGACGCGGCAGAAAGACGATTTCCGCGCCGTTCAAATTTCCTTTGACATAGAGATCCGAGGGTTGGCCGAAAGGGGTGGTCACTCGCACCGCGCGGATTTTCTCGAGCCCTTCCATTTGGTAAAGGCCGCTGCCGCCGATCACGCCCACAACGCTCAGCCCCGCCACCGCTCCCCCTAGTGAGAAGTGAGCAGTGAGGAGTGAGAAGTCTGTCGATCCCGCCACTGCTCACTGCTCACTGCCTGGAGCTGGCCGCAGGCGGCGGCGATGTCGTCGCCCCGAGGAGTTCTCACGTTGACCTGATAGCCGCAGGCGCGCAGCTCGTTTTGAAACTTGTCGATTTCCTCCGGCGTGGGTCTTTGGAACGGGCTGCCGGGATGAGGGTTGAAGGGAATCAGATTGATCTTCGAACGTATGCCGCGGAGCAGCTGAGCGAGTCTGCGGGCGTCCTCCGTGGAGTGATTGACCCCGCGCAACACGACGTACTCGAAGGTGATCCGCCTGCGCTTGGGAATGGGCAAGGCGCGGCAGCAGTCGATCAACTGATCCAGCGGATACTTGCGGTTGACGGGCATGAGCTCAGAGCGGAGATCGTTCGTCGTCGCATGGAGCGAAACCGCCAGATTGACGTGCGTCTCGTCCATGAGCTTTTTGATTTGCGGCACGAGGCCCACGGTGGAAAGCGTCACGCGGCGCGACGAAAAGGCCAGTCCCCAGTCGGCGTCGGTCATGATGCGCACCGCGTTCAGGGTTTGCTGATAGTTCGCCAGCGGCTCGCCCATGCCCATGAGCACCAGGTGGGTGATTCGGACGCCGTGATCGAGGGTCCGCGCCGCTTCGAGAACCTGATCGACGATCTCGCTCGCGCGCAGATTTCTCTTGAGGCCGAGCAGCGCGGTGGCGCAGAACGCGCAGCCCAGACCGCAGCCGGCTTGTGTCGAAATGCAGAGGGTAAGGCGTTTCGCCTCGGGGATGAGAACGCTCTCGATGCTCGCGCCGTCCCCCAGACGGAAAAGAAATTTCACGGTTCCATCCGCCGAGGCGTCCTTGCGCGCCGTCCGCAGACGGCTCACGGTGAAGGCCTCCTCGAGCGCCTGGCGCAGATTGGCCGAGAGGTCGCTCATCTCGGCGAATGAAGCGGCGGATTTCCGGTAAAGCCAGCGAAGGATCTGACCGGCGCGATATTTCGGCTCGCGCCGCGCGGCCAGCCACTTCTCCAGCTCCTCCCGGCTCAAGTCTTTGATGCTGCGCTGCGCCATGGGAGACAATTTAAACGCCGCGATCGCTATGAATTTCCCGGGGCTTGAAGAAAAAGGCAATCTCGGACGCGGCGGTCTCGGGCGCGTCGGAGCCGTGAACGGCGTTTTTTTCCACGTCCTTGCCCCACTCGCGCCGGATCGTCCCCGCAGCCGCCTTCGCCGGGTCGGTCGCGCCCATGATCTCCCGGTTCTTCATGATGGCGCCCTCGCCTTCTAGAACAGAAACCAGAATCGGCCCGGAGGACATATACTCGCAGAGCCCGGCGAAAAAAGCCCGCTCTTTGTGCACCGCGTAAAATGCCTTGGCCTGTTCGGGCGTCAGGCGCGTGAGCTTTGTCGCGACGACCTTGAGTCCGCCGGATTCCAGCTGGCTGAGGATTTTACCGATCAATTTGCGTTCCACGGCGTCGGGCTTGATAATGGAAAGCGTCCGTTCAACCATATTCGTAAATCGTTAGGCGTAAGGTTAGGCGAATCGCCTTACCTTTCACCGCCTCACCCCTTACGCTCCTTCCTTGAGCGCTTCTTTCATCGTTGCGCCGATCAGCGCCGGCGAGGCCGCGGTGCGAATGCCCGCCGCTTTCAGCGCGGCGATTTTTTCCTGCGCGGTGCCCTTGCCGCCGGAAATAATCGCGCCGGCATGACCCATGCGTTTGCCCGGCGGCGCGGTTTGCCCGACGATGAAAGCCGTCACCGGTTTCTTCATGTTCGCCTTCACCCACGCCGCCGCTTCCTCCTCGGCAGTCCCGCCGATCTCGCCGATCAATACGACGGCTTCCGTTGCCGGATCGTCGTTGTAGAGCTTCAAAACGTCGATAAAACCTAGGCCATGGACCGGGTCGCCGCCGATGCCGACGCAGGTGGACTGGCCCAGCCCGACGCGCGTCAATTGATCGACGGCTTCGTAGGTCAAGGTGCCGCTGCGCGACACGACACCGATCGCTCCCTGGCGAAAAATATGGCCCGGCATGATGCCGATTTTGCATTCGCCGGGAGTGATGACGCCCGGGCAGTTGGGACCGAGGAGCCGGGAGCGTTTCCCTTCAAGATACCGCTTGACCCGGACCATGTCCATTACGGGCACGCCTTCGGTAATCGAAATGATCAAATCGATCCCGGCATCCGCCGCTTCCATCATCGCGTCGGCGGTGAATGGCGGCGGCACGTAGATGACGCTGGTATTCGCGCCGGTCGCGGCTACTGATTCTGCGACGGTGTTGAGAATCGGAATGCCTTCGAAATTCGTTCCGCCCTTGCCCGGCGTCACGCCGGCGACCATTTGCGTGCCGTACTCTTTGCACGCCCGCGTGTGGAATTGCCCCGTCGCGCCGGTGATGCCTTGGGTGACCACACGGGTATTGTTGTTGACTAGAATAGCCATAACGGAAGTCCTCAGGCGTGAGGGGTGAAAGGTAAGGCGATCTCGCCTAACTCCTAACGCCTTACCCCTTACCCCTAACGTCCCTGTACCGCCTTTACTATCTTTTCCGCCGCCTCCGCCATGGTCTCGGCCGAAGTGACCGCGAGTCCGGAGTCCGAGAGGATTTTTCGTCCTTGCTCGACGTTGGTTCCTTGAAGCCGGACGACCAGCGGCACCGCGAGTCGCACGGCGCGCGCCGCATCGACGACGCCCTGGGCGATCACGTCGCAGCGCATGATGCCGCCGAAGATATTGACCAGGACGCCTTTCACGCGCGCGTCGGACAAGAGAATCTTGAAGGCTTCCGTAACTCTTTCTTTCGTCGCGCCGCCGCCCACGTCGAGAAAATTGGCCGGCTCGCCGCCACAGATCTTGATCATGTCCATGGTCGCCATCGCCAGCCCCGCGCCGTTCACCATGCAGCCGATGTTACCGTCGAGCGAGATGTAAGAAAGACCGAGTTGCGCCGCTTCGTACTCGCGCGGGTCTTCTTCGTTGAGATCGCGCAACTCCTCGATGTCCGCCTGGCGAAAGAGCGCGTTGTTGTCGACGTTGATTTTGGCGTCCAGCGCCAGCAGCTTTCCGTCTCTGGTCAGCACCAAGGGATTGATCTCGGCCAGCGAGCAG
The DNA here is from genome assembly GCA_036506735.1 of Binatia bacterium. Classification (GTDB taxonomy): domain Bacteria; phylum Desulfobacterota; class Binatia; order UBA9968; family UBA9968; genus JAJPJQ01. Next base: position 18,752 of record DASXRG010000208.1, on the reverse strand, counting down.
TCGATGTCGACAAACGCGCGCGCGAGTGCTTGCGCAAGTTTAGTGAAAGACCCGACCTGCTCCTGGGGCAGCCCCAGACCGTACGCCAGGCGCCGGCACTGGAACGGCAGCAAGCCGACGGCGGGATCGATAGCTTCCTTGAGGATCTTTTCCGGACTCTTCTGCGCGACCTCTTCGATTTCGACCCCACCCTCCGGCGAAGCGATTACGGTTACTTTGGACGCGGCGCGGTCGAGCACCATCCCGAGATAAAATTCGCGCGCGATCGGCAAACCTTCTTCGACCAGCAAACGTCTGACTTCGCGTCCTTGCGGTCCGGTCTGATGGGTGACCAATATTTTTCCCAGGAGTTCTCCGGCGATTTTCTGCGCTTCTTCGGCGCTCTTCACGAGCTTGACGCCGCCAGCCTTGCCCCGCCCGCCGGCATGGATCTGGGCCTTGACGACGCACGCCCCGCCCAGCTCGCGGGCGATCGCTCCGGCCTCTTGCGCCGTCGAAGCAACACGCCCTTTAGGAACAGGAACGCCGAAGCGCTTCAACAGTTCTTTGGCTTGATACTCGTGGATATTCATCGGAAGGAGAACAATTTTGAATTATGAATTATGAATTTTGAATTCAAAACTCAACATTCAAAATTCAACATTTATTTTTGTAGGACTTTGTCCATCGCAGCCACCAGCTCTTTGACGTGGCCGAGCGATTCGTCGAAAAGTTTTCGGTCGCGCGCGTCAAGCTCCATCTCGATCACTTTTTCGACGCCGCCGGCGCCGATCTGCACGGGAACGCCGAAGTAATAGCCGTTGACGCCGTATTCTCCTTCGAGGTAGGCGGCGCAAGGTAGAATCTCTTTCTTGTCCATGAGGTAAGCCTGCGCCATGCGCACGGCCGCGGAGGCCGGCGAATAAAAGGCAGAGCCGGTTTTTAATAGCGCGACGATCTCGCCGCCCGCGTTTCTGACGCGCGCTTCGATCTCATCCAGCCGCTTGCCGGAAATAAACTTCTCCACCGGCACGCCGGCGACCTGACAACTGCTGCGCACCGGGACCATGTCGTCGCCATGCCCGCCCAGGACCACGGCCGATACGCTGTTCACCGAGACCTTTAGCTCTTCGGCGATAAACGTGCGGTAACGCGATGAATCGAGAATGCCGGACTGTCCCACGACCCGGTTTTTGGGAAAACCCGTCACCCGCTTCATGAGCGTGACCATGGCGTCGAGCGGGTTCGTGATCACGATGACGAATGCGTTGGGAGCGTTGGATTTGATGCCTTCGCCGACCTGCTTGAGGATTTTCGAGTTGATTCCCAGCAAATCGTCCCGGCTCATCCCGGGCTTGCGCGCGATGCCCGCCGTCACGATGCAAACGTCCGCGCCCGCGATGTCTTCGTACTTCGTCGTGCCGGTGATTTCGGCGTCGAAGTTCTCGATCGGCGCCGATTGCTGGAGATCGAGCGCCTTGCCCTGCGGCAATCCATCGATCACGTCGTAGAGCATGACGTCGCCGAGACCCTTGAGGGCGCAGAGATGCGCCATCGTTCCGCCGATATTCCCCGCGCCGATCAGAGCGATCTTTTTTCTAGCCATCTCCCAACCCTCTCACATGCTTTTGATGATCGCGTCGCCGAAGCCCGAGCAGCTCACGAGCTTCGCGCCCGGCATCAACCGCTCGAAATCGTACGTCACCGTCTTGGCCGCGATCGCGCCTTCGAGTCCTTTGATAATGAGATCGGCCGCTTCGCCCCAGCCCATAAAGCGGAGCATCATCTCGCCGGAGAGAATAACCGAGCCGGGATTTACTTTGTCCAGATCGGCGTACTTCGGCGCCGTGCCGTGGGTCGCCTCGAAGATCGCGTGACCCGTGTCGTAGTTGATGTTGGCGCCCGGCGCGATGCCGATGCCGCCCACCTGCGCCGCCAGCGCGTCGGACAAATAATCGCCGTTTAAATTCAAGGTCGCGATCACGTCGTAGTCTTTCGGGCGGATGAGGACGAACTGCAAGCTCACGTCGGCGATCGAATCCTTTAGCAGCAGCTTCGACTTCCACTTGCCCTCGCCGTGCGTCGGCCAAAGCTTCAGCGCCTCTTCGACTTCCTTCTTGATGTCGTTCTGCTGGTCGGGCGACATCATGTCGAAGCCGGGGTCGATCAGCTTCGCGTTTTCCTCGACCGTGATGTTCGCCTTGTGCTCCTTGTTGCCCAAAATCCAGGTCTCGCGCTCGGTGACGACGTCGTTGCGGAATTCCCGCTTGCCGAGGGCGTAGCCCCAATCTTTGAACGCGCCTTCGGTGTATTTCATGATGTTGCCCTTGTGGACGAAGTTGATGTTCTTGCGCTTGTTGGCGAGCGACCACTTGATCGCCGCGCGCACCAGCCGCTCGGTTCCCTCGACGGAGACCGGCTTGATGGCGATGGCCGACGTTCCCGGAAAGCGAATCTTCGCGTACTCCTTGGGATAATTTTCCTTGAGCAAGGACTTGAACCTCTTATTCTCATCCGTCCCGTTGGCGAATTCGATTCCGGTGTATATGTCTTCCGTGTTCTCGCGGAAGACGACCATATCGACGTGCTCGGGGTGCTTTACCGGCGAAGGCACGCCGTTGTAGTAGCGCACCGGGCGCAGACAGACGTAGAGATCGAGCAATATGCGAAGGGTTACGTTCAACGAGCGAAAACCGCCGCCGATCGGGGTTGTGAGCGGCCCTTTGATGCCGACGAGAAATTCCGTGAACGCCTCGACGGTCTCGTCCGGCAGCCAACTCTTGAACTGCTTGAAGGACTTCTCCCCGGCGTAGACTTCCATCCAGCGGATTTTTCGTTTGCCTTTGTAGGCCTTCTCCACCGCCGCGTCGAAAACCCGCACGGAGGCGCGCCAGATATCGCGGCCGGTGCCGTCCCCTTCGATAAAAGGGAGGATCGGATTATCCGGAACGTTCAGCTGCTTGTTTGCCGACATCGTGATTTTAGCTCCGTCGGCCGGAACTTTGATGTGTGGGTATCCCATGACTCTCCTGAAGGTAGTAAAGTAATAAATAAGCCTAAGGGCGTCTTGATTTACCCTTAGGCCGTTTCGAATTCACGAGGTATGAAAAACAGTTTCGTTTTTAACCGATCCTCCGGCGAGAGTCAAGGCGAGTTGCCCCGGCCGGCGCCCGTGCGACCCCCCTCGATGCCCGATCGCCTCACGCTCACGGCCTGACGGCCAAAGGGTAAGAGATAAACGCGCTGCCGACGGCGCCGATGATCGCAAAAATGATGACTGCCGCGATGATCACGACGACCGTGTAAGCCAGGGTCTTGTCGGGTGGAGACTTCATGAGAATCGGGAGACCCAGGTAGAGCAGGTATAAACTGTAGAGGCCGAAGATCTGCAAAAAGGCCAGCGCCGGGATCAGATTGAAAATGCCCACCAACCAGCCCGCGGTGCTCGAATAAGCCGCCACTTTCAGCGCCTGAAGGCTGTTTTTTGTCGCGTTGAAAGTCGGCGTCAGCGCGTCGATGATGAGTCCCAAAACATAAACGCCGGCCAGCGCCAGCGCGTACGTCACGACGGCATGTCCCACCGCGGTGATCAACGGCACCCGATAGGTCCCGGTGAATGGGATCGTAACGCCGATGACCGACAAGCCGATGATCGACGCCACCGGCCCGATGGCCGCCAGCGGCATGATGTAGGAAGTGTAGAGATCGGCCACCGTCGTCGGCTCTTTTTCAATGACCTGCCATTCTTCGGCGGGTTGCAGAATTATATTCTTCACGCGTTCGGTCAGATCCATCTTCCGCTCCTCCTTTTCCTTGCGCCCGACGCTTAACCGCGCTTCGATCTCCCCTGGGCGCCCTACTCTAATTCGCGACCGGCCGCAATAGCAACAAAAAATTGCCCGTATTCCGGTCCGCTGTACCCGTAAATAACAAGCGCGTGGCTAAAGGGTTCCGGCTCAGCCGTTATGGCGCAGATCTTCATACAATCGGATAAAACACGCCACGTAATTCTCCTCGCTGAAGTCCGCCAGGGCGACTTCGCGGCCGGCCCGGCCCATCGCCTCCGCCAGCTCCTTATCTCTCAACAAACGAATCAAGGCCGCAGCGAGCGCTTGCTCGTCGCCGGGAGCGACCAGCAAGCCGGTTTGGTTTTCCCGAACGATCTCGCCGAGACCGCCGATCCGGCTCGCCACAACCGCCGTGCCGCGCATCATCGCCTCGAGCGCCGCGGCGGGAAACGGCTCTTCCCAGTGCGACGGAACCGCTTGCGCCCAGGCCGCGTTGAATTCGTCTTCCATCTTGTCGCGCGGAACGTGACCGAGGAAACGAAGCGATCCGGAGAGACCGAGATCGCCGGTCAGTTTTTTGAGCCTTTCCTCTTCCGGTCCGTTGCCGGCGAGCAAGAGACGCGCGCGGGGGATTTCTTTCGCCGCGCGCGCAAACGCCCGCGCGAGCAACTCGACCCCTTTTTCCTTGACCAGACGGCCGGCAAACGCGACGGTCGGAGGGTCGGCGAGAGGCGGGCGCGCCGGCCGCAGTGGAACTCCGTTGCGAATGACTTCAACCGGGGCGATTCCTTCGGCAATCAGCCGTCCACGCACGGCCTCGCTGCACGTGACGATTATCTTGAATGCGCCGCGCCAGCGGTTCCATAACCTCATGCGCAGCATCGCCAACAGCCAGCCGCCGCGCGGCAAGCAACGCTTCTGATAACAAACGGCGCCCGCCGGCGCCCGGCAGATATTTCCATCCGGCAGCAGCTTCGTCCAAATCGGACAAATGCTTTCGTACCAGTGCGCGTGATAGAGGCTGGGCACGTTTCTGAGCAGCGGCAAGACCAGAGGCGAAAGCTGCGTCATGAACAGGCCGAGGTGAACGATGTCGGGCTGAAATTCAGCCAACACTTGGCGCAGCCGCCAGTAAGCCTGTGGATTCGCGGCGCGCAGCAGTGCGTGCCAGCGCGGGCGAATCGCGGGAAATTCATAATCGGCGACGCTGTTCTCGCCGCCGAGCGGATAATCGCTGGCCAACAACCGCGCATCGTGCCCGCCGCGGCGCAGCCCGTCCCTGAGCGCCAGCAGCATCAACTCGGCGCCGCCGTAGCGCACGCCGTAATCGTTAACGAGCAAGATCTTCATCGCACGACCCGGATACTTAACACGGAGCGCTGCATGCCCGCCACTCGCGCCACGCTCCTCTTCCGCCCTGTCTCCCCATCGCAGGCCGCACTTGAATCTACCCTACCCGATGTCTATAGTCGGCCATTCGCCTTCGTTCTCTCGACCACGGAGAGCAGCTTGCACCTGGAAGTTCGCCACCTATCTAAAAGCTATGGCTTTGCCTGGGCGCTGAGGGAGGTCGACCTCGACCTGCGCGCTGGCGAATGGGTCGCGCTGTTGGGACCGAACGGCGCCGGCAAGACCACGCTGTTGAAGGCGCTTTGCGGGCTCATCCGGCCCACCACCGGCGAGATTCTCATCGAGGGAACTAAGTTGCGCGATGGATCGCCCGGGCTTCAGGCAACGATCGGATTTCTTTCTCCCAACGATCATCTCTACGAAAAACTCACCGCGGAAGAGAACCTGCATTTGTTTCTCGCTCTCTACAACCGGGGCCGAAAAGCCCAGGAGATCCCGAGCGCGCTTGCCGCCGCCGGGCTGGCCGATTGGTCGGGCGAATACGTCGGCGCGTTTTCCAGCGGAATGAAATGCCGCCTCTCGATCGCCAAGTGGCTGCTGCTCGAGCCCCAGCTTCTGCTTGTCGACGAGCCGTACGGCGTGCTCGACGGTGGCGGCGTGGATCTTCTGGAGGCGCACTTGCAAAAGGTTTGCAGGGCCGGCGGCATCGTCATGACGGCGACGCACCACGTGACGCGCGCCGTCACGCTGTGCTCGCGAGCTGTCATTTTGCGTCAGGGCAGGATTATCTTCGACGAAACCAAGCGGACGCCCTGGACGAGCATCCATCGGGCCGTCGAGGAGTTTCTTCCGCGCGGAGAAGTATGGCCTTCCTGAAACAGACCGGCTGGCTTCTCTGGAAAGATCTCGTCCTGGAGCTGCGCCGCCGCGAGAGCCTGCTGGCGATGTTTTTCTTCGGCACGCTGCTGCTTTTCATTTTTAATTTCGCCCTGGACCTCGAGGCGGAAAAAGCGGCCGTCATGGCGCCGGGACTGCTGTGGCTCGCCGTCGTGTTTTGCGGCACGCTCGGGCTGATGCAATTGTTCCAGCCCGAAAGAGAGAACCGCTGTCTTGAAGCGCTTTTGCTCGCGCCGGTCGACCGGGCGGCGATTTTTCTTTCCAAAGTTTTCTTCAACCTAGTGTTGATGGTGTTGCTCGAAGCCGTGGTCTTCCCGCTCTTCTGGCTTTTGTTCAACGTCGCCGCCTGGGACCGGTTGCCTTTGATGTTTCTCCACGCGTTGTTGGGCACGGTTGGTTTTTGCGTGGTCGGGACGCTTTTTTCCGCCCTCACGCTCGGCGCGCGCGGCCGGGAGATTCTCCTGCCGCTGCTTCTGCTGCCGCTCTTGGTGCCGGTCGTGCTCGCGACGATCCGCGGGATGGAGATCATTCTGCGCGCCGGGGATTTTTCGGAGTCGCTCCCGTGGTTGCATCTTTTGATCGGATTTGATGTGATATTTTCCACCGCGGGTATTCTCGTCTTCGAGTGGGTCATCGAGTCGTGAGCGTCGCGCGCACCTAGCAGCGCTTTTGGCGCAGTCGGTTAGGCACAATTAAAAAAGGCAGGACAGAATCCCCTGCCTTTTTTTAAGGGTGAAACCTAAACCTAACCTACGGCGTGTGAGTGTGAGCAAAAGTCACTGTCTTATCGGAAGTTCCAATAACCACGGCGGCCGGGTTTTGGTTTGCGTTTCTGACGCCATCACCGTCGAACGTGCAATGGAGGTGTTGCACCTTAACTTTGTAGGTGCCCGGTTTCAGGCCCGAGAAGACAAATGAAGAGGTTCCTGTGCCGGTTCTGATAATGCTCTTTCCGTTCTTGCCAAGGAGGGTGAATGTGGCATCCGACGGGGTCGGGGGGCTAATGTTTGCTGTAATCGAAAATGCCGCCGCCACCGTTATTTTCTTTTCGCTTACGAGTCCGTCTGAATCTCTAACCGAATACACTATTTTGAAATTGGCGGTTGTCGGGTAGGTATGTGAGAAGACACTACCCGCATCGCCCGTAGACGACGTTCCATCACCCCATTTTACCGTGACCGCGTTATCAGGAAAAAACGAATCGTCCGTAGAGGTATCTGTGAGAGTTACGGTGTAGTGATCGATATCGGTTGTAAACGACACATTAGGGCGCGCGTTAATGTGCATGTTTTTCGCCCACTCCGAAAGGCTCGCCTTATCCATGTAAACGGCCTCGTTCTTTGTTGCGGTCGGACCAAAGCTTCCGCCGTGGCACTGTCCGCAGACGTAATCAACGTCAACCCAGACTGCGTTAGTATAGGTTCCGTCAGGAGCCGCATTAGCGATCTTCTTGCTAGCTGTAGCGCCAACACCGAACTCGGTTGCGGTCGGGAAGGTCGCGTAATCGGTATTCGTGTTTATCCGCCACAGGTGCATTCGCAAGCCTGATGACGTAGCCTTAGGCATATGGCACGTTACGCATGCTTCTGAGGGCTCCGATACCCAATTCAAAGCCGTTCCGGCACCGTCCGGATGGTTCATTTTTGCAAGAGACTTGTTATGGCAAGAGGTACATACTTTCCTGAGCGCGGCTTCTTTCTGTTCTTCAACAAAGAGGCTGTTATGGACATCGTGGCATGTGGCGCAGGTACCCTGTGTATCCGTCCGCCATGCACCGGCGCCGTACAACGTCTCACAATCCGTCTTAGTCTTTATTTCTTTTACGTTTCCATCGACGATCATTGTCTTTGCCGGGCTGGAGCTGGTGGCTGATTGCCAGCAGGTGTAGCCCTGGAACAGGCTGGAGTACTTGGAGGCGTTCCCGTTGTCATTCCCGGTCGTGTCTTCGAGATCGTACTTTCCAAGTGCGTTCGGCACGATTTTTCCCGTGAATCTGGCGTGGGGACTGTTCAAGAACATATTGCCGGGGCCGCGGCCGTAGAAGTCCGGGACATAGTTGGGCGCCGTCGCGGTATTCGTTACCTGAAGATTTTCCGGATGGTTGAGGTCGGCATCTTCTCCCGTTCCATCATCGGTCTTGGCGATGCTCTGGTGGCAGCCGAAGCAAAGGTTGGTGATGCCGGTGCCTGATGCGAGCGCGCCCATTCCACCGGCGGTGGCATGTGTGGACGGAAATGCGCTTGCCGCAATCTGGGTGCTTACTACTTTCGGCGCGGTGACATTGTGGCACCTCGGGCACTGAATACCATCGCGGTCCCAGTTGCCGCCTCCCGTGAAGTCGATCGCCGGGAATGAAGCCGCAGGTTCGGCTGGAGTGAAACCGGGCGTGCCAATTCCCTCGACCCCGATCGATGGGTACCACGTGCCGCCTGCAGCTGCGCAGCTTGCGGATGTCGTCTTCGAGGACAGGCTGCAAAGTCCGGCCGTTGAGTTGCTCCAGCCTGTTGTGTGGCAGGATGCGCAAAGCTGACTGCTGGTGCCGTTAGCCTTTGCCGATCCGTTCATGTTGACAATGACGTTGAGACCCTCGGGCGCGGGAGTCATCCAGTCGCCGAAGATGTACAAGAGATCGCGCCACACGCCGGCGATGAATGCCGTCGCAGCGCTGAAATCAATCGGTCCGGTAGAGGCGCTCGTATAAACTTCCAACTCGCCGTGCTCATTAGGCCCTGCCCAATTTTTACCGGGAGTTACCTTTCTCAGCATGTTCTTGTGGCCGTGCTTTAGATAGCTGTCCTTGAATCTCTCGGCAGGACCGTTGTACTGGGTTACGGTGCTATGGCAATGGAGGCAGCCTTGAGTAGTCTCAGGAGCCTGCCTGGAAAAATCCCACGCTGGAATGGTAGAAGCTTTTGGAGTGGTAGCAACTGAAGTTGTAGAAGCTGGCTGACCCACCCAATTATTCCAGCTACCACCGCTCGCGATACACTGTCCCATAGTGGTAAAGGCGCTCAGATCGACCCATGTGCTGGTCGAGATCGTCGAGCCGTTAGCCTTTGTAAGGGACGAGCTCGGATAACCCTTAATTCCCTTGGCGTAGATGCACTTGTTGGCGGTGCTACCGGTAGTTGGCCATGAGTAGTCATAGCCCGTCGATGAGTCGAAGCCCGCTTTGGGGGTGCCGTTGCGGTCGACCGGACAGGCTGTTTCAGTCGGATATGCGGTCGTCATATTCATGGGCGCGTAGCAAAATCCCGCGTCGGCCGCGCTTGTGCCTTTCGTACCGAAAGGTAAAGCAGCGCCGTTGGCATCCTGGCCCCGAAACTGTCTGCCGTAAGCAACGCAAGCGCCGGCAAAATCGGGGGTAGGAAAAATTCCCGGAGCTTCCGGATACGGCGGCGTGGCGGATGTCTGTTTCCATGTGCCGCCTTTAGCGACGCACATGGAGTAGGTCCTGTCCAAGTCTGTAAGCGGTATGCCATTGCCGGAACTGTCGACGCAGATGGATGTCGCAAAGAAATGCTTCGTCCCGTCGTTTCCTCCCGACCCGGCCTTCGTACATTGATCGGAACTGGTCATCGTCGTCAGGTCGAAGGGAGTTCCGCCATTCATGGTTCCTTTATTGAGATAGATACATTCCCTCGAGTTGATTACGGCGTCGGCGATATCGAGCGTGCCGTCGGTACGCACCCCGACGATGCATACCATGTCGTTGGGCGTGATCCAGCCGCCGGTCACTCCGTTTTGGACGGCGCCGTCGGTCAGGTACCCTGCCCCGGCGCTTCCGGTCAGAATTATTAATGACGACGCAATGACTAAAAAAGCTGCAGGATAAAGGAGTTTTGATTTAAGCTTCACGTAGCTTCCTCCTTCGAGCAGGATTTACCTAGACTCACGCCTGGCCCTCCGAGACGGGAGCGCTTTCACCGATAACGTTGAGCAATCCACATGCCATGCGAAATACGGCATTAAAGATGAAAATCTGTTTGTCCGGCCGCACGAAATAATCAATTCATTTTGTGAATTTTCGCATTCGTGCAAAATTGCCGCGCCGTTTTTCCTAGCGTTAAGAAGTGTATGCGAGACGAACGGCGCCGATTTCCGGAGGTGCGCGCAAATTTTTCGTGGTATGACATTTGCTCGCTGAAAGCTCGTCCCTATCGTCTAGCGGCCCAGGACGTCGCTTCTTCCTTTCGTCGCCCAGATGCGGGCGACTCAGTGCGGCGGAGAAAGGAAGCTCGGAGCGGAAACCGGGGTTCAACTCCCCGTAGGGACGCCAAAGAAGCCGCAGAACAATTCAATAAGGATGATCTCGATCCCGAAAACTTCCGCTTACGGTGTATCGCCGGTGGGTGGCATGAATTGTTGCGTCTTGAGGCCGGATTTGATTTGATACGGGTTAATTATGACAGGTAAAGAAGCGGGAGGCGGGCGCGGAAGAATTCTCGGCTGGTTGGCGCTCGTCTTTGTCGCCGTGGGTCTTTATTTCGCTTTGATCCACGCTCCGCCCGACGCCAATCAAGGCGACGTCCAGCGCATCATGTACATCCATATCCCGAGCATTCTCACCGCCTATCTCTCTTTCTTCATCGTTTTCGTCGGCAGCTGCCTTTACTTGTGGAAGAGAGAGCGGCGCGACGACATCCTCGCGAAATCCGCGGCCGAGATCGGCGTGCTCTTCACTGCCCTCACGATCATCGAAGGCTCCATCTGGGGTAAACCCACCTGGGGCGTCTGGTGGACCTGGGACGCGCGCTTGACCTTGACGGCGATTCTCCTCATGATCTTTGTCGGCTACCTGATGCTGCGATCGCTGATCGAGGACGAAGAGCGCGCCGCGGTCTCCGGCGCGATCGTCGGCATCATCGGCTTTTTGGACATCCCCTTGATTCACATGTCGGTCTACTGGTGGCGCACCCTGCACCAGCCGCCGTCGATTCTGCGCCCCGATAAAGCGCCCTGGGACAACGTCCATCCGGCGATGCTGATCGCGCTGGCGATCAACTTCGTCGCGTTTCTTCTGCTTTACTTTTACCTGCTCTCGCTTAGGATTCGGGTTGGCGATACCGAGGATCGGATCAGGCGAGAGGCGCTTGCGGGAGCCGCTTAAATGGGAAAATGGGGATTCGTTCTGCTGGCTTATGGGATCGTCTGGTCTGCGATCCTCGCCTATCTCTTCCACCTGAAGAGCCGCATCCGCAAAGCCGAAGCCAAATTGACGCAGGTGAAATCGAAGGGAAGCGGCGTCAAACATGCGAGCTAAAAGATTCATCATCGGCGGGCTGATCATCGCCGCCGCGCTGGTTTATCTCATCTACGGCGGCATGCGCGAGGCGATGGTCTACTTCGTCACGCCCTCGGAGATCAAAGCCCAGGAGACAAAATCCCAGGGCAAGTTTCTCCGCGTCGGCGGCATGGTCGTCAAAGGATCGCTGCACAGAAACGCCGACGGTCTCTCGTACCGCTTTCAATTGACCGACGGAAACGAAAGCATACCCGTCTACTTCCACGGCATCCCGCCCGACCTCTTCGGCGACGGCAAGGGAGCGGTCGCGGAAGGAAAAATAGGCAGGGATGGAGTCTTCATCGCCTCAACGATCATGGCCAAGCACGCCGAAGAGTACAGTCCCGCCGAGCACGGCAAGCCCGACTCGCCGCGCAAATTCATTCCCGCGCCGGAGGAAAAGAAATCGTGACCCATTCGATCATGCTCAGGGTCACGGTGAGGGGACTCGAACCGTGACCGCCGCGATCGGCCACACGTCCGTTCTTCTGGCGCTGTTGCTCGCGCTCTGGGGAATGACGGCGCCGATACTCGGCTATCGGACCGGCAAACCGGGGTTCTTTGCCGCGACGCGCGTCGCGATCCTCGGACAGTTCTTCTTGGTCACGCTGGCGAGCCTGGCGCTGATTTACGCTCTCGTCACGACTGATTTTTCCATTCAGTACGTGGCCAACAACACGACGCGCGCAACGCCGATCTACTATCGAGTCACCGGCCTCTGGGGCGCGCTCGAAGGCTCGCTCATGCTCTGGGAGTGGATCCTGATTATTTTTTCCGGCCTGGTCGCCTGGATTTATAAGGATCGCCATCGCGACCTGATGCCGTGGATCTTGATGATCTTCTCCATCGTCTCGGCTTTTTTTCTCGGCGTCCTCGCCTTTGCCTCCAATCCCTTCGCGACGATGTTTCCCGTGCCGCTCGACGGCCGCGGCCTCAACCCGCTGCTCGAAGACGCGAACATGATGAGCCATCCGCCGCTCCTCTATACGGGCTTCGTCGGCCTCACGGTGCCCTACGCCTTCGCCATGGCGGCGCTGATCGTAGGCCGGCTCGACGAGGCGTGGATTGTGACGACGCGCCGCTGGACGATTACCGCGTGGTTTTTTCTCACGATGGGAAATTTAGTCGGCGCGTGGTGGTCGTATCACGTGCTTGGCTGGGGCGGCTACTGGGCCTGGGACCCGGTGGAAAACGCCGCCTTCATGCCGTGGCTTCCCGCGACGGCGTTTCTCCATTCGGTCCAGGTGCAGGAGCGCCGGCGCATGCTCAAGGTGTGGAACCTCTCGCTCATCGTCGTCGCCTTCAGCCTGACGATCTTCGGCACGTTTCTCACGCGCTCGGGCGTCCTCTCGTCGATTCACGCATTCTCCAACGGACCGGTCGGAACCATTTTTCTCGCCTTTCTCGCGTTCATCCTTCTGGCGTCCTTTGGCTTGCTGGCTTATCGCGCCGATCTTTTGAAGGGACAGCCGCAATTGGATTCGATGGTGAGCCGCGAATCGGCGTTTCTGCTGAACAACGTCGTCCTGGTCTCCGCGCTGTTCACTATTTTTTTAGGCACGATCTTCCCGCTGATCTCCGAAGCCGTGGCCGGCGTGCCCGTCAGTGTTGGTGCGCCGTATTTTAACTCCGCGATCGTGCCGCTTTTTCTCGCGCTGGTCTTTCTCATGGCCGTCGGGCCGATGATCGCGTGGCGGCGCGCTTCCTGGGACAATCTCAAGCGCAACTTCCTGTGGCCGGCCGCGGCGGCGCTGCTGTTGGGTATCCTCGTCTTCATCGGCTGGATCCGCGATTTTCTTCCGCTGCTCGGTCTCACGCTCTGTGCTTTTGTCGTCGCGAGCATTCTGTTCGACACGGCGCTGGCGGTGCGTGCCCGCCGCAAACTCGCCGGCGAAGGAATTTTCAGCGCACTTGCCGGTCTCGCGCGGCGTAACCAGCGGCGCTATGGAGGTCTGGTCGTCCACCTCGGCATCGTTTTGATCGCCTTGGGAATCGCCGGCTCGATGAGCTACAGCGTCGAGCGCCAGGCGACGCTCGGTCGCGGCGAGACGCTGACGGTCGCCAACTACAACATCCGTTTCGAAGGGCTGCGCGCCGTCGAGCAGCCGACGCACTACCGGGTCGAAGGGGCGTTTCAGGTATTCCACGGCGGCCGGCCTATGGGAGTGCTGTCGCCCGCGCTCAAATTTTTTCCCAACCAGCAGTCGCCGGTGGGACGAGCGGTCCATCGCAGCACGCTGACGGAGGATCTCTATCTGATTCTGTCCGGCTTCAGCGAGCTGGAAAAAAACCGCGCGACCTTGAAGGTTCTGGTCCGACCGTTGGTCGTCTGGATCTGGCTCGGCGGCGCGGTCATAGCGCTGGGAACGCTCGTCGCGATTTGGCCGATGAAGAAGCAATTAGCCGTCAGCGTTCAGCAGTCCGCGCCGGAACTGATGGCTGAAGGCTGAGAGCTGTTGATATGCGTTTGCGCCGGCTCGTCCTCACCTTCGTCATCATCGCGCCGTTGCTGACCCTCCTCGCCTACGGCTTCTTCCGCGACCCGCGCTATATTGCTTCGCCGATCGTGGGACAGCCGGCGCCGGACTTCACTTTGACGCTTTTCAGCGGCGAGAAGCTCCGCTTGGCCGATCTGCGCGGCAAAGTCGTTTTTGTGAATTTTTGGGCCTCATGGTGTCCGCCATGCCTGGCGGAGGCGAAGGAGATGGAAACAAGCTGGCGCCAGCTCAAAGACAAAGACGTCGTCTTTCTCGGTGTGCAGATCCAGGACGCGGAAAAAAACGGCCGGGCGTTCGTCGATGAATTCAAAATCTCTTATCCCAACGGCCTCGATGCTTCGGGCAAAATCGCCATCGATTACGGCGTGTGGGGAATTCCGGAAAGCTTCTTCGTCGATCCCGACGGCCGCGTCACCTACAAGCACGTCGGCGGCATCAGTCCAGTCGTCGTGGCCGCCAAGATCGGCGAGGCGCGCCGGAAGATCGTCAGCGCGAAAGAAGGCCAGGGAGAATACCAGCCGATCAGATAAGTGAGGAGTGAGCAGTGAGCAGTGAGCAGTTAAAAACGTTTTGGTTTTCTGTTTTCTTTCTACTCCTCACTTACTCACTCCTCACTTCCTCACTTGGGGCGGGAGCACCGCCGGATTTGGAGGAGGAAACCCGCGCGATCGCCGCCGAGCTGCGCTGCCCGGTGTGCCAGAACCTTTCGGTCGCCGACTCGCCGTCCGAGCTCGCGCAGCAGATGCGCGCGTTGATCCAGGAACAGCTCCAGGCGGGGAAGAGCCCGCAAGAAGTTAAACAATATTTCGTCTCCAAGTACGGCGACTGGGTGTTGCTGGCGCCGCCGGCGCGTGGATTCAGTCTCCTCCTTTGGATACTGCCCGGAATCGTCGCGCTTCTCGGCCTGGCTCTCGCCGTATTTTTCATCCGGCGCTGGATGAAGAAGAAAGATGCGCCGGCCGAGCTCGACGCCGCCTTGGCACTGACGGGACAACGCGGGGCCGCTGGAACGGGAGGGGGCGAAGGCGCCGAAAGCCCGCGCGCGTTCCTGCGCGGCGAGCAAGCGAGACTCGAGGCGGAGATTAAAGAGTTGGAGTTCGATTTTCACGCGGGAAAGCTGTCACAGTCGGATTATGACGCGACGCGCGGCGACCTCGAAAGCCAAAGCGCCGCGGTGCTCAAGCGCCTCGGCTCGCTGCCCGCCGAGCCGCGCCGCCCAAGCGCTCGGTCTCAGCCCGCGGCAGCGGTGAGAAAAGGTCCCGCCGCCGGCGCGCGCCCGGTCAAAAGATGGCCGTTCGCCGCCGGCGGCGTATTTCTTCTACTCTTCGGGCTGGCGCTCGGGGTCCTGCTGACGAAATCCCTTCGTCCGCGCGCTTCCGAGCGGGACACCATCACCGGCGATTTCCTCACCGGCACCCCCCCGGGCGGAGGCGACGCCGTGCTCGCGCAAGGACGCATGGCTTTCGAGCGCGGCGATTGGGCGAAAGCGATCGATGCCTTCAAGAAAGTTTTGCAGGCCGATCCCAATCAGCCCGAAGCGCACGCCTACATGGGGATGATCCTCGCTCAGGCGGGACACACCGAAGGCGCGCTCATGGCGTTCGACAAGGCGCTCGCCGTCGAGCCCAATTTTCCCATGGCGCTGTGGGGCAAAGGGATGCTCCTCTACCAAACCAACGGCGATCTCGGCGAGGCGCGCCGGCTGCTGCAGAAAGTGTCCAGCATGATGCCGCCGGGACCGGAGAAGCAGGAAGTGGAGAAAACCATCGCGCAGCTCGCGCGGGACGGCAACGCCAAATCGCCGCCGCCACCGCAGTCTTCACCGGCAAGCGCGCAACCGGCACCCCCCGCCGCACAGCCGGCGGTTGCCGGCGCACAGGTTGAAGGAACCGTGGACATCGATGCGAAGCTCAAAGGCAAGATCGACGGGCAGGCGGTTCTGTTCGTCATCGCGAGATCGACCGCCGGCGCCGCGGGACCGCCGCTCGCGGTAAAAAAAATCGCGCACCCGAAGTTTCCCGTCAATTTTTCTCTCGACAGTCAGGACGTCATGATGCCCGGCGCCGTCTTGTCCGGCAAGGTGTTTATCTTCGCCCGCCTCGACAAGGACGGCAACCCGACGACCCGAGAGCCGGGAAACGTCGCCGGAGAATACAAGAAAAATCCGGTCGAAGTCGGCGCGAAGAAAATCGATATCATTCTGGATCAAGTTCAATAGCGCGTAGAAAGGCGGAGCGTATGCTCACAGACAAAGTTGCGGTGATCACCGGCGCGGCCAAAGGGATCGGCCGCTATATCGCGCACAACTTCGCCCGCGAAGGCGCCAAGCTCGTCATCGGCGACATCGACGTGGACCGGATGAAAAAGACCGAGGTCGAGCTGCGGGAGCTGGGCGCCGAGGCGCTCGCGCGTAAAACCGATGTCCGGGTCGAAGACGCCGCCCGCTCGTTGATGAAAGCGGCCGCCGACCGCTACGGCCGGATCGACATTCTGGTCAACAACGCCGGCATCGTCACCCACTTCGGCTGGGGCGTCCCGCGTTGGCCGGTGATTCGCGAGATGGAAAAAAGTTTTTGGGACAATATCATCGAGACCAACCTCGGCGGGACCTTTCTCTGCACCAAACACGCGCTGCCGTACATGCAGGAGCGGCGCTCGGGTCACATCATCAATCTCTACGGCGGCAGCCCGGCCAACACGACCGGCTCGTGCGTCTACTCGGTTTCGAAAGACGCCATCCGGACCTTCACGCGCTTTGTCGCCGAAGAGGTTCGAGAGTGGAATATTTGCGTGGTCGCCGTTTCGCCCGGCGGCGCGATCGCCACGGAAGACGCGCCCGAACAAGCGCGGCAGCGCATGCCCGGCCCGGAAGCGGCCGGAAACCGCTTCGTCCTCGCCGCGGAGGCGGGGTTGGACTTAAGCGGGCAACGGCTCACGCTCAAGAACGGCCGGCTGGAAGTGGACGCTAGAGGATAGCGTTTTTACCCGGCGACGACGCGTGGCCCCCCGAGCCGCGGCATCACCTCGCGCGCGAACTGCCGCATCGACTCGAGGACAAAGCGCTGGGGCGTGCTGCCGATATTCATCCAGGCAAGAAAGTGCGCGGCGCCCGTTTTCCCGGCCAGCTCCGTCAGCGCCGCCACTGCCGACGCGGAATCCCCGATCACCGCGTGCTCCGCGCAGATGCGCTCGAAGGTGAGGTCTCCGGTCGCGGTCTTGAGCAGCCGCGGCGGCAAGGGAGCGCCCTGGCCGTTGAGCCATTCGATGTAGCTCTTGCGCATCTCGCCGATGGTCCGGTAGTAACTCATGATCCCGTCGCGCGCGCGCCGCTCAGCTTCTTTCGTGGTCTCGGCGAGGTGCATCGGAACGAGCAAACCCAACTCTCTTTCGGCCCTCGCGTGAGCGTTTCTTTCGAGCCCTTGCCAATAGGATTGCGCCAAGGCCGCAACCTGCTCCCGCGTTCGCGTATGAATCGGCAGAAACAGATTCACGCCCATGCGCGCCGCCAGCTCGACGCCTTCTTCGGAGCTGGCCGCGATATATGGACGAGGTTTCTGCAAAGGCTTGGGATTGACGACGACTCCCGGGACTTCGAAGAACCGTCCCTTGAACGACAGGACCTCGTCGCTCCACGCCGCCTGGATGATTTTGAGACTCTCCTCCACGATCTCGTGCGTCGACTGATGATCGGCGCCGAAGCATTCGTAGACCCGGCTGTGCGGATGTCCGCCGCCAGCGGCGAAATCCATCCGGCCATGGGAGAGCACATCGAGCGTCGCGGCTTGCTCCGCAACCTGGACCGGATGGTGCACCGGCAAGGTATTGACGGCGACGCCGAGACGCAGACGCTTGGTTCGCTGCGACGCGGCGCCGAGCACGACGTACGGCGCGGAGAGCGCCGACATTGCGGGTTGGCAGTGAATCTCGGCGATCCAGAATCCGCGATACCCCAGCACGTCGGCTAGCTCAGCCTGTTCGAGAAACTCCTCCAGCCGAGCGGCCGGCGCGGCTTCCGCCGGACACTGGATTTCGGTAAACAGGCTGAACTTCACGGAGCGTGCAGGGTGCCGTTAGATTTTCCAGCCGAGAGATAGATCGACTCGGGTTCCGACCGGGTCGCGTATGAAGCCTTCCGCGAAGCGCCCGTCTCTCGGAAGAGAATCGGCGCCCTTCGTGGCGCCGGCTTCGATGGCGTCGTGCGTCGCTTTCTCGACGTTGGTGACCTCGAAGCCGAAATGAAAGATCCCTTCCGGCCGGCCGCGCGCGGGCAAGATCGCCAGGTTGATGTGGCCGTCGGAAAGATAGATCGCGTCTTGCTTCTCGCCGCTTCGTGCGACCTCCTTCATGCCGAAAGAGTTGCGGTAAAATTCCGCGAGCTTGGGCGGATCGTTGGTGAGAAGCGCAATGTGTCGAATTCGGGGCATCGCAACCTCCTTAAGATTTGTCTTTTTCGTTCGAGAGCCGTTTCGCTGCCGCCGCCAGTTGCTCGATGATCGGAAGGTCGAGACCGGCGCGCCGCGCCAGCTCGCCGGCAAGCGGGACGTCTTTTTGAAAAACGTTACGGCCGAGGCGCGGGCTTGGCGACGGCGACGCCGGATCGAACACGTGCTGCCAACGGTCGAGCAGTCTCTCGGACTCGACCTGCTGCAGCATCTCCAGAACCCGGGGAAATTTAAGTCCTTCGGCCTCACCGAGGCGAAGCGCTTCATGGATCATGAGCGTTTCGGCGCCGGAAGTTAAATTTTTGATCAGCTTGGCGGTGTTGCCGGCACCGGCGGCGCCCATGTGAATCACCTTCTTCGCCATGTTGAGCAGATGCGGCCGGGCGCGTTCCACGTCTTCGTTCGACCCGCCGACAACAAAAATCAAATTGCCGGCGCGCACGGCGCGCGGCACGCCAAGCATGCAGGCGTCGATCACATGGACGTCGCGCTCGCGCGCTAGCGCCGCAACTTT
>DASXRG010000207.1:0-2800 GCA_036506735.1 Binatia bacterium | reverse complement strand
GGAAGGCTACGTCGGAAACATCGTGATGATCGTCGATCTCAAAGATCCGACCAGGCCGGTCGAAGCCGGACGCTGGTGGATGCCCGGCCAGTGGAGCGCGGGCGGCGAGACGCCGACCTGGCACGGCACGGATCACCGCTGCCACCATCCGATCCGCCGCGGCGGCCGCCTCTACGTTAGTTACTGGCACGGCGGCTTCGTCATTCTCGATATTTCCGACATGAGCAAGCCGAAGCTCGTGAGCCAGCTCGACTGGAGTCCGCCCTACCCTTGCCCGACGCACACGACCTTGCCGATGGCGCATAAAATCATGGACCGCGACATCATGATCGTCACCGATGAGGAGGTCGGCGAAAAACTTACGCCCAAACCGTTCGCCTTTCTGTGGGTCGTCGATATCACCGAGGAGAGCCGGCCGACTCCGGTCTCGACCTTCATGGTTCCCTACGACGGCGAATCGACATCTCACAGCCGCTTCGGCGCGCATCAGCCCGCCGAACAGGTCTACGACAACGTCCTCTACGTCACCTGGTTCGCCGGCGGCTTACGCGCTCTCGATTTCTCCAATCCATATCAGCCGGAGGAAGTCGGCTACTACGTTCCCCTTCCCGGCAAAGGGCAGACGACCGTCCAGAGCAACGACGTCTTCCGCCGCGACGACGGAATGTTGTTCTTGATCGACCGGTACGACGGGCTGGAAATTTTAGAAAGTCAAATCTAAATAGTTTCGAGTTTCGGGTTGCGCGTTTCGCGTCCCCACTCCACTTGAAACTTGCAACTTGAAGCTTGGAACCGTGAAAACGCGGCCTGACGTCTTTATCCCGCCGATCGCTAACATTATCCCTGCCATGATGGTCGTAACGCTCGGAGTTTCCCTTCCCGAGGTGAGGCAGACGCTCGCTCTCTCCGAAATAGAGGCCGGCAGTCTTTTTTCGATCATTTTTATTTTCGCTTCGGTAGGCAGCCCGATCGCCGGACGACTTTCAGACCGAATCGGCAGAAAATCCGTCATGGTGATGGGAATCACAATGTTGGCGGCCGGCTTTTCTCTGGCGAGCTTAGCCGGATCTTACGGCGCCATCGCGATCTTTTTGGCGCTGACCGGTTTTGGCTACGGCTTCAACAGTCCTTCGCTTTACGCGCTGATGTCGGACTTGCTACCGGAAAGAAGAGGATTGGGAGCGAGCCTGGTTTCCGTCTCTTACGGCATCGGAGCATCCGCCGGCGCCGTCGCCACGAGTTACATCCTCGCCCGATGGTACTGGCAAGCAGCGTTTCTCTGTGTTGGCCTATTCGGTCTTTTCATCGCCGCCATGGAAGCGGTCGCGGTAAAGAGCGCCCCGCGAACCGCAACCCACGCGAAGGTTCGTTACAAGGAAGTTTTCAATCGACAGATTTTGATTCTCGCCCTGGCGGAATTTTTCGGCGGCTCGGTCTTTTGGAGCTCCGCGTCGTGGACGGCAACGGTGCTAAGAACGGCAAAAGGGCTGAACCTCGGCGAGATCGGTTTTGTGATGGGGCTATGGGGACTCACGCCGATGGTCGGCGCGGTTTTCCTAGGACCGCTATCGGACAAATTCGGCCGGCGCGTGGTGATTTTGCGCAGCGCGTTTCCCGCCGCCGTAGCCGCGTTCGTCAGTTACCAATGGCTCGCAACCCCCGTCGCACTGGCGGTCGGGCTCGTGATTTTTGGGATTCTGAAATCCTCCGTTCCCACGCTCATTGTCCCGCTCGCCCAGGAGTCCGCATCGCCGGATGCAGCGGGCACGGCCGCAGGAGTCATCATGTCGATGCATTACTTCTCAGCCGTCGTCGCCCCTCTCGTCACCGCCGCGCTGATCAGCGGCACAGAAAACATGATTCTCGCAATGGTTCTTACGTCGGTGATTCCGCTCATAATATATGGAGGCCTGATTGCGGCGGTGCGGGAACAACAACACTGACAGCGCCATCTTTTCATTGACTGGACAAAAATAGCGGGTATCATAGAAGACCTTGGTCGACTTGTTTGACGTAAAAGGAGTTGTCATGTCTAAACAGCAGTTTGTTACTGACCCGCGGGGAAGAAAGAAAATTCTATTGGACATTAAGACCTATCGAAAACTGCTAGCGACCGTCGAAGATCTTGAGGATACAAATGAGCTTTTGAAAGCCGAGCGAGAGGCGAAAGGGTTTGTTCCCTATGATCAATTTCGCAAGACCTTCCTAAAAAAGCGATAACGTTGGCGTACCAGATCTTTGTTGAGAAAAGCGCCGCACGCAATCTCCGTAATATCCCGTATTCTAATAAACTTCGCATCGACAAGGCCATCCAGTCGCTTGCAGTTAGCCCAAGGCCGCTAGGTTGCACCAAACTAACAGGCCGGGATGGTTACCGGATCAGGGTTGGCAACTACCGAGTCCTTTACACGATTCATGATCAATCAAAGACCGTCGTTATCTATCTCATCGACCACAGAAAAGATGTCTATCGCTGAACCTCCGTATTCACGATGAAACTTTACAACGTCGCCTATTCAGGAAACTCCTACAAAGTCCGCCTCCTGCTTTCCCAGCTCAAGATTCGCTGCAAGATCATCGAAATCGATATTCTCAAAGGCGAGAGCCGGACCCCTGAATTTCTAAAGCTCAATCCCAACGGCCGGACGCCCATGCTCGTCGATGATGACGGATTCGTTCTCGCGGAGTCGAACGCCATCCTCGCCTTTCTCGCCCGCGGGACAAAATTTTTACCCAACGACAAGCGCCAATGGGCGCTGGCGTTTCAATGGATGTTCTTCGAGCAGTACAGCCACGAGCC
>DASXRG010000206.1:0-21548 GCA_036506735.1 Binatia bacterium | reverse complement strand
TCTTTGAGATTGAAAAGCTGTAAAAATTCCGGCGTGGTGCCGTAAAGAAACGGCCGGCCGGGGATATCCTTGCGCGCGACGATGCGAATGAGCTTCCGATCCAACAGCGTCGCAACCACTCCATCGACGTCGACGCCGCGAATCGCTTCGATTTCGGCGCGGGTGATCGGCTGCTTGTAGGCGATGATCGCGAGGGTCTCGAGCGTGGCGCGCGTCATGCGCGCCGGCCGGTCGCGATAGAGCTTCTTGACCCAATCGGCGTTCTCTCTGGCGGTTCTCATTTGATGGCCGCCGGCGACTTCGACCAGGCGGAAGCCGCGTCCGCCGGAGTCGTATTCGGCCTGCAGCTCCTGGAGCGCCGCGGCGATATCGCCGCGCTCGACGCCTTCGAGAACTTCGCCCAGACGATGCAAGGTCAAGGGGCCTTCGGACGCGAAGAGCAAACTCTCCAGCGCGGATTTAAGCTGATCCCGTTCCATTGCCTTCTCCCTCGCCGGTCCCAATGCGCTGCTGCGCCTCTTCCAACGGCACGGCAGGCGCGATGACGATCGGACCGGCCGGTTCTTCTTGCCAAATCTTGACCGCGCGAATCTTCACCAGCTCCAACATGGCGAGAAACGTGACCACCACTTCGAGCCGCGACGCCGCGCCGGCGAAAAGCTCCTGAAAAACCACCTTCCCCTTGCGGTGCAGCTCGTCCAAAAGCAGGCTCATTTTCTCCCGCACCGATACCGTTTCCAATACGACCTGGTGCGCCGAGTCTTTCGGCAAGCGATCGAGCACCGTGCGCAGCGCCGAGATCAGATCGAACAGCGACACGCTCTCGAACCCGACCGTCTCCACCTCTGCCGGCGGCTCGGGCGAGCGCGTGAACACGTCGCGCTTCAGGATATCGCGGCGCTGGAGATCTTCCGCCGCGTCCTTGAACCTCTGGTACTCCATTAGGCGGCGGATCAATTCCTCGCGCGGATCTCCGCCTTCCTCCTCGTCTTCCACGTCCGACTCATCCGGCGGCAGCAGCATCCGCGACTTGAGGTGAATCAAGGTGGCGGCCATCACGAGAAATTCACCGGCGACGTCCAGGCTCAAGTACTCCATCAGCTCCAACGTGGCGAGATACTGCTCGGTGATAGTCGCAATAGGGATATCCGTGATGCTGACCTCGTTCTTCTTGATCAGATGGAGCAAGAGGTCCAGCGGACCTTCGAAGATTTCGAGTTGGACTTTCTGCGTCATAGGCCGATCGCCGCCGTCACCTCATTCATGGTCTCGGCGGCCTTCTCCTGCGCGACGCGATTTCCCGCGGCGAGCACTTCTTCCACGTCTTGCGGCCGCTGCTCCAGCGCCGCCCTCTGCTCGCGAATCGGCGCCAGCTCTGCGATGACGTGCTTGATCATGATCTTCTTGCACTCCAGACAGCCGATGCCCGCCGTGCGGCAGCCCTGGGTGACGTAATCGATTTCGGCCGGCGTGCAGTAAATTTTGTGCAAGTTGAACGCCGGACACTTTTCCGGCTCGCCCGGATCTTTGCGGGTAACCCGCGCAGGGTCAGTCATCATGCGGCTCAACTTTTGATCGATCTCTTGGGGCGGATCGGAAAGAAACACCGCGTTGCCGTAGCTCTTGCTCATTTTTCTTCCGTCGAGACCCGGCACCTTCGGGATTTCGGTCAGAAGCACTTCCGGCTCGGGAAATATCGGGCCGTAAAACTGATTGAAGCGCCGCACGATCTCCCGCGTCAGCTCGACGTGCGGCGCCTGGTCGACGCCGACGGGGACCTTGTTGCCCTTGTACATGACGATATCCGCCGCCTGCATCACCGGGTAGCCGAGAAAGCCGTACGTCGAAAGATCTTTTCCCTCAACCTCACGCATCTGCTCTTTGTACGTCGGATTGCGCTCGAGCCACGGCAGCGGGGTGATCATCGAGAGCAGCAGAAAGAGCTCCGCGTGCTGCTTGACCCTCGACTGGCGAAAAATCACCGACCGCTTCGGGTCGAGGCCGACGCTGAGCCAATCCGTAACCATTTCGACCGTGCTTTGCTGAAGTCCCTGGGGCGAGGCGTAGTCCGTCGTCAATGCGTGCCAATCGGCGACCAGAAAAAAACAACGGTAATCCTTCTGCAACCGGACCCAGTTCTTCAGCGCGCCGTGGAGATGCCCCAGATGCAGACGGCCGGTGGGCCGCATACCGCTGACGATGGTTTGCATCGCTTGCCTAGTCGATTACCAGCGCCCCGACGATTTCGAGGACGAGGCGGACGATCGGCCTGATCAAAACGTCCAGGATGTCGGTCATGAGCAAAATAATGATAATCAAGAATCCGAATCTCTCGACTCGCGCTACAGTCGACGAAAATGGCTCCGGCAATAGACCCACCAGCACCCTTCCGCCATCCAACGGCGGGACCGGAAAAAGATTGAAGGCGGCGAGCATGACATTGATACTGATGCTGCTCTGGGCCATGAGCACCAGCGGAGTTATCACCATCGGCGAAAATTGCGCAAACACCGTCCCCGTCAAGCCGATAAGCTTAAGGAAGTAAGCGCTGGCAACCGCAAGCAGGATGTTGGTCACGGGACCGGCCAGGGCGACCAACACCATGTCCCGCTTCGGATGTTTGAGATTGTTGAAATTGACCGGCACCGGCTTCGCGTAACCGAAAACAAAAGGCGCGTGCGTGACAATCAAGACCGCCGGAAGCAGAATCGTGCCGAAGAGATCGATATGGGCTATCGGATTCAACGTCAACCGCCCCATGCGGCCCGCCGTTGAATCGCCGAACGAGTTCGCGACCCAGCCATGCGCGACTTCATGGAAGACGATCGCTGCCACCACCGGGAGAGCCCAGATCAGGATATTCTGTACCGTCTCCACAACGATGCAAGATTACTTTTAAAAGATTATGGCACTCGGAGCGAAAACACAAGAAAAACTTTGCCGATTCGCGCGACGAGGCGGCCGGTCGAAACGAATCTGCGGGCGACTTATTTCCCGCCCGCCCTCTCCCTCGGAGGTACTTGCGATGAACCTCTTTCAGATGGCTGCGGGTGACGTGCGTGTAAATCTGCGTCGTCGAGATGTCAAGGTGATCAAGGACGCCCGGGCCGAGAAGGAAAAGGCCGAGAAGTACTGACGCCGGGCTCGTATCCTGAGTCAGGAGTTCGGCGGTCGCGTGACGGGCGGCCCCACCGCGGCAACCGTCGTGTACCGCGGCAAATACGGGGAGCGTCGAAACATCATGCGGCACTGACAGCGCGAGGCCTCTCGTCGGCGACCTCTTTCCGGACCTGCCGCTCGGCCTTGCGGGCTCTTCACCCGAACCGGTCATCGGTTCTGTGGCGGGCTACGTAACATTGGTTCAGCACCCGTTCCACAGCGAGGAGGAGCCGTCCCAGGCCGCGTACATTCAACCCGAAGGTGATCGAACGAGTCACACGCTCGATGAAAGCCCTACGCCTCCACCCCACGTTCTTGTAGCGTCTCCGGAAGTATTCATCCTCGGGGAGGGCCCATTTGGCACGCAGACGATGAAGGCTGGCTAATTCCCATGCGTCGCTCCAGCGAAGCAGAAAGTAGGGAATGTCCTTCCACGCGAGGGGTAGCCCGTAGTCAAAAGTGACGACGGATGACGGCTCAAGGTAAATGTCACCCCCCGCCTGAGCGACGAGCAGACAAAAGTCGATATGCTCCCTCGTGTTCAACAATTGCTCATCGAACGGACCCACTTGGCGGAAGATGTCGGTCCGCACGAGGAGGCAATGGAACTCGGCATATTCTGTCCGCTGCCGCCGGAGGTCCGAGCGAATGTCGTCAGGCTTACGCCCGGCATGATGCATCGCTTCCTTGAGGTGTCGCTGAGATGTCCCACTCTCTTTCTCGACCGCGATGTGGCACTCCCCTCCCGCGAAATGTACGACTGGACTGCCGCCATCGAAACATTCGAGGGTCAATGGTGTTACCACCGCCGCGCCAGTGTCCTCGGCGCACTCGACCAACGGACTGAGCCAACCTGGAGCCACGAGGACATCGTTGTCGAGAAATACCACGTACTTGCTTGAGACGTGCCCAAGACCGATGTTTCTGGCGCGGTTCGGCGACAGGTAGGAATCTGTCCGGATGAGCCGGAATCCTTTTTCCCTGGCCGTTGACTCCAGAAACCGCTTTATCTTGCGAGGAGAACCGCCGTCGACATATACTAACCGGAAGGGAGTGTCCGTAAGCTCATAGATAGAGCGGAGAGATTCGCGCGTGAGACTGAAGCGCTCTCGCGGCACGACTACGATGGTGATTTGATTCTCCGGCATTCGGTCACCCCTCGGTGGATGATCAAGGTCCAGACGACGTGAAAGTGCTTGCACTCTGTCCTCCTGATACTACTTCGCAAGACCTTGCGGAGTACAGCTTTCTTAGCGAGGAATTTCAGAGTTTGTCAAGGCGTGGTATCGAGATTCACACGATCTCCCTCTCCGGGACGACGCGCCGGCCCTACGCCGTGGACGGTGTGACCGTTCATCCCCTGCCGCGGCACCGCCGCCACCCCGTTCAGGCCGTCCCGAATGTCCGACGCGCGCTGGGACTGCTCGCCAGCGTGCCTCCCCGCATGGGCGCGCGAGTGCGACGTTGCTACGAGATTGCGAGCATCGAAGGCTTCGCTATCGAGGTTGCGCGCGCAAATGGCGCCGATCTGATTCACGCATCCTTCGGCTATCCCGACGGGAGCGCCGGCGTTCTCGTAAAGAATGCCACCGGACTGCCTCTACTACTCTCGGTACGGGGCTTGGACATTCTGACTGAACGGACGGCTGGGTACGGCGCGCGGCTGGACGATTTGTACGACACGCTCTTTCGCCGGGCGCTGCAGAGCGCGGATTTGGTTACGGCGAATAGTGGATACGTATTGGAGCGGATACTGGAACTCGGAGTAGACCGACGGAAATGCGTCCTATTACCGCGTGCGGTGGACACGGAAAAGTTCTTCCCTGCCGAATGCGGGAACCGTGGCGGGGCAGAGGCAACGAGCAGGCCGACGATTTTGGCCGCTCGTCACGTGTTACCGAAGAACGGGTTGGAATATCTTATCTACGCTGCCCGTCTTGTGGCGAATCGAGTCCCGAATGTCGTCTTCATGATTTGCGGAAAGGGTGGCAACAGTTACGAGCACCGGCTTAAAGCGCTGGTGCAGAATCTCAAGCTCGAACAGCACGTCGTGTTCTCTGGATGGATTCCCCGCGATCGAATTGCCTCGTATTTTCGCTCGTGCGACGTGTCGGTCATTCCGTCGGTGATCGAGGCGGCGGGCAACGTGATTCTCGAGGCAATGGCGTGCGGGAAACCTGTCATCGGCAGTCGCGTAGGGGGAATCCCCGAGTACCTTGACGACGGTGTGACCGGTTTTCTCGTCGAACCCAGGAACCCCGCGGCGCTGGCCGATAGAATTCTCACGCTCATCGGAGACAAGGATTTAGCAAGGCGGATGGGAATGGCGGGAAGGGCGCGGGTGGTCAGGGAGTTCCGGTTCGATGCCATGATCGCGAGGATCGTTGGGCTCTATGAGGCATTGTTGCGTCGTCCGGCGGCGTCGTAATCAGCTGTGGAAGAGGACGGTCTTGCGCTTATTTCTCAGGTAATCTGCATCTCCGAATTTCCCTCGCTCTTAATTATTTGTCTGGGACCCGACTCCTCTCCCTCGGATGGTACTTGCGATGGATCTCTTTCAACCGGCTGCGCGTGACGTGGGTGTAAATCTGCGTCGTCGAAATGTCGGCATGGCCGAGCATCGATTGCACCGAGCGCAGGTCGGCGCCGCCTTCCAGAAGGTGGGTTGCGAACGAATGACGCAGCGTGTGCGGCGTGACTCTCTTCTCGATGCCCGCCGCCAGGCTGTGTTGCTTGAGCGCCTTCCAAAAGCCCTGCCGCGTCATCGCCTTGCCGGAGCGAGTGACGAATAGATGCGGACTCGATCGGCCGCGCAAAAATCTTGGCCTGACCTCCGTTAGATACCGCGCCAGCGCTTCTCGGGCCCTCCGGCCGAACGGCACCTGCCGGATCTTGGATCCCTTTCCTTTGACGATTAAGTAATTGCCGTCCATGTTGATCTGAAACGCCTGGAGCGAGACCAGTTCGGAGACGCGCAGTCCCGAGGCATAAAGCGTCTCGAGCATCGCCCGGTCGCGCAATCCCAACGCCGTCGTCGGATCGGGCTGGCTCAGAAGTTTCGCCACCTCATCCTGTCCCAGAACGTGCGGCAGCTTTCTCGCCCCACCGCGATCGGTGAACTGCGGCAGCGGACTTTCCCGTATCAAAGATTCCTTTTCGAGAAAGCGGTAGAACTGGCGCGCCGCCACGACGATGCGCGCGATCGAGCGGGCGCTGAGGTTGCGCTGCCGCAGCGCAGCGAGAAATGACCGTAGATGAGCGGTTTGGCTTTCATCCCACGCCTGGACATGCCGCGCGCGCAGGAAGTCCGCCAGCCGGTTCAAGTCCCGGCCGTAGGCCTCGACGGTGTTTCGGGCGAGCCCCTTTTCGACCGTGAGCGCGTCGAGGAATGAATCAATGAGCGGGCTGAGCGATTCCTTCATTTTCCGCCGCCAGGGTCTGGTAAAGATCCCGCCGGATGGTCTCGAGGCGCGCCGCGTCGTGAATTTTTCCACCGTGCTCGTCGGCGACGTAAAACACGTCGGCGACCTGGTCCACGTTGGTCGAAATCTTTGCCAAATGGATCGAAAGACCGAGTCGATGCAGCGTGTGGGTGATGGTGAACAGCACGCCGATGCGGTCCTGCGTGTAGACTTCGACGATCGTGAAGTCTTCAGAAGCGCGGTTGTCGATCAAGACCGCGGTCGGGACTTTGGGGACGCGCTTTTTCAACAGCGACGGCCGAGCCGACTGTTCCACCACTTTGGCGACGTCGATTTTGCCGCCAAGAGCGCTCTCCAGCAGCGAGCGGACGCGGTCCCATCTCTCGGTTTTCATCACGACCTCGGACGCGCCCATATGAGAAATACGAAATACGTCGAGGATCAGTCCATCCTTCCGTGTGATGATGCGCGCGCTCAGGATGTCCAGTCCCATAGCGGCGAAAACGCCGGCGATGTTGGCGAAAAGGCCGGGTCGGTCGGTCGTGCAGATCGTGATCTCGCTGTATTCTTTGTCGGGCATGTGGCGCACGGCGCTCACGTAGACTTGGCTTTTGAATTGCCCGTCGACCTTGCTCGCGGCGGTGAGCTTTTCGAACCGCTCGATCAGTTCGAGATGAGATGGAACATCTTCTTCGGGCGTGCTTAGAAAATAACGCTC
This sequence comes from Binatia bacterium, assembly GCA_036506735.1. Classification (GTDB taxonomy): domain Bacteria; phylum Desulfobacterota; class Binatia; order UBA9968; family UBA9968; genus JAJPJQ01. Next base: position 14,249 of record DASXRG010000206.1, on the reverse strand, counting down.
CGGCATCGAACCGAAGAAAGCCTGAATTTTCTCCGGCGGGTTTCGCCCCGAGAGCCGGGGCTCCAGCCGCGCTTGTATGCGCCGGATCTTGGAAAGACGATCCTCGGTTCGAAATTCGCCCTCCTCCAGCCCTTCCAACACCTGCAGCGCGCTGAGATACAACTGCTCCAGGAGCGACGCCTTCCACTGGTTCCAGACCTGCGGCCCGACCGATTTCATGTCCGCATACGTGAGCAGGTAGAGCATCTTCAAGTTGCTCACGGTGCCCAGCTTCTTGGCGAAATCGAGCACGAGCTTGTCGTCGTCGATGTCCCGGCGGAAAGCGGTGTGGGCGAGCAGCAGATGGTGCAGCACGAGCGCTTCGAGCTGGGCCGTGTCGTCGACGTCGAGACCCATGCGGCCGGCGATTCCCCTGGCGATATCCCGGCCGAGCTCGGAATGGCCGCCGCCGAGCCCTTTGCCGATGTCGTGGAAAAGCAGGCCGAGATATAGAATTTCGCTCTTCTCGGTTTCTCGGGCGAGCTGAGTCAGCAGCGGCAGTTGATCGCGGAACTCACCCGCCTTGAGGTGCTCCAGCTCTTTGACGAGACGAAGCGAATGCTGATCGACGGTGTAGATGTGATAGAGATCGTGCAGCGCCATGCACAGCAGCCGGCCGAACTCGGGAATCAAAGCTCCGAGCACGCCGGTGCGGTGCATCTCCGTCAACGCCTCGTAGACCCGCTCCTTGTATTTGAGAATTCCCAAAAACAGCGCGTTGACGGCCTGCGCCCGGCGAAATTTATCGTCGATGAGATCGAGATGCTGCCGGACCAGCTCGCGCGTCTCATGGCTGATCTCGACCTTGTTCCTTTGCGCGTCGGCAAAGATCGCAATCAGATTCTCCGGATGCGATGTAAGTATCGACGGTTTCGTGATCCATAGCGCGCCGCGCGAAATCAATACGCCCGGCCTGATCTCATTGCCGGCGGGACCGGCGGCGCGGCCGCGCCATTGCCATTGGGCTGGCTCGGAAGGCTCGGTCAGCCGGTGAATGATCAGGGTCGAGATGCGGCTGATTTGTGACGCTTCGAGGTAATAGCCGCGCATGAAGGCTTCGACGCCCTTGACGTTCTCATTGTCCCTGAATCCCAGCGCGTGCGCGACGATCTCCTGCTCCTCGAAGGTCAACTGGTCCTGGTGTTTCTTAGAGTGGAAGTGCAGCTCGTTCCTGAGGCGCCAGAGAAAATCCTGCGCCGCCTTGAGCGTCGCCAGATCCTTCTCGCGAATCACACGGTGACGTGTGAGATCGTCGAGGCTGCGGATCCTGAGCTTCATTTTCGCAATCCAAAGCGCCGTATGGATGTCTCTCAGCCCGCCTTCGCTTTCCTTGATGTCCGGCTCCAGCAGGTAGACCGATCCGCCGTAGCGCCCGTGCCGCTCGCGGCTCTCGGCCAATTTTTCGCGAATGAACTGCTCGCCGTTTTTTTTTGTCAGCGTGTCCTCGACCGCCTTGTCGAACTCGGCGTAGAGCGCGTCATCGCCGCAGAGGTAGCGAGCGTCGAGCAGCGCCGTCCTGATTTTCATGTCTTTGAGCGCCATGCGCGTCGAATCGCCGACGTTGCGGGTCGCGTGCCCGACCGTCAGACCGGCGTCCCAAAGCGTATAGAGCAATTTTTCGGTGACCGCCTCCACGTAAGGCGTGACTTTCCAGTGGTAGAGAAAAAGCAGATCGATATCCGACTGCGGGTTGAGCTCGGCGCGGCCGTACCCGCCTTGGGCGACGAGCGCGAAGCGCGGATTCCAACTCGGATAGCGCTCGGAATAATCCCGGCTGGCGGCGTCGAAAATGCGGACGATCAGATGATCGATCAACGTCGTGTACGCCGCGACGATTTCGCGACCGCCGGCCCCGGCGCGGTGGCGCTTCAGCATGAGGTTCCTGGCACGCTCGATATAGACGCGCGCCCCGCGGACCGGATCGCCGTCCGCCCAGGTATCGTCCAACAGGGTGCGGGAAATTTCTCTCGCGTCCATCGATGTCGCGCTTCGTTTGTGAATTCGGCAATTCCGCGGGGCGAGTTCGAGACGCGCCGCGGAGGCGGCGCGCCTAGAGGTTCTTCACCACTTGCGTGCTTTCTTGGTATCGCTTGATGCCGTCGAACAACGCCTCGGCGATCCCGTCCTGATAGGCTTCCTTGCCGAGCGCTCGGCCTTCGCTTCTATGGGTGACAAAAAACATTTCGACCAGCACGCTGGGCATGCGCGCGCCGACCAGCACGTAGAACAGGGCCTTTTTTACGCCGAGGTCTTTCACTTCACCATATCTCCGCCCGACCTGCGAAACAACGGAAGCGTGGAGACGATTGGCCAAGGTGATCGAGTCTTCGAGCTTCAGGTTCTGGATCATGTCGCTCAGGATGAACTGAATGTCGGTCACGCTGTTGCGCGCGACGGAGTTTTCCCGCGCCGCCAGGCGGTTCGCGGCCTCGTCGGTCGTGTTGTCCAAATAGTACGTTTCGATTCCGCGCGCCTCCGGATTCGGACTCGCGTTCACGTGAAGGGAAATAAAAAGATCGGCTTGTTCCGCATTGGCGACCGCGGTGCGGTCTTTAAGCTCGACGAAGGAATCGTCGCTGCGCGTCAAGACCACTTCGACGCCGAGCTCTTTTTTAAGCTTCAGCGCCAGCTTCTTGGCGACGGCGAGCACGATATCCTTCTCGGCGATGCCGTTGACACCGACCGCGCCGGGGTCCTTGCCGCCGTGACCGGGATCGAGAACGATCTTGCGCAGCCCCGTGACGGGCGGCTTGGCGGTTTTCGCCTGCGGGACGAGCTCTTTCCTCTCCGCGAGAATCACTTTGTCCCGATTCTCTTGCCCCGGAATATCGATGACGAGACGATAAGGGTCCGACAGCAGCGCGGCCTGGTAGCTGCTTTGACCGTTCATATCCAGAACCACGCGCACTACCTCCGGACTGAACTGCGCGGCGCGGACCTGGCGCAGCAACCCGTTCTGAATCGAAATCGGCTGCTTCGCGTCCGCGCCGAGACGAGAGCCCATGAGATCGACGTAAATCCTGGGCGGCAGATTCAGCGCGTGGGTTTCATAACGAACCTCCGACGAAAGCTCGATCGTCACTCTCGTCGCGCCTTCCAACGAAGAATAACGGATCTGCGACAGCACCGCTCTCGCGGACTGCCCCATCGCAGCGGTCCAACCGGCGCCGCCTGCAAGCAGCAGCGCCAACGCAACCCGCAGAACCATCCGAGCGCGCGTCACGACTAGCGGCTCCCCTTTTTCGCCTGTTCGACCAGCTCGTGGAGCAGATTCAGCGCCTCGAGTGGCGTCAGCGCTAAGACGTCGATTTTTTCGATCTCTTCACGCAGCCGGGTCTCGGCGGCGCTGAAGAGCGTCATCTGCGGCGGCTCTTCCTTGCGACCCCCACGGGCGAGCCGCGGGCGGCCTCTTTCGTCTAGCTCTCCGCCTTCGAGATTTTTTAGTATTTCCTTGGCCCGCTCGATTACCGGCGCGGGGATTCCCGCGAGCTTGGCGACGTGAATGCCGTAGCTGCGGCTCGCGGCGCCTTCGACCAGGCTGCGCAGGAAGATCACCTCCCCCTTCCACTCCTTGACCGCGAAGTTGAAGTTCTTCACCCGCTCGTTGGCCAGCGCGAGATCGGTCAGCTCGTGGTAATGGGTTGCAAACAAGGTGCGCGGCCGCTGCGGCGAATCGTGCAGCGACTCCGCCACCGACCACGCGATCGAGATGCCGTCGAAGGTGCTGGTGCCGCGCCCGACTTCGTCGAGAAGAATCAGGCTCCGCGCCGTCGCGTGCCGCAGGATATGCGCCGTCTCTTTCATCTCGACCATGAAGGTCGATTCGCCCCGCGCCAGGTCGTCCGCCGCGCCGATGCGGGTGAAGATGCGGTCCACGAGCCCGATGCGCGCTTCGGCCGCCGGCACGAAGCTGCCCATCTGCGCGAGGATGACGATCAGCGCGACTTGCCGCATATAGGTGGATTTTCCCGCCATGTTCGGTCCGGTCAGCACGACGATTTGCTGCGTGTCCGGATCGAGCGCTGAGTCGTTGGCCACGAAGACGCCGCGGCCGAGCACCGCTTCGACCACCGGATGGCGCCCTTCGCGGATCGAGATCGTCACGCCGCTGTCTATCGCGGGACGGACGAAGTGTTGCGCGTGCGCCGCTTCGGCGAGAGTGATCAACACGTCGAGCGTCGCCAACGCGTCGGCGGTGCGTTTCATCTGCTCGTAATAGGACCCGACCTTCTCCCTCACCTCGGCAAAAAGGGCCAGCTCGATCTTCTCGATTTCCTCCTCCGAGTTGAGAATCTTGGCCTCGTATTCTTTCAGCTCCGAGGTGATGTAACGCTCGCCGTTCGCCAGCGTTTGCTTGCGGATGTAGTCCGCCGGGACGGCGCCGAGATTGGCGCGCGTCACCTCGATGTAATAGCCGAAAACCCGGTTGTACCTGACCTTGAGAGAGTGGATGCCCGTGCGCTTCTTTTCCGTGCTCTCGAAGCGCGCGACCCATTGCTTCGCGTCTTTGCGCAGCGAGCGCAATTCATCCAGCTCCGGATTGAATCCCTGCCGAATGGTTTCGCCGTTTTTGATCGCCGGCGGCGGCTCGTCTACGATCGCCCGCGCGATCAGTGCGGCGGCTTCGGGCAGATCGAGCAGTTCACCGGCCAAAGAGGCGAATAGCGACGTCCGGCGCTCTTCGACCGCCGCCCGGATCGGCGCCACGGCGCGCAATGTTTCCTTGACCGCGACGAGATCTCTCGGCCCGGCGCTGCCCGCGGCGATCCTTCCGGCCAGACGGTCGAGGTCCTGAACTCCCTTGAGCGATTCTTTCAGCCGTTGCCGCGCGTCATAATTTTCCAGCAGCTCCGCGACCGCCTCCTGGCGCGCGCCGATGGCGCGCTCGTCCAGCAATGGATACAAAAGCCATTGGCGCAACCGTCGCGCGCCCATCGCCGTCTCGGTTGCGTCGAGGATTCCCAAGAGTGAATTTTTCTTGTTTCCCTGGAAATCCGAAAGCAGCTCGAGATTGCGCCGGGTGGTCTCGTCGAGCATCAGGTAGCGCGCGGCCGAGTAAGGTCGCAACTCCCGCAGCGCCTTCACCGCGGCCGGCGAGTTCTCCTCCAAAAAAGACGTGATCGCCGCGGCCGCCCGAATTCCTTGCTCCCACTCTCCGTCGGTCTGTCCGGACCAAAGCTGCAAGCTCTCGAGGCGCTCGACCGCCGTAGGAGAGAAACACAGCGCGGAAACCGGACTCAAGTGAAGCGCCGGAAAGTCACGCGCGATTTCGGCCGCGACGGCTTCGTCGCCGTCGGCCAGAATCATCTCACGCGGGCGTACCCGGGCGATCTCGTCTTTCAACCCGGCGTAGTCCGCCAACTGCGTGAAGCGGAACTCTCCCGTGGTCACGTCGGTCACGGCGAGCCCGTAGATTTTCGCGCCGGAGAAGACGGCCGCGAGGAAACTATTCTCGCGCGCGTCCAGCGCGTCTCCATCGGTAACGGTCCCGGGGGTCACCACGCGCACGACCTCGCGCTGCACCACTCCTTTCGCGGTCTTCGGATCTTCGACCTGCTCGCAAATCGCGACTTTGTAGCCGGCGTCGAGCAGCTTGCCGACGTAGGGCGTCATGGCATGATAAGGAACGCCGCACAGCGGCACCGCGCCATCGTCGCTGCGGTTGCGCGACGTGAGCGCGATGTCGAGGATCTTGGAGGCTTTCTCCGCGTCGTCGAAAAACATCTCGTAGAAATCGCCGAGGCGGAAAAATAGGATCGCGTCGCGGTACCTCTCCTTGATCTGGAGGTACTGCCGGATCATCGGGGTGAGCTTGGCGACTTCCATGAATCTATGCCGCCGTTTTCTTTCCGTCGCGGCCGGTCACGCGTCGGACCTCGCCGTCCAGGTCGCGCACGAGATTGCCGATGCCGAGAGAAAACACGAATTGATGCTCCATCGCTTCGAGGATTTTCTTGCGATCGCTCGTCAGCATGAAAAGCTTGTCGCCGTCGGTAAGATAGCGGAGCGACTGGAGCGGCTGCGTATCGTCGGGAAAAGAAACTTTAAGGTGACGCAGACAGCGGCGGATTTTTTGCAGGCTCAGGCCGTATTCGGCGAGGTCTTTCACGACCTTGAGCTGGACGAGATCGGAAAAGGAGTAGAGCCGTTTCGTCCCTCTGCCTTCCGCGGTCTTTACCGAAGGCCGGATGAACCCCTGCTCGTCCCAATATTGAATTTGCCTGAGACTCACGCCGACGATGCGGCTTACCGTCTTGCTGTCGAAGGTCTCCATCGCCACCTCCGCGAAAATGAAAACAACAATGTTTTCACGGTAGGATAGGAGGGATGGGGAAGATTGTCAAGGAAAACTGTCCAGGTGCTTCAGTAGTGCGTGTGTCCGTTTGTCACCGTAAGTCTCAGCGACTTGTCCTGAGCGTAGTCGACGGATTCGGCTCGCCTCGGAATGACAACTTCACTTCTGAGCCGGCTTCGGATGTCCGGGATCGACCCAGTAAACTTCCGCCGGTTTCTCTACCGCGGCGATGTCTAAATTCACCACTACCGGCTCCTGGTCGCTGCGGACGACGACGCACATGAGCGGCTCGTTCGCCAGCGCGTTGATCTCCTGGTGCGGCACGAACGGCGGGACGAAGATAAAATCTCCCGGGCCGGCGTCGGCGACGAATTCCAGCTTCTCGCCCCATCTCATTCGCGCCTTGCCGCTGATGACGTAGATGATGCTTTCCAGAGCGCCGTGGTGATGCGGCGCGGTCTTGGCGTTGGGATGAATCTCCACGCTGCCGGCCCAGAGCTTGTTCGCTCCCGCCATCGCGCGATTGATCGCCGCGGCACGGGTCATGCCCGGCGTTTGCGGCGTGTTCAAGTCGAGCTGGTCGCTGCGGACGATGCGGACGCCGTTGTCGCGCCAGTCGGTCTTTGGCTCTGTCATGACATTCTCCTTCCGTTTCCTCTAGCCCCGATGCCGCCCCTATTGCAAGCTCGCTCTGAAGCTAACAAAATAATAACGCCCGGAGAGAGCCCGTGGAAATCAGCAAACAGCGGCGCATTCGACATCTTGCATTGGCGGTTATTTCGCTGCTGATATTAGGCGGCTGCGCTTCTTTCGGCGAATGGCTCGCGGTCCGTCTTTTCTATCGAGAGGCGGTTTTGCCGAAGGAGCAGGTCCACACGGATGTGATCTATTACCACGGGCCCGGAGCCGATCAGCGAAAACATCTGCTGGATTTTTACATGCCCCAGGGAAAAGGCGCGCCGGTTTTGGTCTTCGTTCACGGCGGCGGTTGGCGCACGGGCGACAAGGCGCTGAAGTTCGGGGACGCCGATCCTTACGGCAACATCGGCCGGTTCTATGCCGCCCGCGGCATCGGCGTGGCGGTGATCAATTACCGCTTACAGCCGAAAGTGACCTGGCGCGATCAAGTGAACGACGTCGCTCGGGCCTTGGCCTGGGTCTACGAGCATGCGGGCAGTTACGGCGGCGACAAACGCGCCATCTTTGTTTCCGGTCACTCCTCCGGAGCCCAATTGGCGGTCCGCGCCGTTCTGGATCGCAAATTGCTCCGCGATTTGGGATTGCCCGGCTCCGTTCCTTGCGCCGTCATTTCCGTCAGCGGCTCACCTTTTGATCTCACGGATGAAAAGCTCAACCTGTCGCTTTTTGAAAAGCACTTTCGCGCGGGCGACGAGGGAGAGGAGTGGAAGCGCGAAGCCTCTTCCATCGATCTTGTCACGGCTTCGACGCCGCCGTTTCTACTCCTGCACGGCGCCTGGGAAGCCCCGGGCCTCAAGCGACAGAATCAACTCATGCATCGGAAGTTGCAAAGCACGGGGGTTCCCGCCCGGCTGGTCGCCACGCCGTGGGAGGAACATTTTCTCATCGTGGCGGCGCTCAGTCGCGAGGACAAGACGGCGAGCGGAGAAATTTTGGATTTTATACGCGGAACGAGATGTGCGGCATCGTAATTATTCGAACTCCGCTCTCGCCCTTGTTTCTGTCTTGTGATCCCTCAAGTTCGTTCGCCGCCATGCCTCGAACTCCGGCAGTCGCAAGCTCGCCGGTTGAACCCATCGTGGATCTCTCAAGTAAACCCACGTATATTCCGGGATATATCCAGACTTGAAGACCTCGATCAATTGATCAAGGTATACATCCGGCTTCGCCTTGTGAAATTCTCGCAGCTCGAGCCAGACCCGCGCGCAGGCGCTGCGCGCCGCCGCTTCTTCGGCAAAAGTATATTGGTATGGACCGGCACCCGCGTTCTGTTCCTGATAGGTTTGGGTCATCCAGCGGGAGCGCGTGCCCGCATAAGCCAGCCACGCCGGCAACGCGGCCTGTGAGACCGATACATCGACGACGATGCGGACTTGGGGTTCGCGGTTGGCAGCTTGATATGCGCAACCGATGCACAGGCTGAAAAGCGAGGCAACAAAAAGCTTCATGCGGCAGGTCGGCTCTCGCCGCTGGCCCCCCGCTACGACTCGTTTCAAGGCGAGAGCAAATTCAGAGGGCCAGCCACACCGCGACGTGGTAGACGAGAGCTATGTGAACCGAGCAGACGAGAAGAAACAGGGGCAACTTCGTGAGGGTCCAACCGGCGACCGAAACGTCTCTCGCGGCGCTGGCCAAGAGCCAGCGGCCATCTCGCAGCAGATTTTCGCCGTAACTCGGCAAGAACAACGCCAGGGTGGCCCACGTCAACGGCGCGCTCGCGAGCATGGAACCCGCGAGAATCCAGGGGTGATCCATCGTTATCCGGCCTCAGAAGTGGAGATGGCTCAACTTTAAATCACTCTGAGGCTAATTTGTCAAGAAAAAAATGGGGCTGGACAGTTTGGTCGACCCGGACGTTGAAACGGGAAGGGAATGCGCCGGAATTTGACGCCGCTTAGCGACCTCGCAATGCCGCCAGGACTTTTTCCGCCGTAATCGGCAGCGATTTGATCCGGACGCCGACGGCGTCCTCGACGGCGTTGGCGATCGCCGCCGCGATCGGCATGATCGCGGTCTCGCCGATGCTCATGCTGTGATAGGGGCCGCTGCCGGCGCTCGACTGGACGACGGTGGTCTTGAGCGGCGCGATGTCCCGGATCGTGGGAATCTTGTAGTCGCCGAGATTCGTCGTCGCGACTTTGCCGCCGTCGTCGATCGCGACTTCTTCCATGCGCGCCTGGCCCATTCCCATGACGACGCCGCCGTCGATCTGTCCCTGATGGCTCAGCGGATTGACGACGGTTCCGGTATTGTGCGCGGTGGTAATCCGATTGACTTTGACCTCGCCGCTCTCGGTATCGACGTCGACCTCGGCGACCTGGGCGACCATCGATGCTTCCGGCCCGTCCTTCATATTTTGGTAATGGCCTTCGGCAATGATGGGCCGGCCTTTTTGTTTGACAATCTCGGCGAAGGTCATCTTTCGCTCCGCGCGCGCGTGGATCACCGCGCCTCCATGAAGCATAACTTCCTTCGGCGCGGCGCCCATGAGCTCCGCCGCCGCCTGGACAATCGCTTCTCGGGCCTGGATCGCCGCCGCGTAAGCCGCGCTCCCGTGCACGCGCGTGCTGCTGCTGCCGCGCACGCCGGTGTCTTTGACGACTTTCGTGGTATCGAGCGCCTCTACCCGCACGGATTCAACCGGCACTTTAAGTTCTTCGGCGACGATCTGGCGCATCACCGTGTACGCCCCGGAGCCGACGTCCATGACGGCCGCCGACAAAGTGATCGCGCCATCAGCGCCGACCGTCACGTAGGCATAGGACTCGCCGCCCTTGGACACCCACTGCGCGACCGCGCAGCCGCGGCCGACGTTCTTCGGCTTCGCCCCGGCGTAACCCGACTCTTTGAGCGCCCGCTTGAGCGTATCCTCGGCGCGGATGTGCTCGATCGTCTCGCCGGTCGGCGCGATATCGCCGTCGCGCATCAAATTTTTGAGCCGAAACTCGACCGGATCCAGCCCCAGCTCCTTGGCAACCAAGTTCATCTGGCTTTCGGTCGCGAAAAAACCCTGCGTATGGCCGGGCGCGCGCATGTAGCCGCACGGGATCCGGTTGGTATAAACGTAGTTTTCTTCGATCAGCACGTGGGGAATCCGGTACGGCCCGCTAGAATCGTGCGCGCCGACGAGAAAGCCCTGGGGCCGGAACGCTGCGTAGGCCCCGCTGTCGAAAATAAACTCGATGTGCTGGGCAATCAGCGCGCCGTTTTTCTTGACTCCGGTTTTGATTCGGATCGCCGCCGCGTGGCGCGGGTTGCCGGCCATGAACTCTTCGTCATAGTCCATCACGAACTTCACCGGACGGGCGCTTTTGACCGACAGCGCGTAGCAGAGCGCGGCGTCGTTGTGGTCGCCTTTGCCGCCGAAGTCGCCGCCGATATAACAGGGATGGACGACGAGCTTGTCCGCGGCGGTCCCGAACGCGCTCGCCAGCTGATCTCTCAAGTTGTAGGGACTTTTGGTCGAGGCCCAAATGTCCGCGCGGCCGTCGCCGTGCGCCCGAACGACGCACGAGTGCGGCTCGATGTAACCCTGATGAACGCGCGGCGCGAGAAAAGCGTTATCGACGATCAGATCGGATTGCTTGAGGCCTTCGGCAATGTCGCCCTTTTTCCACGAAAGATGCACCATCACGTTGCTCGGCTTCTCGATCGGATGGACCAGGCCGTTGTAGCGGCCCGCGTCCGGGTGGAGAATCGGCGCGACCGGCATCATCGCTTCGAGCGGATCGAGGACCGCAGGCAATTCTTCGTATTCGACTTCGATGAGATCGACCGCCTGAGCGGCAAGGTCTTCGCTCTCCGCCGCCACCGCCGCGACCTTTTCGCCGACGAAGCGGACCACGTCTTCGGCAAGGATCGGCATGTCGATTATTTTTTTGCCGATCTTCTTGCCCGAAAGGTCTTTGCCGGTGATGACCGCGTGAACGCCGCCGAGCCGGACGGCTTTGCCGACGTCGATGCTTTTGATGCGCGCGTGCGGCAGCGGGCTGCGCAGCAGCTTCACCCAAAGCATGCCGGGCAGAACGACGTCGACGGCGTAAACCGCCCGTCCCGTGACTTTCTGCTCCCCTTCGACGCGAGGAGCAGGAATACCCACGACGCGTTTCTCAGTCACGGTCGCCATGGAAGATTTTTCAGACTTTTTTTCTGCGGCGCGCAACGTAATCGACCAGGAGATATTCGCCCAGCCGGTCCGGCCGCGTGTAGAAGGCGCGTCCGTGGTTGATGCGCGTGAGAGCGTCGACGAAGTCCTTGAGCACCGGACTGTCGTCGAGCATGAAGGTATTGATCTTGATGCCGCGCCGCGTGACCCGCTCGGCTTCCCGGAGCGTCTCTTCGGCCGCGCGCTGGCTGATGCCGCCGAAGCTGAGCGGCCACTCGCAATAGAGGCGCCCCTGGCGGCAATAGGCGGTTGGCTGCCCGTCGGTGATGATAATCATCTGCTGGTTTTGGCTCGGCCGGCGGTCGAGCATCTCCGAGGCGAGATGGAGGCCGTCTTGCAGGTTGGTGAACGGATCGCCCATGTTCCACGTCGCTTCCGGCAAATCTTTCGCTTTGAGTTCCACGGCGCGGGTGAAGAAACCGACGATGCCGAAGTAATCGCGCGGGTGCAGCGCGCGCATCAAGCTGTCCATCGCCAGCGCGACTTTTTTAGCCGCGGCGAAGCGCCCGTCCCAGCTCATCGACCAGCTCATGTCGAGCAGCAGCACCGTGGCGGCGCGCGTCGAGTGCTCCGATTCGTAAACCATGAAGTCGGCCGGACTGATTCTCAGCGGCAGGCCGCCTTCGTTCAGCAGGGCGTTCTTGAGCGTCTGGATGATGTTCAGGTGGAGCGAATCGCCCTGGCTGTAAGGCCGGCTCTCTTCGGTGAGCAGTTCCTGCGTGCCGCGCCGGCGCACCGTGTGGCGCCCGAGCGCATCGCGCCTGAGCTGCTCGAAGATGTCGCGCAGCGCGAGCTGGCCGATGCGGCGCACGCCGCGCGGTGTCAGCTCGAAATGGTCGCCGCGATCGACGACGTAGCCCCCGTCTTCGAGCGTCGACTCGAGGCGCGCCACGCCCTCGAAATCCTGCATGACGTCTTTGCCCAGGAGCTTTTCCAAAAGTTCCTGGTCCACCTGGTCCGGCCGCATGCTCGAAAGCTGGCCTTCCAACCGGCGCAGCTCTTCCAGGCGATCGAGGAGATCCTGCGCTTGTTGGAATTCCACGGGCGTCTGGCCGCGGAAAAGATTTCCTTCCCTGCGAATGGAGTTCTCCAGGCGGCGGATCTGATCCAGGCGGGAGAGAAGTTCCTGAAATTTCGCGCGCGCGGCGGGATTTTCGAAGTCATAACCGGCGAGCCTGTCGACCGCCTCGCTCGATTTGCTCGGCAGGCGATCGAGAAATTTCTTTTTCTCTTCGACTTCCGGCTGGCGCTCGCTCAGCTCATCCAGCGTCTCGCGCTCTTCGCCGACGATCGAATCGAGCTCCTCTTTGACCTCGTCCTGCGCCGACTGGAGCCGGTACTGCTCGTAGAGACGCCGCATCTCGCGCGCCACCCGGGAAAGCATCTCCTCGAGGCCCGGCACGCGCTTGTCGCCCTGCTTGAGACCGCGCTGCATGAGACGGCGCATCGCCTGCTGCAGGTCGCCGGTGTCGCTCATGTATTCGTTGAGCTGCTCGAAAACGCTGTCGCTTTCGACGCCGTCTCCCGCCGCGCGGTCCCACCGGCTGTAGCGAATCTTAGGCATAGTTAGGCGTGAGGCATGAGGCGCGAGGCGCGAGGCCGAGAAGAAGGATCTTACTCACGCCTCATGCCTCTCGCCTCGCGCCTTGTCACTTTCCGTACGTGATTCGTCCGCCCTCAACTTCCTTGTTGAGCTTCTGGTGCAGGTGAAGTCCTTCGAGAATAAATTCCATCGCCGACGCCATCAGCGCCGGAGATTCCATCGGTCCGAGGGTGCGAATCGCCTCCTTGAGACCGGGGATCTCTTTGATGCCTTCGAGATATTCCTGCGAAGGCATCGCATCGGAGACCTCCGCGCCCCAGCCGGAGTTGAAATAGTCCACGACTTTTTGCAGCGAGTTGACCGTGAAGTACTGATCAAAGACCTTCAAGAGCGCGCGATTGATCAATTTCTCGACGAGGTCGTCTTCTTTTTTGTCCTCACCGACGTATTCCATCTCGATCTTGCCGCTGGTCGAGGCGAGGATCGAGTGCATGTCGCTGACGCGCGGTACGACCTCGCCTTCCTTGAGGCGGAGCGTCCGTTTCTCCGCGTTGCTGATCAGGCTCTCGTAGTTGTTGATCGTCACGCGCACGCTCACGCCGGAGGATTGGTTGATCTCGTTCGACTTGCGCGCCTCGAACGTCATGTGCCCAAGAATCTCTTTCATGAACTGCGGCACCGTGACCGCCTGGCTGCGCTGGTTCATCGGCGCCGACTCTTGCTCCATAATCGTCATCTCGTCCTGAATCGTCTGCGGGTAATGCGTGCGTATCTGGACGTCGAAACGGTCCTTCAGTGGCGTGATGATGCGCCCGCGGCTGGTATAATCCTCGGGGTTGGCGCTCGCCACGATCACGACGTCGAGCGGCAGGCGGATCTTGTAGCCCTTGATCTGAACGTCCTTCTCTTCCATCAAATTGAAAAGGCCCACCTGGACCTTCTCGGTGAGATCGGGCAGCTCGTTGATGGCGAAGACGCCTCGATTGGTGCGCGGGATCAGGCCGTAGTGGATGGTCTCCTCGTCGGCCAGGTAGCGTCCCTCCGCGACCTTGATCGGATCGATCTCGCCGATCAGGTCGGCGATGGAGACGTCGGGGGTCGCGAGTTTTTCGCCGTATCTCTGTTCCCTGCCGATCCAATCGATCGGCAGCCCATCGCCCTGTTCTCCGAGTTTCCTGCGGCACGCGCGGCAGATCGGCTCGAACGGGTGGTCGCTGATCTCGCATCCCTGAACGATCGGAATCCGCTCGTCGAGCAGCGAGATCAACCCGCGGATAATTCGCGACTTGGCCTGGCCGCGCTCTCCCAGAAACACCATGTGATGCCCCGATAAAATCGCGTTCTCGATGTCGGGGATGACGGTCTCGTCGTAGCCGACGATCCCCGGCAAGATCCGCTCGCCGCTCTGCAGACAGCGGACGAGATTCTTGCGCATCTCCTCGCGCACGGTAAGAACCGGTTGACCGCTTTTTCTTAGTTCGCCTAAAGTTCTTGGCTCGTTCACGCTT
>DASXRG010000205.1:0-3958 GCA_036506735.1 Binatia bacterium | reverse complement strand
GATCATGGCGTCGGTGATGCCCTATCTCAAGCCCGAGGCGCAGAAGTAGAATCGTTTCGACATATGTGGCGCAGGACGTTCGCAATCGTCGCAGCCTTTCTCTCGCTCTTCTGCGGAACAGCCTGGTGCGCCCAGGAACAGGCGGTAAGCGGGGCCAAGAAAGAGGGCAGCCTCGTGTGGTACACGGCGATGCAGCCGGAAGATTCATCCAAGCTGATCGAGCTGTACCGCGGCCGCTATCCGTTCGTCGATGCGACTTCCTTTCGCGCCGGCAGCGCGCCTTTGTTGAATCGCATCTTGACCGAGACCCGCGCCAACCGGCATCTGTTCGACGTCGTGTCGGGAAAATTCTCCGATCTCATGTTGCTGCAAAAGAGAGATCTCCTCGGCAAGATCTCCGCCGCCGACTGGCAGTTCTACCCCGAAAGGTTTAAAGACGCGGGTGGCCGGTGGGTGGACCTGTACCACAATTATTACACGATCGCCTACAACACGGACCATGTGAAACCGGGGGACGCTCCGGGCAAATGGGACGATCTCCTGGATTCTAAATGGTCGGGCGGCAAGATCACGATCGATCCGCGCTCCTACGATTGGTATTTTGGCATGCGCACCTTGTTGGGCGCGCAAAAAGCGCAGGACTACATGCGCAAGCTCGCCGCCGGCAAGCCCGCGTTTCGCGACGGCAACGTGCTCATCGCGAACCTGTTGGCGGCGGGCGAATTTCCCGTCGCGGTGACCTACGCGCACCTGGTCGAGCGCCTGCGCGCCCGCGGCGCGCCCGTCGATTGGGTGGCGGTCAAGCCGATGATCGCCGTCCCCATTTCCCTCGCCTTGCCGCAGCGCGCGCCTCATCCAAGCGCCGCCGCATTGTTCGCCGATCTCGTCCTGGGAAAAGACGGAGCCGAGATGCTCAAAGCGATGGGGCGTTTGCCGACCCGATCCGACGTCACGCCTTCGGCGAAGCGTCTCGACCCGAAATCGCTGGATCTTCTCCCGCTGCGCGTCAGCAGCGACGAGATGGAGCCGGAAGAGTTTCGCGGCCTGTTCGGCCTCCGCTAGCCTTCGAGAAGAGAATTCACCGCAGAGGCGCAGAGTTCGCAGAGTTCGGAGTATTGTTTTACTCCGCGACCCGCGCCTCTGAGGTGAAAAGATATCGACCACGACGGCCTCGAAGTTTTACTTCTCCCTGAGGGCCGCGATTCTGCTCTGCATCCACCCGAAGCCGGTGTTGAGGCCGATCGCCAGCGCGAAAACCAGCAGCAGGACCGCATACATTTCCACGATTTGAAAATGGTTGTAGTACTCGATGACCAGAAAGCCCAAGCCTTTTTGGGAAAGTTTCGTTTCGGCGAGCAGGATGCTGACGACCGAGATCGCCGCCGCCAGGCGGAGCCCGATCCAGAGCGACGGCATCATGGCCGGAAAATAAACGTGGACCAACCGCTGCAGTCGCGACGCGCCGAGAAGGCGCGAGGCTTCGAGATGGATCGGCTTGATCTGCACCACGGCGCTCGCCGCATAGATCATCATCGGAAAAAACGTCGATACCGCTCCCATCGCGACGCGGGAGGCGGTGCCGATGCCGAGGAACCAGATAAAAATCGGATAAACGATGATCTTCGGCACCGGGGCGAGCGAGGCGAGCACCGGCTCGAAGATCCGTCCGAGGGCGCGGCTCGCGCCCAACGCGACTCCGACGGCCAGTCCGGCCGCTGTCCCGATGACGAGTCCGGAGAATATCTCGTAAAGGCTGTATCCCAGGTGAGAGAATATGTTGCCGTCGCGAATCAGATCGGCGGCGGCGACGAGAATGCGCCATGGAGACGGAAACAAGCGATCGAAGCGAAAGCCGCCGAGGCTCGCCAGCCACCACAGAAAAATCAGGCCGCCGATCAGCGCGGCTTGTACCAGAGCGGCTCTCTTTGGGCGATATTCCATGCGACGATAGGCTACACCGAACCGACGAGCTTCTGCCCGTGGAGCAAAAGACGGAAGCAAAACACCGCAAAAACGACAATCACCGTCACGCCGACGTATAGCTCCTCGGTCGCCAATCTGAAGTAGGCGTCGGAGACGAGACGGCCGATCCCTCCCAGTGAAACGACGAATTCCATGGCGACGATGCTGAGCAGCATGTAGATCAAACCGACGCGCAGGCCGGTGAAGATCGCGGGCGCGGCCGCGGGAATCAAGATGTGTCGCAGCATCTGCCAGCGCGTGAGCTGCAAAGTCAAGCCGACGTCGACAAACGTTCGGCTCACGTTCCTGAAGCCGGCTTGCGTGCCGAGGATGATCGGAATGATTCCAACCAGCAAAGCCTGCGCGACGATCGCGGCCAGGTTGCGGCCGAAAACGACCAGAAAGACGGGATAAAGAAGAATCAACGGCGAGGCGAAAAGGGAGCCCAGCAGATTTTCGCACGCCAGGCCGAAAGTGGAATGGCGCCAAAAAAAATATCCGAGCGGGATTCCCACGGCGGAGCCGAGCAAGAAAGTTACGATCAGCATGAACAGGGTGGTGCCGGAGATTCTAAGGAGGTCGCCTTCGAGCAGCATCGATGCGAGAGTTTCTAGAATGACCGAAGGCGGGGAGACGAAGAGCGGGCTGATCCATTGCCGCCTGACGGCGACTTCGAGAAGCGCCAGAAGAAAAATCACGAGGAGCGACCGCGCGAACCGGACGGTCTTCGTGTCGGGTGCGTTCCCAGCCACGGCGCGCGCTCTATTTGGGAAGGTAGTTCAGATCGATGGCCTGATTTAACGCCTCGCGGCTGAAAGGCTTTTTGAGAAACTTGAACTTGACCGCGTCCTCCAGCGATCGGTCGAGGCCCTGAATCGGCGCAAGCGCCATGGCCTTGGGCGAGTAGAACTTCCACGCTTCTTTGACCACCTCCAAAGGTTCCTTGAGCTGCGCGTTCTTGATCCAAATCTTCGCCGCTTCATCCGGATTGGCGAAGATGAACTGTATGGCGTTCCTGGTCGCCGCCAGAAAACCCCTGAGCGCGTTCGGCTGCTTCTTTACAAAATCATCGCGCGCCAGATTCACCCGGATCGTGATCTCGGAAAGCCCGGGAATATCGTCGCCGCGGAAAAGAATTCGGATATTTCCTTTTTTCAGCTCTTCCAGAAAGAACGGCGGCGCCGACCAGCCGGCGTCGAACTGATCGGTCATGACACCGGTGAATTGCTGCGGCGGGCTGCCGCCGGCGAGCAGCTCTGGAGGTTGGAGACCTTTCGACTTGAGCCAATCCACCAGCGCGAGCACGGCGAGGTGGCTCGATGAGCCGGGGTTGCTGTAGCCGACTTTTTTTCCGGCGAGGTCCTCGATTCGCTTGATCGGAGAGCTGCCTTTGACGTACCAAAATACATCGTTCAATCCGGTCGCCTCCGCCGAGACGACTTTTATCGGCGCGCCTCTTTCGAGGGCGCTGAGCGTCGCGAGCATGCCGGTGCCGATCACGATGTCGGCGTCCCCAGCGACCATGATTTGAACCTGGTCGCCGCCCCCCGCGGCGAACGTCGGAGTGACCTCGACGCCCGCTTGCTTATAGAAACCTTTCTCCTGGGAAACGTAAAAGGGAAGGCTGATATCGAAGAGCACACGATGGGGCAGAACCAAACGAACGGCGTCCGCTGCGTTCGCCTGAACGGCCGCCGCCAGAGTCGACGCCAACGTAAAAGCCAGCGCATACCCTCTAAGTCCGCAAACGCGTGTTTTCATGGTCGCGTCCTTCCTGGGTTAATTTTTTGTGTCGATTGCTCGAATCCCTTTAAAGATTCCTCACGCAACATACCCCAAACTCTGGCGGCCACTCTAGCAAAACCGTCGCTTGAAATCACTTCCGAGCCGCGCGGCTTCGATAAAGGGACGTCGAGCACTTCCTTGATCCGGCCCGGCCGCGCCGTCATGACGGCGATGCGGTCCGATAGCTGGACGGCTTCTTGAATGCTGTGGG
>DASXRG010000204.1:0-1653 GCA_036506735.1 Binatia bacterium | reverse complement strand
CTGTTCCTGTTGCACGGCGTCTACCTCAAAGCCATTGTGTTCGGGATGACGGGCGCCGGGAAATATTTCGCCTCGTTGGGGCTACCGGACTGGATCGCTTGGCCTGTCATGTTGTACGAGACGATCGGCGGATTGGCGCTCATCTTCGGAATCTACGCACGATGGGTCGCGCTCTTTCTTGGAGTTCACCTGCTGTTTGCTGCCTACTTCGGCCATGCTGGTAACGGCTGGCCTTTTACCAATAAAGGCGGTGGCTACGAATTTCCCGTGTTCTGGGCAATCGCATGCTTTGCGCTTACGCTCCTCGGCGACGGCGCGCATGCTTTGAAATCGGATGGGCGCTCGAGGTTGGTTGGCTAGATAGCTTCGTCCCTTAGGACGCGCGCATTCGAAGAAGTCACGCTCCGGATCGACATATGCCCGCCAAAGACGCTCCTGATCCCAATGCGTTTCATGACTTCGAACATGCTGGCTGGGAGGCGAACGTATCAGAATACGAAGACGCGTTCGCGCGCCTCACAAGCCAGGCCATCGCGCCCTTGTTGGATGCGGTGGACACGCGTCCCGGGATCAGGCTGCTCGATATCGCGACCGGACCGGGTTATGTGGCGGCGGCGGCGGCCGCACGCGGCGCACGGGTCGTGGGCATCGATTTTTCCGCGCCAATGATCGCGCGTGCGCGCGAGCTTAACCCTGCTGTCGAATTTCAAGAAGGAGACGCGGAAGCGCTGTCGTTTCCCGATGCCAGCTTTGACGCCGTGGTTATGAATTTCGGGATTCTCCATCTGGCGCGGCCTGAACGGGCGATGAACCAGGCCGCGCGCGTCCTCGAGCCCGGGGGGCGCTTTGCCTTCACCGCGTGGGCGAAGCCGGAGGAAGCCATCGGATTTGGAATTATCCTGAACGCGATCCAATCGCATGGCAATCCAGAGGTTCAATTACCTCAGGGGCCGCCCTTCTTCCGATTCAGTGATCCGGCCGAATGCGACCGGATTCTGCGCGAAGCCCGTTTTTCGGACGTGAAGATTATGCATGTCCCGCAGGTCTGGCGGCTCGGTGCGCCGGATGAGCTATTGGAAGCCTTTTATAACGGCGGGGTGAGAGTCAAAGCGATACTTCGCGCACAATCCAGTGAGGCGCTTAAGGCCATACGCATGGCTGTGCGGGAGGCTGCCACGAAATTCATTCGGGATGGTGGCATCGAAATCCCAATGCCTGCGGTCCTGGCGTCGGCGCTGAAACCTGCGTGATAGCGTATCGCGACGGCGAGCGGTGCCGCGAATGCTTTATGGCCAAACGCCGTGCGCAGCCTCTCGCTCCACCCTGACGCTTCGCCGGCGTTCCTGCGCGCCGTCCGCCCGGCGCCGGCCCGCTCCGTCCGTTAGCCGACATGGAGACCACGTGCAGTTCTACCTCGGAAGGCTTATCGATCATGTTCACCTACGCGTGTCTGACCTCGAGGCAAGCAAGCGTTTCTATCGCGCGGTCTTGGAATCGCTCGATCTCTCCGCTGTGCTCGTTGAGGGCGCCGACTACTTCTATGCGGATGAACTGTTTGTGGACAAGGCTAGTGAAGCCGTGTCGCGTGTCCACTTGGCGTTTCAGGCCCCTGATCGGGCTACGGTCGACAAGTTTCATGGGGCGGCCTTGGCT
>DASXRG010000203.1:0-8568 GCA_036506735.1 Binatia bacterium | reverse complement strand
GAGGCGGGCATTACATTCCATCGCGTGGCGTCACAGGAGCGAGCGGCTAAAAAGTGAAGACAAAAATCCAGGTTGAAAGGGGATAGCTCTATGCGCGGCTCTAGCTTTCGTCGAGTTTTAACATTGGCTCTTGTCATGTCGTTCGCGCTCGCCGTGCGCGCGGGGGCTCAGGAATGGAAAGCGAAATGGGACAAGATTTTAGCGGACGCCAAGAAGGAGGGGAAAGTCGCCGTCGCGGGACCGCCGGGCACGGCCTACCGCGACGTCATGAGAGGATTCGAGAAAAAATATCCGGAGATCAGTCTCGAGTTTCAAGGATTCACGCCGGCGAACTTCACCGCGCGCTTTTCAAAAGAACGACAGGCCGCGCAATACCTTTGGGATATCTATATTACGGGACCAACCACTTTTGACGTTACGGGAAAGAAGGCGGGAGAGCTGGATCCTCTCAGACCGCTTTTAGTGCTTCCCGAGGTGCGCGACGAAAGCGCTTGGTTGGGCGGCTTTGCAAAGGCTTTTTTGGATTCGGAAAAACAATTCATTTTCGCATTTCAGGCGGAGGTGACTCCCCAGGTCCAGGTAAACCGGGAATTCGTCCCCGAGAGCGAATTAAACAGCGTCAAGGGATTATTGA
The DNA here is from genome assembly GCA_036506735.1 of Binatia bacterium. Classification (GTDB taxonomy): domain Bacteria; phylum Desulfobacterota; class Binatia; order UBA9968; family UBA9968; genus JAJPJQ01. Next base: position 7,934 of record DASXRG010000203.1, on the reverse strand, counting down.
ATTCAAAATGGAAAGGCAAGATCGTCATCGATGACCCGAGAGTGGATGGAGCGGGGAGCGGGCGCATTGCTCTATGGACCGGTCAGCTCGGCGAGGAGTTTGTCCGTGCGCTGCTCAAACAAGACTTGGGGCTGACGCGCGACGGCCGTCAGCTCGCCGATTGGCTGGCACGCGGAAAGTATCCGATCGCTATCGGCGCCAATGATACCGAAATCGGCGAACTGCAGAAGCTCGGTGTCGGTTTAAAAATCGAGCCTCTGGCGGGTAAATTAGCCGAGGCCTGGCGCATGAGCACAGGCTGGGGCGCCGTTCGTTTGGTCAACCGTGCGCCTCATACCAACGCCGCCGCGGTTTTTATCAACTGGCTCCTATCCAAAGAAGGACAGACGGCGTGGGCTACGATTGCCGGAAGACCGAGTCGTCGAACGGATGTTTCTCGCGTCGCCGGCATGTCCCCCGAGCCCGGGGTGGATTACTTCGATATAGATCGCGAGGAGCGATTGCAGCTGCGAGACAAGGCAAGGGAAATCGCCAAGGAAGTCCTGCGCTAGTGCGACCCTCACTCCTTTCTTGTCCCGCGCCCGAGAGAGCGACGGAGCGCGCATGATTTTCATCGCCGACTGCTAGCGCAGACACCGTACCCGCCTGTGTCAGTGTTTTTTCAACGCCAGTACAGCCTGCAAAGCCTGATTCATTGGCTGCTGTTGGGCATCGTCATGCTCATGGTTTTTTATCCGGCCGGCCTTATCATCATGAGCAGCTTTGAGATCCAAGGAGCCGATCGCGTTTCGGAGTTTGGTTTGCGCGCCTGGAGAATCGCCTTTTCCGACCCGGTGATGACTTCCGCGATATGGAATACCTTGACGATCACCCTGGCGCGTCAAGCCATCGCGTTGCCGGTCGCCATCCTGCTTGCATGGCTCATCGCCCGGACCGACATCCCCGCCGCAGGGTCGCTCGAGTTCCTATTTTGGTTGGGTTATTTTCTCCCGCCTCTCCCCGTCACCATGGGTTGGATTTTGCTGTTGGATCCGCAATACGGTCTGGTCAATCAATGGCTCACTCATTTGCCGTTCGTTAAGGAAGCTCCCTTCAATATCTATTCGTTCTGGGGGATCGTCTGGGCCCATCTCACGACCTCAACCATCGCCGTGGAGGTCATGCTCTTTACCCCGGCGTTTCGCAACATGGACGCGACCCTCGAGGAAGCCTCCCTGGTATCCGGAGCGGGAATTCTCCGCACACTCAGGCGAATCGTGATACCGATCATGACTCCGGTCGTGGGCGTCGTTTTATTGCTCGCCGTCGTCCATTCCCTTCAAGCTTTCGAGTTGGAGCTGATCTTGGGATTTCCATTTCGCTTCTACGTGTTCAGCACGCAGATCCACTGGCTGTTGAACCAACAGCCGCCGCAGTTTTCCTCCGCTACGGCGCTGAGCAGCGTCATCTTGTTTGTCATGGTGCCGCTGATTATTTTGCAACGCAGAACAGTCGCCCGGCGGGATTATGCAACCGTGGGCGGGCGCTACAAAGGCCACCGGCAAAGTCTCGGGAAATGGAGGTTGCCCGTCTTTTTTTGCCTTCTCGCGGTGGCGCTCTTGATTACTCTGGTCCCGCTCTTATTCCTGACGCTCTCGTCTTTCATGGCCCGCTTCGGTTACTTTGGCGTGGCCAAGCCATGGACCTCAGCGCACTGGGGCCGGGTCATTTACGACCCTGTGTTTCTCGATTCATTGAAAAATACCCTGGTGCTGGCGGGCGCGACGGCGATCCTGTCGGTGGCGCTTTTTACCTTCGTCGCCTACGTCGTCATCCGGACCCGTTTTGCCGGCCGCGCGGCTCTCGATTTCGCTTCCTGGCTGCCGTCCACTTTGCCGGGGATTATTTTAGGTCTCGGCCTGCTGTCCTTGTTTCTTGGGACTCCGCTTCTCAGGCCGTTTTATGGTTCCATGTTACTTTTGATTCTGGCGACGCTGATCTCCAGCATGACTTTGGGCGTTCAAATAGTCAAAAGCGCTTTGACTCAATTAGGGTTCGAGCTCGAGGAGGCGGCGGTAGTCGCCGGAGGATCGCGTTGGAACAGCTTTCGAGATATTGTCGTGCCCATTATTACTCCGACTTTGCTCCTCGTTGGGACACTGAGTTTTATCGCGGCCGCGCGAAGCGTCAGCACCGTGGCTCTCCTCGCTACAAGTCACACCAGGCCCTTGTCATTGCTCCAGCTCGATTTTTTGGTCGACTCTCGTTACGAAAGCGCCGCGGTCATTGGAATTATCGTGGTCGTCTTGACCACCGGAGTCGCTCTGATAGCCCGTTTGCTGGGGTTGAGAGCGGGCATTGAGAGGTAATATGGGATTTCAAGGCGCGCGTCTTCGAAAAGCCGATGGCCCGTCCTACTTGATAGTCAGCGGCACCGGCTCGGCCGCGATCTCGCCGGCCCACAGATTCTGAAAGCCAAAAAGTTGCGCCCACCCGTCGCGCATCGTTTTGCTCACGCCGTACTGAAAGCGTATCTCGTAGCGTCCCTTTTGCGGGATCATGATCGTCGACGTTCCGAAGTGGAGCAACAGGCCGCGCGAGTAACTGACTCCCTGTTTCATATCGTAGCCGCTGTCTTCCCGCAGCGTCGCCGGGAACGTCAGGGTGATGGCTTCACCCGGCGCCAGCTCGGTAAAGTCCTCGGCCGTGTCCGGACGTAAGGCCAGCCTGACCAGCGTTTGGGTCTTCAGCGAGCGGCCGATCTCGTCGGACATGCTGAGATGGCGGATCGCGTAAGGTCTGGGCTTTTTGTAGACGGTAATTCGCTCGGCCGAGGAATTTTTTATCGTTGCAGAAATGTCGACGTGGTCGCCGCCCGAAACGCTGCTCCTGTCGAGCGAAAGTTTTGCCACCAACGGCTGCTTGAGCGGAGATTCTTCGGCCGGGGCCCGGCCTGAGATAAGGACCAGCGCAGTAGCTACGACGAGCAGGCTACGCGGGATCATGGATGCAGCGGACGCCGCTCACGCCGCGACGCACTTCATGTCGGAGACCGCGCCAACCTTGACGTCCAGCTTCTCCCACCTGTCGCCGCCGTCCGCGCTGCTGTAAAGCTCGCCGCCCCGCATCGCGGCATAGACGCGGTCGGGATCGCTCGGGTCGAGCGCGATCGCCTCGGGAAAATCTTTGGCCGCGGTGGAGATATTTCCGTCCAATCGCTGCCAGCTCTTGCCGCCGTCCTTGGTTCTGATCAGCATCGATTCCGCGCCGCTCTGCCGTTTCCTCCATTGCCCCGGCTGTCCGTTGGCCAGCGCGGCGTACAGCACCGCGGGATTTTTCGGATTCATCACCAGCGGCACGGAATACTCGTGGGGAAAATCCATCGCCGTCGGCGCCCAGTTCTCGCCGCCGTCCCGGCTCCGGTAAAGCGCGCGGCCCGGCGCGTTGCCCAATCTAAAGTCGTGCCCGCCGGTCGCGATGAACAGTGACTTGGTGTCCCGCGGATCGATCACGATCGTGTGCACGTCCGCGTCCACGTTCTTGTTCAAAAGCTTCCAGCTCTTCCCGCCGTCGGTGCTCTTGAGCATGTAGCCGACCTGCAGCGCGGCGTAGATCGTCTTGGAATCGTTTGGATCGATGGTGATGTCTCTCACGTGCGGCTCCACGGTGGAGACCGGGTAATCGATCGACGCCACGTACGGAATGTCCCAAACCGATTCGAGGCGCTCCCAGCTCTTCGCTCCGTCCCGGCTGACGAAAATATCGATCGGCTCGGTGCCGGCGTATACCGTCTTCGGATCGTTCGGGTCGATCGTGACGCAGCGAACTTTCCCGGGGCCGCGTTTGCCGTAGCACGGCTTGGTCCATTTTTTGCCGCCGTCTTCGCTGACCCAGACCCCGTCGCCGCGGGTGCCGGCATAAACGACGTTCGGCTGCGAGGGAGAAACGGCCACCTCTTGAACGTCCCAGTCGTCCAACGACCGCTGTTCGATCTTCCAGTTTTTCCCGCCCTCGCCTTTGACTGTGAAAAGCCCATCGTCGGTGGCTAGATAAAGAGTGGTCGCCATATGCGTTTCCTCCCGGCTGGTTTTTGTGCGGCAACTAAAGGACTACCACAGCGGGCTCGACACTGACAAGAGGGCGCGGTCGCGCCTTGACATGGGGCCGGTTCGAGGGCAAACGTGAATATCGCCGTGAAAAAAATACGAATCTACGCGTTGCTGCCGTTGCTTTTACTCGCCGCGGGCGCCGCGGCGCAGGAAAAGAAGCTCCAGCCGTTTCGGGTGTCGTACTCCTCGATCACGGCGACGCGCGCGCCGCTCTGGATCGCCAAGGAGATGAAGCTTTTCGAAAAGTACGGCCTCGACGTGGCGCCGATTCACATCGCGTCCGGCCTGGCGTCGTACAGCGCTCTGCTCGCGGGCGACGTGCACGTCGTTTCCGACACGGCGTCGGCGGCGGTGGCCGCCGGGAGCCGGGCGCCCATCGTGATCTTCGCCGGCTCCGGCGCGATTCCCTACAAACTCATCGCGCATCCGTCGATCACCTCGCTCGACGGCCTCAAAGGAAAAGTCGTCGGGATCAGCTTCGTCGGCGCGGGTTCGGATTTTCTTTTGCGCCGGCTGCTGCCGAAGCTGGGCTTGATTCCCGGCAAGGACGTGACCCTCATTCCCACCGGCCTGGGCCGGTCGGATCAAAGAATCCAGCTCATCTTCCAGGGAAAAATCGACGCCACCCTCGGCACCGCCGACAACGTGTCTCAGCTCGCTCTCAGAGGCTTGAGCGTGAGCGTCTTGGGCGATCTCGCCGAGTGGGGAGTGGTGACGACCGGCGGCGATTTCGCGACGACGCGGCAGTTTTTGAAGGATCAGCGCGACCGGGTGAAGGCGTTTCTCATGGGCTTTAGCGAAGCCATTTCGCTGGGGAAGAACAACAAGGAGCTGGCGACGAAGATACTGAGCAAATATTTGAGAGTCGCGGACGCCAGGATCCTGGACTCGATGCATAAAAACTATCTGCTCGGAACGATTCCGGCAAAGCCCTATCCGCTCGAAGCGGCGGTGGAGATCGCGATCGAGGAAGCCAGCCCGGCCCAACCCGTGCTCAAGGGGAAAAAAAGCGCGGACTTCGTCGACTCTTCGATTTTAAAAGAAATCGAGCAGGAAGGTTTCTTCGCGCGTCTCTATCGCTGATTTTAGCCGGCGGAAATCAGTAGAGCCGCGGCGGCACATACGGCACGACCTTGCCGGCGTCGATCTCTTTGACCCGCCCGGCGTCCAGCGGGTAAGCGAAAGATTCGTTCCGCAAGATAAAGTGTTGCCGCGCCAGCTCGCGGGCGAACTCGAGCGCCTCGCGATAGTCCGCGCGATCGGACTCGCGGGCCAGCCGGTCGAAGGCCGGGCGCCGCTGGGAATAGTGGACGTGCTCCTGGCGGTAAATGATTTTGAACGCTTCGGCCAACTGGCGCTCGATCGGGCCGCCTTCGATCATCGAGCCCGCGGCGGCAAACGCCACGCCGCCGCCGGGCGAGAATCCGCTGACGCCGCGCACGAGCGCGCTTTTGCTCTTGGCGTACTTGCGGCGAACCTCTTCGAGCTTGAGCTGCTCCTGGGTCGGCTTGGCGTCGGTCGCTTTCAATTTCACCCCGGTGACGAGCTGGCGAATATCGGCGAGCAGCCGGTAATGCTGGACCTCGTCGGCCAGCTCGTAAGCTTCGGCTTCGTACTCGCCGCGCTCGACTTCGGAATCCAGCTTTTCGTACATGTCGATCAAGGCCTGCGCCTTTCCCGGCACGACGTGGATCTCCTTATAAAGCTGGAGGTCGAGCCAGGCGATGAGCTGCTCGCGCGGCCGCGGCCGGGAAAAGAAGGTCGTCACGACCTCGAAATGGCCGCCCCAATAGCGGGTAAAAATGTCTTCGATCCCTTTGATGAACAAAAACGAATCCATCAGTAGCCGAGCTCTTTGTCCACGAGGTTCAGGAGTTTTTCTCCCTTGAGAAAGCGCTTGAGATTTTCCGTGAAGATCGGCAGCACCAACTCCCACTTTTGCGCCGAAGCGCCGGCGATGCGCGCGCTGATCAGCGCATTGGGCAGGTCCCAAAGCTCGGAGTCCGGCGGCAGCGGCTGTTTCGCGAAGGCGTCCAACGCCGCGCCGGCGATCCACTTCTCTTTGAGCGCGCGCGCCAAAAGTTTTTCTTCGATCGCTTTTCCGCCCGTGAGGTTGATCAGGTAGGCGGTCGGCTTCATCGCGCGCAGCTCGTTCACTCCGATGATGCGCTCGGTCGTAGGAATCGACGCCAGGCATAGAACGACGAAGTCGGCTTCGGCGAGCAGGCGCGGCAAAAAATCCGGCCCGCCGAGCTCGTCCACGTAAGCCGGTTTGCCCTGGACGGTTCTTTTCGTGGCGATGACTCTCAAGCCCAGCGCCTTGGCTTTGCGCGCGAGCTCCGAGCCGACCGTGCCGAGGCCGACGATGCCGACGGTCCTGCCTTCCACTTCATCGGGCGCCAGCCGCGTCCATTCTTTTTTGTGCTGGGCGTCCCGGCATTGCGGCAGCTTCTTCGCCAGCGCGAAGATGCAGGCGAGGGCGAATTCGGAAAATGAGCGGCCATGAATTCCCTTGGAGCCGGTGAGTTGAATCGCCGATTTCTTCACGGTCGGATTCAGATAGGCGTTGAGCCCGCCGCGCGTGACGTGAAGCCAGCGCAGCCTGGGCATGCGCGCGACGACATCTTCAGGCAGCGCCTCTTCGGTGAACACCGCGTCGAGGCCGGCGGCCCGCGCTTGCCCGTCGTCGCCGACGGCGAATTCCACGTTGGGAAAGGAATCCCGCAGCGCGCGCAGCTCGTTGTCGGGAAGTTTGAGACGGATCCAAACCCGGCAGCTTTCCATCGATCAAGCTTTAAGCTGCGCTGCTTTTCTTGTCAACCGGCCGCGTAGCTTGACAGCAGCGGCGACCCATGGGAAAAAAGAACGGCGCCATTCTCACGCTCGCATGGAGGTACGCATGACGCCGGCAGAGTTGATCGACACCGAAGGAGAGCCCGGCCTGCCGCCGGGTCAGTTCATCGCGGCGATTTGGGAGGAACGGCGCAACTACGTCACGGCCGGCCGGATCAAGCAGCCGCATCCCTGGAGCGTGGCGGTCGGACGGGGCAAAGTCTCCAGAGAAGGTCTCGCCGAATACGTCAAGAACCGCTACTACTTTCTCGTCAATATCAATCGCAAAGACGCTCAGATCATCGCCAACTGCCCGATTCCGGACGCGCGCCGCACGCTGCTCAGAAAATATATCGACGAGGAAGGACAGGACGTCGCCGGCGGCAAGCTCGGCGCGCACTACGAGATGTGGCTCAAGGTGTCGGACGCTCTCGGCGTACCCCGAGAGGTCATGAACAGTTTCCGCGACGTGCTGCCGGTTTACAAATTTACCGTCGACGCCGTGTTCGACTTCGCCAAGCATCGAAGCTGGCTCGAAGGAGTCGCGGCGACCTACGGAACCGAGGGTGGAATGTGGCGGCGCTATACCCCGCGGGAGGAGCACCGGGAAGAAGGCTTTCTGCGCGAAGGGGAGGCGATGCGGCGGCACTACGGCTTGCCCGAAGAAGCGCTCCAGTTTTATCACGTGCACAGCGACGCCAACGACGAGCACGGCGACATCAACGAGAGTATTCTGAAAAAATACTGCGTCACCAAGGAGCTTCAACGCAAAGCGCTCGCCGCCGCGCGCTTTCGTTGGGACAACCAAGAAACGCGGCATGACATCGTCTACCGCTATTTCGTTTTGGGCGAAGCCATCTCTAAGTAGGGGCGGTTCGCGAACCGCCCCTACACGTTAATCTACAAATGTTATTCGCCGTCAGGTCGATCCTGCTCTGTCTACTGTTGGCCGCTTCAGCACATGCGCAGGAGCGGCCCAAGCAGCTCCAGACTCTCAACGTCTCCTACGCGTCG
>DASXRG010000202.1:0-4574 GCA_036506735.1 Binatia bacterium | reverse complement strand
CGGTCACCAGAACGTTCATAAAAAATCCTCCTCTCAACCGATCTAGGCCAGATCGGGCGCGCTGTCAATCGAGCAAATGCTCTTGCCTTCGGCCGCGGTTAACGCTAGTTTCTATCCGCCTGAGAAAGGAGCTAGCCATGCTGACGATGCGAAAGGGCGTGATGACATTTGCCGCGTTGAGCCTGCTTGTCTTCGCCGCTCAAATCTCGACCGCCGCGGCGCAGATGCCCAAGATAAAGGTGGGAAGGACGTTAGGGGGAAGCGGTTTTCATATTCCCTCCTATATTGCGATCGACAAGGGCCTGTTCAAGGCGGAAGGTCTCGACGGAGATTTCATCGCCGCGCAGGCGGGCGTCCTGGTCAGGGCCGCCATCGCTAAGGAGATCGAATTCGTCCCGATCCCCGGCGGCGGTTCCGAGGCGATGCTCAAAGGGGCGCCGCTCGTCTTCCTCGTCGGGGAATCGCTCATTTCCCAGTGGACGATCACCACGACCCCGGACATCAAGCGGGTGGAAGATCTCAAAGGGAAAACCATCGGGCTCGAAAGGCCGGGCCAGGCGGCTTACACCGAGGCCGTCGTCGTGCTCGGAAAATTCTTCAAGATGGAGCCCGGCAAGGACTATAAAGTCATCACGTTCAACGCCGAACCCGACCGGGTGGCCGCGCTGATCAACAAATCGGTTCAGGGCGCGATACTCTCATTTCCCCATGCCGCCCGGGCGGAGAAAGAGGGCATGAAGATTCTCGTCAAGACCGGGGATTACATCCCGCGGCTGGGCGGCACGTTTATCGCGCACAAGGACTTCGTCAAAGACAAGCGCGATGTGACCAAGAGATTTATCCGCGCGATGGTAAAGGCGAACGATTACGTCAAGGCGAACAAGAAGGGGACGATGGACGTCATTCAGAAGTATTTCGAGATCAAAGATCCTGCGCTGGTCGAGGGGATTTATAATCAGGTGCAGAATGCTTTCGGGCCGGAGATTCCGCACGACCTGCTGAAGGAGCTCTTCGAATCCAGAACGACGCCCGAGCTCGGCTGGCCCGCCGGCAAGCCGTTGCCGGACATCGAGCAATTCGTGGAACGTGATCTATTGAATGAAGTTTTGAAGGAGATGGGAAGACTGAGCCCGCCGGCCAAAACTCCGCCGGCAAAAGCGCCGGCTAAAAAGTCCTAGGCAGCCGGATGTCTTGCCAGATGGGATCGTAATCGAATAAAAGGTAGCTACCGTGAAGGCGATCACGCACAGAGACGAAATCCACCGGGACGCGCGCTACGATTCTCTGGCTTCGGCCCTGCTGGACACAGAAGAGCTCCAGCGGCTCGGCAGAGTCTACCAGTTGGGTTACGCCCATCTCGTCTTCCGCGGCGGCACGCACACGCGCCTCAGCCACGCGTTGGGCGCGGCCCATGTCGCCGGTCAAATCGTCGGCCAATTGCGCCGGAACTATAACGACGCGGACAAATTGCCCGTGGGCGCCGTCGCCGCTAAGGATTTTCTTCCGGGTCTTCAGGACAAACCGCTCGATCTCCGATGGGACGCGCTCGAACACCTCGTCCGCTGGGCGGCGCTTCTCTACGGCGTCGGCCACATCCCCGCGGGCGATACCCTCGAGGACCCGATCGAGGGGATTTACCACAAGCGCGGCGATCTCGCTTCGCCTCGCGTCGCCTACTTGTGGCACGAAACGGCGCCGGGCCGCGACTCGGAAATCCGGGCGGTTTTTCGGCACGCCGATCTCTTGCCGCCTTCCTTTTCGGCTTTGGCAATCACCGGGGAGGCCGCTTGGAAAGCGGTCTTGCTGGTCTGTCTCTACAAGGAAAGCGCGGCGGGGGAGAAGAGCTTCGAAGAGATGTTGGCGGAAGAAAAAAGGGACGCCGAGCCGTTTGTGAGAGTCGTCAGGCAGGCTTTATCGGACACGCAGCGGCGGGTCTTTTTTCCGTATATGGCCGACATCGTCGGCAACGCCATCTGCGCGGACCTTTTGGATAACGTCCAGCGCGATTCCGCCAACGTCGGTCTCGAAATTTCCCGGGCCACCGGCATCCTGTCGCGGTTTTTCATCGGGCGGAACGACAGAGGCGCGTGCCGGATGGCACTCGCGCTCGCGGACGGAAGGGGGCAGTCCCGCTCGGACACGGCGGCGGCCATCGAGCTTTTGCACCAGCGCTTCCGCTGCGCCGAGATCATCTATCACCATAAAACAAAGATCGCCGCTTCCGCCATGCTCGCGAAGGCTTTCATCCTGATCGGCAAACCGGAGGAAGTCGGCTCGCCGCGCAGGCAGCTCGATATCGAGGAGATCGCCGCGCTCGCAGCCAAGCTCGCGCGCGCCGGCGAAAGCGAAGCCGTCGCCGAGCTCAAGAAAGAATGCCTTCCCAACGGTCTCCTCGATCCGGGGATCGGCGACGAGACCTTGCTCCTGTGGTTGCAGCAGTCCGCGTGGGAAAAGCTCGAGCGCGCGGCAATGCACAGCGACAAAGAGACCGTGGAAAAATGTCTTCGGGGAATAGCGCTGCTCCAGGCGCTGGCGCGGCGCAAGCTCTACAAGGTGGCCGCGTCGATCGACCGCGACGAGGTGGAGAGGTTGAGTCCCGGCAGCAAACAGGATGCTCCGGTGGACAGGCGCATCTCCCTGGTGCTGCAAGAGTTGCGCAAGGACAGCGCCACGCGGTTGAGAATCGAGCGGGAGCTGGCCCAGGCCGCGGGCTGGCCGGAAGACAGCCTGCTCTTATACGTGCCCGATCGCAACGGCAAGGCGAGCGGCATCGAGACCGCCGTGCTCGACAAAGGAGACATGCTGACCCTCGGCGCGCACTCCGTGGTGGCGCATGAAATCGCTCAACTGAACGACAGCTACAAAGCGCTCTGGAAAATCACCGTGCTTGCGCACCCCAGATACCGCGACGACGCCATCGGCCTTTCCAAGGCGCTCGACGCGTTGATCGCGGAATTGTGCCCGGGCGCGCGGGACAATTATTCCACGACGGTTGCGCTCCGGGACGTCGCCTGGTTTCCGTACATCGCGCCGCGCTATCGTCCCGCCGCCGAAGATTATCGCGACCTGATCGCGCCGGAGGCGCCGGACTGGAAGCGTTTCGAAGATGCCGCCCGAACGGTTGAGGGCACGATGAGTTCCCGCGAGCACGCCGACCGAGCTTTTCTCCTGTCGAACGCCGACGATCCGGTGGCCGCCTTCGATGCGCTCAAGCGAGAGGTCGGCGCAGCCGGCGCGCTCGTGGAGCGAATGAGCGCGGCGCAGAATGAAATCGTGGTCGAGAGCATCGTCGGGATCGACGAGCTGGAGCTGCGCCGGACGATACTCAACAGGATTCTCGCCAACATTTTGCCGAAGGACGCGCGGGCCGAGAGCGGGACGCGGCGCCGAAGGACAAAATCGTCGAATCCGCCGGAGCGGCTGGTTTAGATTTTACGATAAGATGCCGTCGCGAAATATCCAGAGCAGAGTTCGGATCGCGACCGCAGCCAAGGAAGAGCTTGGGACCCTCGAACGGTCGCACGACCGTTTGTTTCACGCCATTCCCGTCAACGTCTCCAATATCGCCGCAGCTCTCGGCATCGTCGTGCGCCGGGATCGCAAGCTCAGGGAACGCGCGCGCCTGGAAATGATCCGGAGCGAGGGGAGACTCTCCGCCGTCGTGACGCTCCAGGAAAAGCTGCCCATCACCGAAGCGCGCTTCGCGCTGGCGCACGAGATCGGCCACTTTCTTTTGCTGACCGATCGGCCCGGCGAGGCCGCCGGCATGACCGTGGACGACCGGGAGGTTTTTGCCAATACGTTTGCCGCCGAGCTTTCGATTCCGCGCGCGCGGCGGGACGAATTCCGGACGCGCTTTCGCGCCGCGCGCGATCCGCGCGACCTGCTGGCGCTCGCTTCTCAGTTGGGCGTCGCAGTGAGCATCTTGCTCCGCTTCGCAAGCGAGACTTGCGACTGGCTCGAGGACCTGCCGCGCCTCTGGCTGCGCGTCAAGAATGTGCCGAACGAATACACCGGGAAAGATCGGAGATTGCGGGTCGTGAGCGCGCACTGCGACCGGCGGCGCTACTATGTCCCGGTCAATCAAAGTTTTTTCAGAGTGACGGCGGACGCCTGGCTGGCGAATCTACCCGTCGCCGAAGTTGCGCGTGAAGCGGGAACGGTAAATATTTTCCTCAGCGCTCCCGGCGGCACCGCCAAATTTATCAAGGCGACATTGCCGGCCACGCTGGCAGCCGTGCGCTTGCGACCGAGCGCGGAAGACCTGGCATCGTATTTTCTTGTCTCGGCGGAGCTAAAATAGGTTCTAGAACGTTTTCACTTCCTCCGGGCGCCAGCGGCTGAGCCGGGATTCCACCCTCTTGACCAGGTGGGTGAGAATCAGCGAGAGGCCCATAAAGATCGTCACGCCCACGAAAACGACGTCGACTTTGTAGTTGGTCGCGGCGCTGGCGATCATGAAGCCCAGCCCTTTGCTGGCGCCGAAAAACTCGCCCACGACCACGCCGAGCAACGCTCGGCCAATCGCCAAACGCAAGCCGGCAACGATGTAAGGGACCGAGTTGGGCAGGACC
>DASXRG010000201.1:0-1505 GCA_036506735.1 Binatia bacterium | reverse complement strand
CGGTCACCAGAACGTTCATAAAAAATCCTCCTCTCAACCGATCTAGGCCAGATCGGGCGCGCTGTCAATCGAGCAAATGCTCTTGCCTTCGGCCGCGGTTAACGCTAGTTTCTATCCGCCTGAGAAAGGAGCTAGCCATGCCGACGATGCGAAAGGGCGTGATGGTATTTGCCGCGGTGAGCCTGCTTGTTTTCGCCGCTCAGATCCCGACTGCGGCGGCGCAGATGCCCAAGGTAAAGGTGGGAAGGACGTTAGGAGGAAGCGGTTTTCATATTCCGTCTTATATCGCGATCGATAAGGGCCTGTTCAAGGCGGAGGGTCTCGACGCCGATTTCATCGCCGCGCAGGCGGGCGTCCTGGTCAGGGCCGCGATCGCGAAAGAGATCGAGTTTGTCCCGATCCCTGGCGGCGGCTCCGAGGCGATGCTCAAGGGGGCGCCGCTGGTTTTTCTTGTCGGCGAATCGCTCGTGTCCCAGTGGACGATCACCACCACGCCGGACATCAAGCGGGTGGAAGACCTCAAAGGGAAAACCATCGGCCTCGAGCGGCCGGGACAGGCGGCTTACACGGAGGCCGTCGTCGTGCTCGGCAAATTCTTCAAGATGGAGCCCGGCAAGGATTACAAAGTCATCACGTTCAACGCCGAGCCCGACCGGGTGGCCGCGCTGATCAACAAATCGGTTCAGGGCGCGATACTCTCATTTCCCCATGCGGCCAGGGCGGAGAAAGAGGGCATGAAGATTCTCGTCAAGACCGGGGATTACATCCCGCGACTGGGCGGCACGTTTATCGCGCATAAAGATTTCGTCAAGGACAAGCGCGACGTGACCAAGAGGTTTATCCGCGCGATGGTGAAGGCCAACGATTACGTGAAGGCGAACAAGAAGGGGACAATCGACGTGATTCAGAAATATTTCGAGATCAAAGACGCGGCGCTGGCCGAGGGGATCTATAATCAGGTGCAGAATGCCTTTGGGCCGGATATCCCGCACGACCTGCTGAAAGAGCTCTTCGAGTCCAGGACGACGCCCGAGCTCGGCTGGCCCGCCGGCAAGCCCTTGCCGGACATCGAGCAGTTCGTCGCCCGTGACATATTGAACGAGACGTTGAAGGAGATGGGGAGAACGCCGAAGAAGTAAAGTAAAAAGGCTCCGCCAAAAGATTGGCGGATCAGCCTCTGGCTGAAAAAGTAAAAAGTAAAAAATCAAACCGCGGATGCGCCGAGCGGCGCTTGAAATCAAAACGTCTTCACGTCTTCGGTGCGCCAGCGGCCGAGCTTCGATTCCAGCATTTTCACCAGGTGAGTGAGAATCAGCGAGAGGCCCATAAAGATAGTCACTCCGACGAAGACGACGTCCACTTTATAGTTGGTCGCGGCGCTGGCGATCATGAAGCCCAGCCCTTTGCTGGCGCCGAAAAACTCGCCCACGACCACGCCGAGCAACGCTCGGCCAATCGCCAAACGCAAGCCGGCAACGATGTAAGGGACCGAGTTGGGCAGGACC
>DASXRG010000200.1:0-8620 GCA_036506735.1 Binatia bacterium | reverse complement strand
CGCAGTGTCGCGCGTCCGACGGATTCATCTCCAAGAAAGGCTCGGGACAGATTTTGCGCAGCGCTTCGACTTTGGCGGTGCGCGTCATCGTATGCCAGTGGTTCTTAACACGGCCGGTGGTGAAAACAAGGGGGTAGTCCCTGTTGGGCGTCTCGAACGGCGCCTGGTGATCGACGGGAATAAAATTCACCTTGCCGTCGGCCGCAGGAAAATTAAAATCGCCATAGAGCCTCTCGGTGCCGGGATGATCTGCGCGCGGACAGGGCCACTGGAGCGGCGCCGTTTTAAGCCTCGGGTAACTCGCGCCGGAATAGTCGCACGGGGTGCCCTGGGTCAACTGGACAAACTCGGCGAAAATTTCCCCGGCGGATTCATACGGAAAAGCCTCTTCGAACCCGAGCTTCCGCGCAAAGCGCGTGAGGATTTTCCAGTCCGGCAGCGCTTCCCCGGGCGGATCGGCGAGCTGCGGCATATAAGTGATCCGGCGCTCGGAGTTGGTCATGACGCCTTCTTTTTCCGACCACTGCGCCGCAGGCAAAAGAACGTGGGCAAACTGGGTCGTTCCCGTCGGATGGTAGGCATCCTGCACGACGACCAGCTCGGCCTTTCTCAAGGCTTTCTCAATCAGATCCGTATGCGGAGCGGAGACCGCCGGATTCGTGCACATGATCCAGACCGCTTTGACTTTTCCCGCTTCCATGGCTTCGAAGAGATCCATCACCGAGAGACCGGGATCCGGCGAAATCCGCTCGGCGGGAATTCCCCAGGCGCGCGCGACCTCCGCGCGATGAACCGGATTGGAGACTTCGCGGTAACCCGGCAGCAGATGCGCCATGCCGCCCACTTCCCGGCCGCCCATGGCGTTGGGCTGGCCGGTCAGGGAAAAAGGCCCGCAGCCGGGCTTGCCGATCTGGCCGGTGGCGAGATGGAGATTATGGATCGCGTTGTTCTTGTGCACTCCGACCGTGCTTTGATTCACCCCCATGCTCCAGAACGAGAGCGCCCTGCCCGCCTTGCCGAAGATCATGGCGGCTTCCTCGATGAGACGCGCCGGAACGCCGCAGACCTTCGCCGCGACTTCCGGCGGATAGTTTTTCACCGTCGCGACGGTCTCGGCGAATCTTTGGGTATGTTTGACCACGAAGCCGAGATCGATCAGCTCTTCGTTGATCAGCGCGCAAAGCATGCCGTTCAGCAGCGCGATGTCCGTCCCCGGCCGGATCGGCAGATGGAGATCGGCGAAGTCGGCCGTTTCGGTGCGCCGCGGATCGACGGCAATTACGACGACGCCGTCCGGATCGCGCATTTTGCGCCGCTTAATTCTTTTGAAAACGACCGGGTGGCAGTCGGCGGTGTTGGTGCCGACGAGCAGGAAGCAATCCGCCAAATCGATGTCCGCGTAGGCGACCGGCGGGCCGTCGGCGCCGAGCGAACTCTTGTAGCCGAACGCCGCCGAGGCCATGCAGAGGCGGGAATTGGTGTCGAAGTTGTTGGTGCCGAGAAAACCTTTAGCGAGCTTGTTGCCGACGTAATATTCTTCGGTAGTAAGCTGGCCGGAGCCATAAAAGGCGACCGCGCTCGCCCCGTTGCGGTCGATGATTTCGCGAAACCGCGCGGCAAGATATTTTAGCGCCGCATCCCATGATAATCGGGTAAAAGGCCCGCTCTGGCAGCGCCGCATCTGCGGGTAGAGCAGCCGGTCCGGCGTCTTCAGAGTTTGCGGCAGATAGACGGCCTTGGCGCAGAGATCGCCCAGGCTCGAAGGATGGTCGGGGTCGCCTTTGATCTTGGCGACCGAGCCGTTCTTTATGCCGGCAAGCAGACCGCAGCCGACGCCGCAGTACGGGCAATACGATTTTTCCCAACGCTCGATCATCGACGATCCGCCCGTGCTTCACTTTTCTTGCCGCGCGCCTCGGCCAGGCGATACTTTCTTCGGAAACGATTGAATCCGGTATATTTTTTTATGACGAACCGTTCTTCCTCCGAGACCGGAAGCTGTCCGCGACCGTCATTGCCGTTCGGTTTCGCAGGAGCTGAAATTTTTTTCTCAGCGTTCGGCCGTGGCCTGATGTTCGCCCGCTCTTCGAGAAACGTGATGAGATGATCGCGCAGCCTTTCGTACTCGGGCCGGCTAAGGATTTCGAATCTCCGGCGCGGCCGCGGAAAAGAAACTTCGAGAACCTCGCCGACCGTCGCGGCCGGCCCGTTGGTCATCATGACGATGCGGTCGGCGAGCAAGAGCGCCTCATCCACGTCGTGGGTCACCATGAGAACCGTCTTGCGCTCGCGCTCCCAGATGCGCGTCAGCTCGTCCTGCAGCTCCATGCGCGTGATGACGTCGAGCAGGCTGAACGGCTCGTCGAGCAAGAGGACTTTGGGTTCGAACGCGAAGGCGCGCGCGATGCCCACGCGTTGGCGCATGCCGGCGGATAGTTGATCGGGGCAGCTGTCGCCGCTGTCCTGGAGTCCCACCAGCGCGAGATATTTTTCCGCCGACGCATTTTTCTCTTTGCGCGAGCGCCCGCCCGCCACCTGCTCGAGCGCGAGCAGCACGTTCTCGCGAGCCGTGAGCCACGGCAGCAGCGCGGGCGATTGAAAGACAACGCCGCGGTCCAGACCCGGACCGGAAATTTCTCTCCCCGCGACGATGACGCCGCCCTCCGTCGCGTCGTTGAGTCCCATCGCGATCGAGAGCACGGTCGATTTGCCGCAGCCGGAATGGCCGATGATGCAAACGAACTCGCCCTCAGCGATCCGCAGATTGAAGTCCTTGACGATGACCGCCTCGCCCTGCGGCGCCGGGTAACTTTTTCCGAGCTGAGTCAACTCCAACAACGGAATCATGCGTGTTTCGCTTCCTCCGTAAAATGATATGCCGACCTCGTTTCGTTCCGGCTATTGACCAAAAGCTCGAGCATTTCCTTTCTGAGCCGTCGATATTCACTCCCGCTGCCGAGCTGCTTGCGCACCCGCGGCCGCGGCACGGCGACCCTGACCGCAGCGCCGAGCGTGGCGCCGGGTCCGGAGGTCAGCGGCCCGCATGTTATCGGCCCGCATGTTATCGGATAGATGTTATCGGCGAGCAAAATCGCCTCGTCGATGTCGTTGGTGATCATCACCACGGTTTTCTTCGTTTCGATCCAGATGCGCGCCAGCTCTTCCTGCAAGGTCGCGCGCGTGAGCGCGTCGAGCGCGCTGAAGGGCTCGTCCAGGAGCAGCACCTTGGGCTCCATCGCCAGGCCGCGCGCCACGGCCACGCGCTGGCGCATGCCGCCGGACAGCTCGCGCGGCCGCTTGCCGACGGCGTTCTTGAGATTCACCAGATCGACGTAGTGTTCGGTCTGCGCGCGCCTCTCGCTGTCGGAAAGCGCCGCGCCGACGGCGTCGACCGCCAGGTAAACGTTTTCGAAAACCGTCATCCACGGCAGCAGCGAATAGTTTTGAAACACGATGCCGCGCTCGGGGCCCGGTCCCTCGATCGGCTTCCCGTCAAGGACAATCTCGCCCCGGTCCGGCGCGAGCAGGCCGGCGATGAGCGAAATCAAGGTGCTCTTGCCCGAGCCCGACCGGCCGACGATGCAGGCGAATTCGCCCTCGCCCACTTCCAGGTCGATGCCGCGGAGAACCTGCAACTCCTCGGCGCTCGCTCGCGGAAAACTCTTGCTCACGTTTTTGAGTTGCAGATAGCTCATCGATTTTTCGCTCACGCCGATTTGAACCGCCGCTCGACGACGCCCATGCAGCGGTCGAGTCCGAAGCCGATCAGGCCGATCGAGATGATCGAAAGTATGATGTGCGAGTAGACGAGGCTGTTGTACTCCTGCCACAAAAAGCCGCCGACGCCGGGCGCGCCCGTGAGCATCTCGGAGGCGACGATGACGAGCCACGCGAGTCCGAGCGACAGACGGAAGCCGGTGAAGACGTAAGGGAGAGCCGCCGGCACTATGATCTTCCGGAGCATCTTCGCGCGCGACAGCTTGAGCACTCTGCCGACGTTCAAATATTCCGGGCTGATCGATCTCACGCCGACCGCCGTGTTGATGACCGTCGGCCACATCGCGCAGAGCGCGATCGTGAAGATCGCCGCAGGCTCGGACTTCTGAAAAATAATCAGTCCCAGCGGCAGCCAGGCGAGCGGCGAGATCGGCCGCAGCACCTGAATCACCGGATCGAAAGCGCGGTTGAACTTGATCGAGAGGCCGAGGAGAAATCCGAGCGGCGTGCCGATCAGGATCGCCAGGAGAAATCCCTTCGAGACGCGAAACAGGCTGAGCAAAGCGAAGCGGCCGATGCCCTGATTCATCTCGCCGTCTTTGAAAAACGGATTGAAGATGTAGTGCTTGCTCTCTTGCCAGGTTTTTAACGGCGACGGCAGATCGCGCGCGACGGTCGTGCTGAGGATCGTCCAGATGAGGAGCACGACGCCGGCACCCAGCAGGGGAAGAATCGCAGCGGCAAAATCGATCCGTTTAGTCATACGCGCCTCCTCATGATCTGATAGATGCCACCGCGCGGATCGCTCGAAGGGGCGAGCCGGAGGCCGAGCGCACAGAAACGAAAAGGTGCCACGACTTGCTCGGTGTCGTGCATATGCTTGCAACCGCTCGAATGCTCGCGCCGGAACCGTCGTTTGCCGTCCGCTCAAGGCAGAGACCTATTGCTCTCGGCCGGAGAGGCTTGCCCCTTCGAACGCGGGCGATCACTACACCACATTCTTGACCGGAAATTTCTTCACGTACTCTTCCGCTTTCAGCGGATCGAATTCGACGCCGTCGAAGAGCGTCTCTTTCTTCATGTCTTCCTTCGGCGCCGCGATGCCCATCTCTTTCGCCACCTCGCGCTGGATGTCCGGGCGGATGACCTGATCGACGATGCCTTTGTAGTCCGGCGGCTCTTTGACCATGCCCCAGCGGCGAAACTGCGTGAGCCACCAGACGCCGTGCGACTTCCAGGGAAAGTTGGTGTTGCGGACGAAAAACGTCATGTAGTTGGGATCCTCTTCTTTTCTTCCGTCGCCGTAATCGTAATGCCCGAGCATGCGCCCGAGAATGACTTCTTTTTGCGTGTTGATGTACTGCGGCTGCGACACGACCTCGGCCATGTGCGCGCGGTTATCTAACTTGTCGATGTGTTGGCTCGCCTCGAACATCGCGCGCAGGATCGCTTTGACCGTTTTGGGATTTTTTTCCGCGAACTCCTGCGTAAAAGCCAAAACTTTTTCCGGATGGTCCTTCCAGATTTGCTGCGTGGTCACCGCGGTATAGCCGATGCCGTCGGCGATCGCGCGCGCTCCCCACGGCTCGCCGACGCAGTAACCGTCCATCTTGCCGACCTTCATGTTCGCGACCATCTGCGCCGGCGGGATCGTGATCAAGGTCACGTCCTTGTCCGGATTGATGCCGCCGGCGGCGAGCCAGTAGCGCGTCCACATCGCGTGGGTCCCAGGCGGGAACGTGATCGCGAACGTCATCGGATCGCCGGCTTTTTTCGCTTCGTCGACCAGGGGCTTCAGCGCCTGCGGCGTTTTGATTCCCTTGGAGAGAAATTCTTTCTTGAGCGTGATCGCCTGGCCGTTGCGGTTCAGCACGAACGGAATGATCATCGATTTTTTCGGCGAGCCGAGCAGTCCCATCGTGGATGAAAACGGCATGCCGAAGAGCATGTGGGTCGCCTGGTTCTCGCCGAGATTTATCCGGTCGCGGATCACCGCCCACGAAGCTTCCTTCGAGATCGTCGATTCGACGCCGTATTTTTTGAACAGCCCGAGCTCGTGCGCCATCACGATCGACGAGCAGTCGGTGAGCGCGATGATGCCGAAGCGGATCTTCGTGGTCTCGGGCGCGTCGGCGGCGTAAACGCCGCCGATCCAATTGCCAGGCAGGTTACTAAGGAGCAAGCCGAGCGAGCTCGTTCCGGTAAGCCGGAGAAAATCGCGCCGCGTCAAGTCGTTTTTTCCTTTGACCTTTTCACTTTTTACTTTCATTCTTCCTCCACTATGAAGCCGCCGCCGTGGGCGACGAGCTTAAAAATTTTCGCCTTGAGCGCCGGGTCGGTCGAGCAGCGCCCGGTCTTGAGATCGAACTTGTAGCCGTGCAGCGGGCAGACGACTTCGTCGCCCTCGAGCCAGCCCTTGGACAACTGCCCGCCCTCATGCGGGCAAATGTTTTGAATCGCGTAGACCTGTCCGTCGCGCTTGAAAACCGCCATCTCGTTTCCTTTCATCCGAACCATCTTCGCCGCGTTGTCCGGAATTTCATCCGCGCGAATCACGGCGGGCGGCGGCTCCTTGATCTCCGGCAAAGCGGCGACTTCGACCGACGGTTGCGACATCTTCCAGAGCTGTTGGCGCATCGTGTTGAACGCGCCGTGTCGGACCAATCCCTTGAGCACGCCCGGAAGATCGCTGCACGGCACGTCTTCCATGATCTTGATCGGAGGGTTCGCCGCCGGCCCCGCCGCGCCGGCGGCGAAGACGTCCACCGCCTCCACCACTTCGCCGTTGAGCTTGATATTCTTGCCCATGAGCCCGATGTCGGCGACGGCGTGGTTGCCGCAGCCCGCCGGACAGCCGGACCAATGGATCGCCACCGATTTGGTCTTGCCGAGCTCCTGCTCCAAGATGCGCGCGGTCTTGAGCGCCAGCTCTTTGGTCTCGATCAGTGCGAAGTGGCAATAGTCGATTCCGGTGCAGCTCACCAACCCGCGCATGATCTCCGACGGGTCGTAACGCAACTGCTTGAGCAGCGGTTCCTGGGTGAGGTCGCCGATTTTTCCGTCCGGTACGTTCGGAATGATGATATTCTGGCCGATCGTCAACCGAACCTCGCCGCTGCCGTAAACCTCCGCCACGCGCGCGACCTCGGCCATCTGGCCTGTCGTGATACGCCCCACCGGCACGGCGAGACCGGCATAGTTGAGCCCCTTCTGGCGCTGACGAAAGATGCCGACGTGATCGGTCCGCTGCTTCAGCCGCTCGTCCTTCCCGGCGGCGCGCAGCGGCCGGTCGGCGCGGCGCTCCAGCTCGCGGCGAAATTTTTTCACGCCCCAGTCCTCGATCAAAAACGCGAGCCGCGCCTTGCTGCGCGATTCGCGCAAGCCATGATCGCGGAAAATGAAAACGATCAGGCTGCAAATCGCCGCCGCCTCTTCCGGCGTGACGAAGAGATCGAGCGGCGAGGCGATGCGGTAGCCGCCCGAAGCCATCTTGCCGCCTACCGCGACGTTGAACCCCTTGACTTCCGCGCCGTCGATGATCGCGCTCGCGGGTGTGAGCGCGATGTCCTGCGATTCCGCGTGCGCGCAATTTTCTTTGCAGCCCGTGATCGTCACGTTGAATTTTCGCGGCAGGTTCGTGTAGGCCTTGTTGCCGACGAACATTTGGGTGAACTCGCGCGCGATCGGGGAGGCGTCGAAAAGCTCGTTCGGCGTGAGTCCGGCCGCGGGGCAGCCGACGACGTTGCGGATGTTGTCCATGCCCGTCTGGAGCGAGACGAGGCCGACCCGTTCGAGCCGCCGCCAGATCTCCGGCACGTCGTCGATGCCGAACCAGCGGAGCTGCATCTGCTGGCGCGTCGTGATGTCGGCGAAGCCTCTGCCGAACTCCTCGCTGATCTCGGCGATGGCGCGTATTTGCGCGGCGTTGCTGATGCCGTTGGGGATGCGGATGCGCATCATGAAGTGTCCCGGAGTCTGCTTGCGGAAAAAGACCCCGGTCCACTTGAGCCGCTCGCGGTCGCCGTCGGTGATCGCCTCCCATCCCTCCGCCGCGTAACGCGGGACGTCCTGAAGCACGTCCAGGCCGTCTTTTTCTTTTTTGTATTCCTCGATTTTGTTCATCGCCGCGCCAAAAAAAAACGCCCGATCTCCGCATGAGAATCAGGCGCCTTCGCCCGGGCTCCGCAGGCCAACTTCGCCCTGCGGTCCGCGTCGCACACTTATTTTCCCGAAGTTTGTCCTCGATTGAGCCTACTGCCCTCCGGTTGCCGATCCCTAACCGCAGTCAATTTTCATCTTTGCTTCCAGAGCAATTCCGGTTTTCTCAGCTCAAATGATTTGGCCAACTCCAGCACGGGAATATCCGGTATCTCCTCGTCCTCCCGGTCGGCGAAGATGTCGCCGAGAAAAATGATATTGTCGAATATTTTTTGCGCCGCCGATCTCATGCGGGGAAAAGCTTCAGCCATGATCGTCGTCTCCTTGCTCTTACTGTCGTCGGATGACATTGTTGCCTTTCTTAAAACACAAAAGCGCTCATCGTTTTCCGATGAGCGCCTTTGCTCTTGAAGCTTCGCTGCCTGATTCTAGTGGAGCAAGCCTTGTGCCACTGCGATGGCTATGAAATCCAGATCATTTTTCGTCTCCTTGGACCCGCCTGCCTACTTTACGGTCACTCACTGCCCAGAGATTATGCGTCGCGCCTCACCACTTTCTGTAAGACAAGAATTTTCCGTTTAAGGTGATGACGACCCGGTCGCCCTTGGGATCGGGTTTTTTCTGGATGTCCATCTCGAAATCGATCGCGCTCAAAATCCCGTCGCCGAACATTTCATGAATGAGCGCCTTCATCGTCGGGCCGTAGACCTGGATCAGCTCATAGAATCTGTAGATCGTCGGATCG
>DASXRG010000199.1:0-50888 GCA_036506735.1 Binatia bacterium | reverse complement strand
TCGCGCGTGAGTCGCAACGTGCTGGGGAACGGCTGCAAACTGCGCCACAAAACGCCCTTGTCGGCGACCACGCAGAAGCGGCCGTTCGAAGCCAGCGGTTTTTTCAAGCCGACCAACTCTTTGGTCTGATCGAAGCGGCCGCACAAAACCTTCGGCCGGGCGATCATCGATTGAATTTGCGCCACCGGCGCAGCGGCCATCAGAGCGAGCGCCGCCAGCGCCAAGCCGCCGGCTAAAAGCTTCACGGCAGCGGCACTCCCAGTTTTTCAAACAGCACCGGCGGCGAGACGAAGCACATCTCCTGCGTGGCGATCTCGACCGCGACCTGCGTCGTGGTGGCGCGGACGAGCCGGCGTCCGGTGACGGCGTCGGTGATGAGATAAGCGATCCTGAGGCGATTTTCCCACTCGATGATCTCGGCGCGCAATTTAAGCCGCTGGCCGAACTTCGCCGAGCCGGCATAGCGCAGGTGCATGTCGATCACCGGCCAGAGATAGCCCGAGGCTTTCATCTCCGGATAGTTGTAGCCGATCGTGTCGAGCAGCGCGCTGCGCACCGTTTCCAAATATTTGACGTAGCGGCCGTGCCAGACGACTTCCATCGGATCGAGATCGAAGAACTCAACCTGCAGCTCGGTCTCGGCCGACCAGCGGCTCGGCGCCTTACTCATAGAGTTTCCAGGCGCGCTCATGGATGCGCGCCAACAACAAGCGCAATTCCGGCTCGAGGCCGCGGTCCTCCTCGATGACCGCGATGTCGGCGCCCAGAACGTCGAGCATTTTCTCCAAGGTCGCCGCCGGCGCCGCCGACGGATTCAATCTGCGGCGCAGCCAGACTCCCTGGCGCACGGTGATGAGCAGCGCCGCGACGACCTGCTCGGTCAACTCTAATATGCGGAGACAATCGCGCGCGGCGATCGTGCCCATGCTGACCTTGTCCTGGTTGTGGCACTCGGTCGAGCGCGAAAAGACCGAGGCCGGCATGGTCAGCTTGAGCGCCTCGGCCGTCCATGCCGATGCGCTGATCTGCAATGCCTTGAGGCCGTGATTGATCGCGATGCGCGGCCCCACGGCGCCGGTCAGATTGGGCGGCAAGCCGTTGCTGTAGCGGCTGTCCACCAAAAGCGCCATCTGGCGGTCGAGCAGATCGGCCAGGTTGGCGACGGCGTTTTTCATGCTGTCCATGGCGAACGCGATGTGGCCGCCGTAAAAGTGGCCGCCGTGCAAAATGCGCTCGCCCTCGGCGTCCACGATCGGGTTGTCGTTGGCGCTGTTGAGTTCGTTTTCGATCGTCTCGCGCAGCCACGGCAGCGCGTCGGCCAAAACCCCGATGACGTGCGGCGCGCAGCGGATCGAGTAGCGATCCTGCAGCCGCTTGACGTTGCGCGGCGGCTCGTTCAACGGCAAGTCCTGGCGCAGCCAACCGGCGACGTGCTGCTGGCCGGGATGAGGCTTCACCGAAAACAGCCGGGCGTCGAAATGGTACGCGTTGCCGTCGAGCGCAAACGACGCCAGCGCCGTGATGCGGGTCGTGAGTCGGGTGAGATATTCGGCGCGCGCGTAGGCGAGACACGCCAGCGCGGTCATCACCGCCGTGCCGTTCATGACGGCCAGTCCTTCTTTGGGCCTGAGGCGCAGCGGTTCGATGCCGGCCTCGGCCAGCGCTTTCGCCGCGGGGGCGGCGCCGCCGTCGCGCCAGACTTCGCCCTCGCCGCAGAGCACCGCCGCGAGATACGAGAGCGGCGTCAGATCGCCGCTGGCGCCGACCGAGCCTTCGGATGGGATCCGCGGCAATAGATTGCGCTCGAGCAGCCGCGCCATCTGTTCCAGCAATTCGACGCTGACGCCGGAGAAGCCTTTGCACAGCGACGTGAGCCGGGTCGCGATCACCGCGCGCGTCTGCGCCGGGGTGAAATATTCGCCCAGGCCGCAGCCGTGAAACGTATAGAGATGGCGTGGCAGCTCGGCGACTAGATCGGGCTGGACCGTGACCGTGCACGAGTCGCCGACGCCGGTCGTGACGCCGTAGATCACGCCGTCCTCGCGCAGCAGACGATCCAAAAAATCGGCCCCGCGCGCGATCGCGGCACGAAATTCAGGCGCCTCGGACAAAGCGGCGGCCGCCGCGCCGTCGGCGATGTCCACGATGTCTTCGATCTTCAGCCGTCCGAGGTCGAAGCGCACCGTGCGGCTTTTGCTTTCAACGGGATGCATCGGTCGTATCCATAGTCGGCAGGCGCCAAAAATCGTAAAAGTTGAACCACTGAAGCGGCGCGCGGCAACAGAAATGCTCGAGGCGCGCGGCGTACGCCGCAACCAGCTCCGCCAGCGCCTGGTCGCGGTCGTTGCGTGGTAGACGAATCGATTTCTGGAACAATTCAAAGTAAATTTCCGAGGCGCGGCCGTTGCGCATGGTGAACAGCAGATAAACCGGACATTGAAACAGGCTGGCCAGAATGTAAGGACCGATCGGGAACGGCGCGGGCGCGCCCAGGAAGCTCGCCAAGGCGACCTGCGGCTCGGACGATACGGGAATACGGTCGCCGGCAATCGCGACGAATTCGCCGCGCGCGATTTTTTCCGACAGCGAGATCGCCGTCGCCGGCGACACCTCGGTGACCTGCATCAGGTTGAGCCGGCTGTCGGGATCGAGCTCCGCCAACAGCCGATTGAATTTCTCGGCGTGCTTCGTATGGATCAGCACGGTCAACTTGAGCCCGGCGCGTCTGGACAAGATGCGGCACAACTCGAGATTGCCGAGATGCGAGCAAATCAGCAGGCCGCCGCGCTGGGCGGCGATTTCAACCGCGATTTGCTCATGGCCGTGGAGCTCGACCCGCTCGGTTTCAAAGCCGCCGCTCCACAAGAGCATTTTGTCGAGCAGACTTTCGGCGAACGCGGCAAAGTGGCGGCACACGGTGAGCCGGCCGGATTTATCAGGAGAGCCGCGAAACGCAGACATCCGGTCGAGGTAGGCGCGCGACGCCGCCCTTGCGGCCGGCTTGGTCGCCATGTACCACAGCACGACCGGGTACATGACGGCGCGCGCCGGCCAGCGTCCGAACACGCGGCAGATCCAAAATATCAGCCGCATGCCGGCAAGGGCGGTGAACTCGTCGATGTGCGCCCAATGTCGGGCTGGGATGGCGGCGATCGGCTGGGTCATTGGGCGCTCCGCTTGCGTGTGATCAACATCGGGAGTCGCAGCAGCATGCCGAAGAACAAGGCGGCATGCACGCGCGAAATTCGTAGGTTATCCAACCCGTAGCGAAAATGCGAGACCCCGTCGCTGGGATAACATACGGGCGTCGAAACATTGATGATCTTGAGCCCGGCCCAGTAGAGCCGGACCGCCACTTCGACGTCGAAATTCATCCGCGCGCCGAGTTTCCGCCGCCGGTCGAGCGCGATCACGGCGGGAAGCGGATAGACCCGGAAGCCGCACATCGAATCCTTGATTTCGAGCGACAACGTGTTGATCCACACCCAGACGTGGCACAGATAGCGGGCGTAGAGCCGGAGCGCCGGCACGCTCTGGTCGAACTCGGGGCAGCCGATGATCAGCGCTTGCGGATGCGCCCTGGCTTGCTCCAGAAAGCGCGGAATGTCGCCGGCGCGGTGCTGGCCATCGGCGTCAATCTGCACGGCGTGAGTGTAACCAACTTGCGCCGCGTACCGGAGTCCGGTGAGCACGGCGCTGCCTTTGCCGCGATTGACGGCGTGTCGCAGCAAAGTGATCTCGGCCGGCCGAGCGGCGGCCAAGCGATCGAGCACGGCGGCGCATTCCAGCGCGCTGCCGTCGTCGACGAGGATGCAGGGCAAGCCCTGCGCCACGACTTGATCGACCACCGCGCCGATCGCGCGCTCGTGGTTGTAAACGGGGATCACGACGCACGGCTTAAACATCCGCCGCTCCAAACACGACCCGTCCGCTGGCGTGCGGTCCGGATTGCGACGTTATCTTGAACGACAAGGACGATTTGGCCGGCTCATGAACCAGCTCCAGGATGATCGGCGTCTCCGGCGGAATCACCCGCTGGAATTTCAGCGCATGGATGGCGCGAAAGAGCGGCGGCAAGTCGAAGCATTGACGGCCATAAGAGATCACCCAGTCGAGTTGGACCACGCCGGCCAGAATCGGCGTGCCGGAAAAATGGCCGTCGAAATAAAGCAGGTCGCGCGGAGGAACCAATTCGAAGACGGCGCGCTGTCCGTTTTTTTCAACCAGCCGCTCGAGCGGCAAGGTCGGCCGGGAAGACTTGCCGTCGAGCAGCGCGATCAGCTCGGCGTGAGTGGTCTTGCCTTGCGCGTTCACCGGCAACGCGTCGAGATAACGCCAGATGCGCGGTAGTCCGACGGGCTCAATGGCCCGGCTCAACAGATCGCGGAGAGTTCGATTGAAAACGAGCTTGCCGGCCTCGGCCAGGCGGCGCCGCCCGTCGGCCGATGGGACTATGAAGGCGGCGATGCGCCGGCGCTGCCCGTCGATGACCACGGCGCGGGCATCGGCCACCAGAGGCGACGCCGTCAGCGCTTTTTCGATCGCGGCGAGCGATATTCGTTTTTCGGCGATTTTTACAATGCGATCGATGCGTCCCTTGAGCTGAAAACCGTTATCGCCCGCGGGCGCGGCGCCGTCGGCGGTGCGGAACCATTCTCGGTCGGGCAAATGCGGCGAGCGGACCTCCAGCACGCCCGCCGGATCGACGCGCCATGTGATGCCGGGCAAAGGCGTCCACGTTTCATCCGCCTGCGTAATCTGCTGGCGCCAGGCGATGCCGCCGGTCTCCGAGCTGCCGTAGACTTCGATTGGAACCAAGCCGAGCAACCGTTCGGTCGCGCGGGCGGCCTCGAACGGCAACGAGCCGCCGGAGGAAAAGACCGCGCGCAACCGTTTCGCCGCCGCCGCCCAGGCCGGATTTTCCGGCAAGCGTTGGAGATGCGCCGGCGTCGATACCAAGACAAGATCACGCGCGGCCGCCGCCGTCAGTTCGTCAGGAAAGGAAAAGCTTAGCGCGTGAATCGCGCGCCCGGCGGTGAACGGCCACAGGATCTTGAAGAGAAGTCCATAGATGTGTTGGTGCGACACGGTCGCGATAATTTCGGCGGCGCCCAGCCGAGCGCCGAACTGCATTTCGAGGGTCGTCACTTCGGCCGCCATCTGCCCGAGTTTTTTAGCGATCGCTGCCGGCGCGCCCGTGCTGCCGGAAGTGTAAAGCACCAAACCGGCAAAGTCGGAATCGAAAGGCCGGAAGTCGTCCGCGGCGCCGGCCGCATCATCCTGCGGCGCGGGCGCGAGCGGCGCCCATTCGGGTGCGAACTCGCCGAGATAACCGTCGACGGCTTGGCCGAGGCTCGCGCAGGTGGCCGGCAGCGCATCGCCGGGCAGATAGACAGTTTTGCCGGCCTGCCAGGCGCCGAATAGCGCCGCCGCAAACTCGACGCTGTCGCCGACAAAAAGCGCGAACGCCTGTCCGGCGGTCCGTCTGAGCCGCGCGCGCCAGGCGCGCACGCGAGTGAGAAATTCTTCGTGGCCGACCGGTTGTCCCAAGCGCCAGGCGACGACGTAACGCGGCGGGCGCGGCGCGCCGAGAACATTTAACATGGCGAAAGTTTCAGACATGGTGGCGCCGCTTGAAATGGCCGCGGACGAAATATTCGCCGGCGAACAAAAGTCCCATTAATAAATAAGCGATGAGGCCATTGTAAAGCGACCAGACCGCCGCCGACGCCCAGAGCGCCGTCGTGAGCGCGATCGCGCCGTTGACGGCGAAAAAAACGCACCACACTTGCGTCACTTGCCGCGTGTAGCCGATCGCTTCCACCGGAAAATTGGCTTCGCGCAGGCGCGCGAAGCGCTCGGCCATGGAAGGAGGGGAGATCAGGCTGTAAGCGAATAGTCCCAGCATCGCGGCGTTCACGAACGCGGGATAGAGCTTCAACGGCAGCCAGGCGTTGTTCCACGCCGCCGGTATCGCCATCAGCAGCGTCCCGCCGAGCCACCAGCGCCAGGCGTGACGGACTTTCAGCGCATGGAGTCCCGTCAGCGCGGCGAGTAGCAGCAGCGCGGCCAAAAAGCGCGGCTCGATCCGCCCCTGGCCGAGCCAGATGGCGAGCGGGTAAAGCAGCGCGATAAAAACCGTCACTACAGTCAACACGAGCCTACTTTGGTTTTTCCAGCAGCAGCGCTTCCAACGCGTTCACCACGTCCTGAACGGTGCGCACGCTCTTGAAGACCTCCGGCTGCAGCCGCTTGCCGGTGAGCTGTTTGAGCTTGACGGCGAGATCGACGGCATCGATGCTGTCGATGTCGAGATCGGTGTACAGGTTCGCCTCGGGCGTGATCTTCGACTTATCCAGCTCGAACATCTCGTTCAGCACGGCGACCACCCATGGGTAAATCTCTTCTTTATTCGTTATGCCGCCGGGAGCCATGGGTCGTTTCCCTTCATTTCTTTCGGTTGCCGGTGATCAGCGCGGCGAGCGCGCGCACCGAGGCGAAATGGCGGCGGGTGTCTTCCGCCTCGGCCGATAGGGTGATGCCGTAGCGCTTCTGCAGCGCGACCCCCAGCTCGAGCGCGTCGATCGAGTCCAAGCCGAGTCCTTCGACAAAAAGCGGCGCGTCGGTGTCGATATCGGCGGGAGTGATGTCTTCCAGTTGAAGGACATCGATGATCATTTCTTTGACCTCGTCTTCAAGCGACCGCATGGCCGTTTTGTTTGGTAATGAAGTAATCCCGCAAATGATCGGTCAACTGCCGGGCCGCCAGCGCCGCGCTGCCGGCCTGGGCGATAAAGGGCCCGATGTCGATATCGTCCTCGACTTCGATGCAAAAATGCACCGAGCGGGCCGTCGCTTGCCACCATCTCTGTCCTTTGCGCAGCACCGGCGGCGTACACCTTATGAAAACCGGGGTCACATTGCACGCGGCGCGCACCGCGATGTTCGCCGCGCCGCGCTTGAGCATCATCGAGCCGTCGCGCGTGCGCGTGCCCTCGGGGAAAATAATCAGATTGCTGCCGCCGCGAACCGAGGCGATACAGTCTTCGATGAGCCCGACGCCGGAGTCGTTGCGGATATATCCCGCCGCCCGCACCGGACCGTAGGTGAACGGGTTGTGCCAAAGGCCGCTCTTGACGATGCAATCGGCGCGTTTGACGAACGCCATGAGCAAGACGATATCGATCAAGGTTGGATGGTTGGCGACGATCAACAATCCCTGACGGTCCAACCGTTCCACGCCGGTTATGTCATAACGCATGACGCCGAGCGCGCGCATCAGGCCCACGAAGCAGCGAAAAGAGCCGCGGATCAAGTCGCGCGCGAATATCGCGCGGCGCTGGCGATCGGCGATCAAGACGCTGAGCAGGGGAAAGGCGAAGACGCGCATGGCGAGTCCGCCCACCCCAAAGGCGAAAAAACTAAAACCGACGCCAAACACGCGCCAATAACGGCCGATCGCTTCAAGCATGGCGTCTCCAGACCCACTTACGCCGATCGGATATTCGCTCCAGAGACGCCTCTTGGCGTAAATAAAAACGCCAGACCTCCAACCCCGGCGGCAAGCGCGCGGGGTTCAGGGAGCTGTCTTCCGACGCGTCGGACCACGTGACCGAGACGGCTTCGTCACCGGGCGGCTGCATCAACCAGGCCCAGGCGTACGGCTGTTCGTTGCAGTCTTGAAACCGCGAATACACGGCCGGCAAAGGACAATCGTATACGACCAGCAGCACTGCCGGCGCGCCGTCGGCGAGGAGTCCGCACGCCTCGATCACCGCGTGCTCGACGCTGCTCCGGCCGGCGGCGAGCGCGATATTGCTGGCGTGGTCGCCCCGCGCGATCGAAAATAGGCCGCCCGTCGCATTGTGAACCGAAAGGCCGAACGAGGTCGGAGAAAGCGGGGTGCCCTTCGCTAGGTCCAACAACAATTCAACCGAACGCGAACTTTCGCCATGGCGGGAGCTGAAAATGGTCGGGACATCGATCCTCTGACCCAGGCATCGATAGGCCACTTCGAGGGCCATCCTGCCCAGAAAACCGGCGCGCCGGCGCAGCATGGGCGGCATCGGTCGAACCGGAGGCTCGACGCCGTTCTCGATGGCATGATCCCCGTTAGCCCACGCCAGCCACGCCTCCCTTGTGTCCACCTTTGGAGCCCATGCGGCATCGCATGCGATTGAAAAACGGACCCCCTGGAAGCTCATTATTATTCGATATTTCTTGTCAGCCGATATTTGCCGGGTTTCAATATCGAGGAAGCGTCGCAACGTATAGCAAATATAGTGCTTGACAAACCCTCACCGGGCGGCTTAAACGCAGTTCATAACCGAAATCCGCGCCGCGAGTCAACCGATTTAGCGCCTGTGAGGAGAAGTTGTAAGACCGAGAAGGTTTTCTGGTGCGATCGCGCCCCCTGAGCTTTGGACCGCGAAGTAAAGCGATGAAGGAGGTATGATGAAAGCCTTACTCACGATTTCGATCGCCCTGTTTCTCTCCTCTTGTACGGCAAGCTATCAACAGCGTGTTCTCAAACCCGCTTCGTCGAAGCTCGATCGCGGCGGAGGGGTTTTTATTTCAACCCCAAAGAACGGTTGGTACGGGAATACTGAATACAAGAACTCGGGAAAAATGACTGCAAACGCGGTGAAGGCCGCGTTCGCGAGGTTTTCGAACAATGTTTACATATCGGAGGAATGTCTGGGACCGGGATGTTTAAAGGGCGTCCCGGCAGATAAGTACGCTTATTATGTCGCACCGGAGGTTTTGCACTGGGAGGACCGGGCTACTGAATGGTCAGGGATACCAGACCAAGTGGAAATAAAGATTGTCGTCTATGATACTAAATCCGGGGCTGAGGTTGCGTCTTCCGTTTTGACTGGCAAGAGCAAGTGGGCAACCTTCGGTGGCGATCACCCACAGGACCTGTTGCCAGAGCCGTTGAATAGGTTCGTCGAGTCGCTCTACTGAATTCCAACCAGTCCGCGCACTCATAACTATTTTCCATTGATTTCTAAAATTTCGTCGCCTAGCGCTTCCGATTCCCAGCTAAACACAGCTAAACTGTAGCCTTGCCTCATCCGCCTGGAAGCAAGTATAGTGGCTGAGACATCAACGAACGGAACCGCGAGAACGCCATGATGGAAAGTGTGCGGGGTAAAAAATCCGGGGGCAAGCTCGCGAAGTTCGCGGTGCTGGCGAGCGTCGCGGCGGCGCTCATCATCGCCGGTTTCGCTAGCCGGATCGCGCCGCTGTATGGCGCCGCCGACAGCCAACCGGTGGCCGGAATTCCATGCGAGCGCCAGGAGTATTCCACCTTTCACATTCACGTTCATCTCGATATCTTCGTCGATGGGAAGCCTTATCCGGTGCCTGAATCGGTCGGCATCGTCGGGCGCAGTTGCCTGTACTGGATCCATACGCACGATAGCAGCGGAATCATCCACGTCGAGGCGCCGCAACAGAGATATTTCACCCTCGACCAATTTTTCGCCATTTGGAAAGCTACCGCGGACACCGCGCCGGCCGTCAAACAAAAGCCCAAAGTCTTCGTCAACGTCAAACCGGTCAACGGCGGATTAGAAAAGGTCGAAATGACGGACCTGGCCGAGATCGCCGTGGTTTACGGCAAAGAGCCGCCGAAGATTCCGCAGACCTTCGAATGGCCCGAGACTTATCGAAAGGAATACTTCCCGAAAAAGCCAAGTTGATTTTTCCTCCCGGTGGGTTATAGATTTTCCAACTGAAAAGAGAGATCGAAAATGCCTTTCGTTGCCGCCGTCGCCGCCAGTCATGCGCCGAATATTTTGCTGGAGCCGGGAGCGGAGTGGGACGAGTTCATGTCGCTCCACTACCGCATGGCGCCGCAAGCGGGATCGTCCAAGCCTTCGCTCGAAGCGCAGCAAAAACTCCGCCACGACGCCGAGAAGGCCTATGCGGCGCTGCACGCCGATCTCGAAGCCGCGCGACCGGACGTTCTGATCGTCGTCGCCAACGATCAGTTCGTCAATTTCGTGTTCAACAACATCCCGACTTTCTTCGTGACACTAGCCGACGAGGTCAAAGGCCAATTCACGCGTCACAAGTTTCACTACCGCAATCACAAAGAGCTGGGCCGCGCCATCTTGAAGGCGGGCATCGACGCGGGCATCGATTTTTCCTTTGGAGAATACATCGAGCTGCAGCACACCCAGACGGTGCCGCTGTACTTTCTTTTGCCCGAGCCGAAGATTCCGATCCTGCCGATCTACGTCAATACCTGGGTCGATCCCATACCGACGCCGCGGCGCTGCTACCAGATCGGCGAGTTGATCCGGAAAGTCGCCGACGGTTGGAAGGAGCGCGTGGCGATTCTCGCCACCGGCGGGCTTTCCCATTTTCCCGGCTCGCCGCGGATCGGCGAGATCGACACGCAGTTCGATCACACGCTCCTGGAGATTCTCCGCGAGGGAAAAGGGCGAACACTGGCGGACTATTCCGTGGAAGAGATCTCCAAGGCGGGAGATTCCGAATTCCTCAACTGGATGGTGGTTGTCGGAGCGATTCGCGACGCCAAGGCCGCCCAGACTTTTTACATGCCCGACCACGTGGCGACCGGATGGGGGTTCGTCTCATGGAAAATAACGTAAGGCGTGAGGCATAAGGTGATTTCGGACCCTTCACGCCTAACCCCTTACCCCTAACGGGCGTTGTGTTGGGAGGGAGGCAAGATGAGCAGCTACCACCTCAACCGATTTCTTTTCGATCTCAAGATGAGCCCCGATGTTTTGCAACAGGCGGAGGCCGGCCTCGATGGCGCGCTGGGCCGTTACGAGCTTTCAGCGGAAGAAAAAGACGCGCTGAAAACCGGCGATCCGCGGCGGCTGCGCCAACTCGGCGCCCACGGCATGCTGGCGCTTTATATTTTGCGCTTGAATCCCGAGTTTCGGGAAAATATTTACTGGAGCCAAAAATAGCGGACAGGCATTAAGCTCCGCCAAAAAGCTTGGCGGATCAGCCCCGCCACCATGCACGGCGGGTCCGCCTCAGGAGCATCTGGCTGAAATAGGCGTTAGGAAGAGGAAGACAAGAATGGACTTGGGGCTTAAAGGAAAGGTTGCGTTGGTGGCGGGGGCGAGTCAGGGAATCGGAAGAGCCGCCGCTTTGGGTTTCGCCCGCGAGGGCGCCAAGGTGAGCATCTGCGCCCGGGGCGAGAAGCAGCTCAATGAAACGGCCGAGATGATCCGGCGCGAGACCGGCGGCGAGGTCTTGGCGCTGGCCGCCGACATGACAAAAGCGGAGGATATCCGGAAGTTTGTCGCGCAGACGGTGGAAAAGTTCGGCCGCCTGGACATCATCGTCACGAACGCGGGCGGGCCGCCTCCCGGGGAATTCATGAAATTCACCGACGACGATTGGGAGAACGCGTTTCGGCTTAATTTTTTAAGCGCCGTGAGGCTCACGCGCGAGGCGGTGCCGCACATGTGCAAGGTCGGCGGCGGCCGCGTCATCAATATTTCGTCTTACGCCGTCAAGGAGCCGATCGCCGGGCTCGTGCTTTCCAACGGGGTGCGCAGCGGCGTCGTCGGTCTGGCCAAGTCGCTCTCGCGCGAATTGGCCAAGGACAACATCCTGGTGAACAACGTCTGCCCGGGGAGAATCGCCACCGACCGGGCGAAAAAATTAAACCTGGCGCGCGCCGAGCGCGCCAAAAAGTCCGTCGAAGAAATCGATAAGGAAATGGCCGGCGAGATTCCTCTGGGGCGCTACGGAAGCGCCGAGGAGACGGGCGACCTGATCGTGTTTCTCGGCTCGGCGCGGGCGAGCTATATCACCGGCGCCACCATCCAGGTCGATGGCGGGCTGGTCAGGGCCATCCAATGACAAATTTTGAATGGTGAATGTTGAATTAGGGGCGAGAAAATTCAAAATTAAGCATTCAAAATTCAACATTATTTTTTTATGGTTCACTTCGTCATCCAGTGGGATCTGCCCAATCAGAAGGCGAATCTAACGATCTACGCCAACAAGGCGAAGAATGATTGGCTGCCGACGACGCTCTCTCACCGGGGGGTGATCGAGATCCGCAATTACCGCAATCCGCTCGAAGTCACGCCGCAGGTCGCGATCACCATCGATTTCGAGTCGCTGGACGACTGGCGCGATTTTATCGACTCCCAAGACTACATCCGCATCATGCGCGAGCTGCGCGGCATCGGCTGCCACAACTTCACCGTCAACGTCTGGGCGCCTTCCAAATATTTCCCCGAATCCGTCAGGCCGGAAAAGAACTAATCCCACCCCGCGCGACTTTGCTCAGCTCGCTACGTACGGCCAGACTTTTCTTAACTGCAGAATAAAGATGCCGTAATTTTTGTCGCTGATGTAGATGCAGCCGCGGCGATCGACGAGGACGTCCTCGACCTGCGCGACCAGCTTGCTCGGCTTGGTTCCGATTCGCGTCGGCGGATCGCCCGGCATGAAATAGCCAATCTGCTTGGGCGTTCGCGCGTCGCGGATGTCGTAGATCCGGAGACCGGCGTTGAAGTAAGTAAGATAAGCGATGTCGTCGCGGTCTTCGAGACAGGGCTGATGATTTGGATGGTGCTGGTTGTGTGGTCCGAAGCGGCCGCCCTTTTCGTAGAAATTTTTAAGCCCGCTTCCCTCAGGCGGCAGCGGCAGGGGAAAGAGCGAGATCATCCGCGGCTGTTTTTCATCGGCGATGTCCACGATGCCCGCGAGATTTAGATTCTCGTCGCCGTTTTCATTGATCGCTTCGTCGTTGATCAGCGCGAGCTTTCGCCGCGGCAGCGGCAGATAAGTATGAATCCCCTGACGGCTGCATAGTCCCTGAAAGGCAAGTTGGCTTACGAACCGCGGTGCTTTCATATCGGAAACGTCCAGGATAATTCCACCGCCGTCGCCGTACGAGAGATAAGCGCGGTTGCCCTCGACGTGCGCCGGACCATGTAGCGAGAGTTTGGCGCCGGACTCTGTGAGCTTAGGCCCATCTTTTTTTTGCTCGTCGAGCGCGAAGCAAGAAACCTGCTTGGGCTTGGCCGGATCGGAGATATCGACGATATGATAAATTTTGCCGTCAAAGCCCGGCGCGCCGCCGGCCGCATGCACCCATGGCCCGCCGTCGTAAAAATTTCGATGCGTGCCGGTGCTGTTCGTCCGGTAGTGGCCGAGCTGGCGCGGCTGCTTCGCGTCGGAGACGTCCCAAATCAAAAATCCTTCGGAAAACGGTTGACCCTCGCTGCCGCCCCAGCCCGGCGCGATGCGCTCCAGCGCCGTGATCATCTTGCCTTCGGCGACCTGAATTTGGATCGTCCAGGTATTTTCCGGTCCGGGAATAAACCTCACGTATTCCGGCGCGGCCGGATCGGTGACGTCGAGGATGCTCCAGCCGCGATGCCACAGATGGGCCAAGTAGAGGTACCAGCGGCCATTGATCTCCTGCATCGCCAGCTTGAAGGCGGGCTTGCCGTTCAGGTCGTGGTAGCCGAGGAGATCCACATTGTGAGTGAAATGATTCGATGCGGTCAGCGACATATTTTAGCGGCTTATCGTAACTCCAACTCGGGCGCAATACTTTCTGACCGGGCACTGGCTGCACACCGGGGAAATGGGCCGGCAGAGGTGCTGGCCGAAGGTGACGAGGAGGTCGTTGTATTCGATCCAGTATTGCTTCGGCAGCTTGGCGCGCAGGGCGAACTCCGTCTCCTTCGGATTCTTCGTGCGAATGTAGCCCCAGCGGTTCGAGATGCGATGGACATGCGTGTCGACGCAGATGCCGGGTTTCCGATAGCCGAGGGTGACGACGAGGTTGGCGGTTTTGCGCCCGACGCCCTTGAGTTTCAGCAGCTCGTCGATTTCGTCCGGCACTTTGCTGGAATAGTCTTTGATCAAGGTGCGGCAGATATCGCGGATGACTTTCGCCTTGGTGTGATAAAATCCCACGGGAAAAATCGCTTTTTCAATTTTCGGAACTGGAAGGCGCGCCATCGTCTCCGGCGTATCCGCCAATGCAAAAAGCCGCCGGGACGCCTGCGCCGTGGTGGTGTCCTGCGTGCGCAAGCTCAAGATGCAGGAGATCAGGACCTGAAATGGGCTTTCAGAATTTTCCGCTACCAGCGTGACGATCGGCGTTTGCCACTTGGGCACGGCGCGCCTGAGAAGGCGTATCGCGTGGTGAATTTCCCGGTCGGTCATTCAATTTTAGATTTTTGATTTTAGATTTTGGATTTCGGGGTAACATAGCAAATTTATCGGGGAGGCGACAGAAGGCGAGCTAAGCCACAGATGCCGCGTCGGCAACTTGAGTCTCGCGCACGTCCGCCAGAGGAAGCTCGACGGTAAAGGTCGAACCGATGCCGAGCGTGCTGCTCACGGAGATCGTGCCGCCGTGGCCTTCGACGAACGCTTTCACCAACGCCAAGCCCAACCCGGTGCCCTTGGCGCGCGTCATGGAAGCGTTGGCTGCCTGATAGAACTTGGTAAAGAGCTTCGGTAATTCTTCAGCCGCAATGCCGATGCCGCGGTCCTTGACGGCGACGCGGATTTTGCGGTCCGTATAGGCGATGGTCACTTCGACCGATCCACCCGGCTCGGTATATTTGACCGCGTTGCTCAACAGGTTGCCGAACACCTGGGAGAGTTTTTCGCCGTCTGCCAGCGTGTGGGGAACGGGAGCGGCAGAAAAGGTTACCGAAACCTCCTTGCGCGAGGCCAACGCCCGGGCATCCTCGACGGCGCGGCTCAACACCGCGACGAGATCGGTCGGCGTCCGGCGATATTCCATCATTCCAGCTTCGACCTTGGCCAGATCGAGAAATTGATTGGTGAAGCTCATCAACTTCTCGGCATTCGATCCAATCAGGTCGAGCATCTCTATCTGCTTGCCGCTCACGCGTCCCACTTCCTGGTCGGCGAGGAGATTGCGCGCGAAGAAAATGATCTGCAGCGGATTGCGCAGTTCGTGGACGATCTGATGCATCAGGTCGGCCTTGACCTCGTTGACCTTTTTAAGCTTCGCGCTCATGTCGTTAAACGCCTCGGCGAGCAGCGCCGTCTCATCGTGAGAGCGCACGCGGATCGGGTCGAAAAGACCGCGCGCGATCTGCTGGGTCGCCTGAACCAAGGTGCCGAGCGGGCGGGTGATGGTGCGCGCGATCATCCATGCGGCTCCCGACGCCGCCAAGATCGTCAACAGCGTCAGCGCCGCCGCGACGAACGTGGAGCGCCGGGTGGCTTCCACGAAGGCCGCCATCGAGCTATCGATCGATAGCTGATTGGAACGGATCACTACCTGGAGCGAGCGATCGATAAACTGAATTTGGTCTCTCCACCTGAGTTCGTCTTTCGCGCTCATCGAAGGGTTGCGTCCGGACTTCGTCGGCTCCGGCAAGGCGCCGGCGAGCCAATGATGCGTCTCCGCCACTTGGTGGAGCAAGCGCGCGCGCTCGGTCTCGGTTTGAACCAATGAGGCGAGCATGTTCTGGAACTCCCGGCTGGCCTCGTGAAATAGATCGTAATAAACCGGATCATGGATAATCAGGTATTTGCGCGCATAGCTGTCCTCGTCGTCCAACACCGTGAGCATGCGCTTGGCGAGGTCGACAGCGCGCACGTCGGAGGTAAAAGTTTCTTGCGCTTCTCGGGAGATCCAGTAAAGCTCGTAGAGCATGTAGGCGTGGGCCGCGATCATGATCCCGATGACGACCGTGAAGCCTATCACGATCTTGCGATAGACGGTGATCTTGATAAGTCGCGCCATGAAGTCGGAAAGGCGGTAGCTTTTTTAACTATCCGGCCAGTAGCTTAACATTTTTCGGTGCAACCTATGTGCCATGGGACAACAAAAGAACCGCTTGGATTTGCGCAACAATTTTTTTCGAAAACAATCTGGGTGCCAAAAAAGGACAGAACAATAAACATGTGCCAAATATTGTTGCGGGTGCCAGGGAGCGCGCGCAGATGGATTTTTGAGCGCGAGTTTTATAGATTGTCTCACCAAATGATGCCGGCGGATGTCGGCCTCCGGTAAAGATCCTATGTCTATCAATAAAATAGAACACGTTCTGACCTCGCGCAAGCCGCAAATTCTGGAAGCTGCGGGCTTCAAGCTCGCCGCCGTCCTGGTTCCGATTCAGGAGACGCCGCATGGCGATCATCTCGTGTTGACGCAACGAGCCGAGATCCTCAACTCCCACGCCGGTCAGATCGCTTTTCCCGGAGGAAGGATCGATACAAGCGACGTTAGTTCGCTGGACACGGCGTTGCGCGAAAGCGAGGAAGAGATCGGACTCAAGCCGGCCGACGTGCGGGTGTTAGGAGCGCTGGATCAGGTAACCGCGGCGTCGGGTTACCTCGTGACTCCATTTGTCGGCGTCATTCCCCATCCTTACGCCTTCCGCTTGAATCCCGCCGAAGCGACCGCGGTATTCTCGGTGCCGGTTGCCGCTCTGCTGGAATTCGGCTGCTTCAAGGTGGAGCCGCGCCGCTTTCCGCCGGAAAGGCGCGATCCGATTTATCACTTCTATTACGAGGCGTGGGACATCTGGGGGGCGACTGCACGTATTATCATACAACTGCTGGAACTTGCCTACGGGTTCAACGTAGGCGATAGGCCCTCATAACCCATACTCCTTCCACCGCCGCTTGAGCGTCTCCGCCATTTTCGGCGAGATCGCCGTGCCGAGCGGCGGGTAGCGCTCGCCGCCGTACTGCTCTTGCGGCTCGAGCTCCCAGTTGATCGTCGCGTCGATCAGGACGCGGGTCCATTTGCCGTGGCCGTATTTGACCGCGTCGCGCTCGCCGATCGGAACGCTGGGATCGAGCATCGAACCGGAGGTGCCGGGGAAAAATGCGATGTCGCCCATGCCGGCGTTGACGCGGAAGGCGAGCGCCCACTCGATCGCCTCCCAGTCGAGGATGTCGATGTCCTCGTCAACCACAATGAGATGCTTGGCGGTGTAGTTGGCGATGTGCGAGCCCCACAGCGCGTTCGCCACTTGCTGCGCGTGGCCGCGATGCGTTTTGCGGATTTGCACCCGCATCATCTCGGGCCATTTTCCTCGCCAGACGCCGGTCACGTTGGCGACACCGGCTTGTTCGAGGTAATGCCAGGCGATCGCCGAATAAGCGGCGGGCGTCCAGGTCGAGCCCTCGTTGGTTCTCCCCGGGCTCGAGCCCGTCAGGCAGCCGGTAAAGATCGGGTCGTTGCGATAGGTAATGCACTCGACGCGAATCGTGTGCTTGGGCGATCTTTTTCCGCCGTAGTAGCCGGGATACTCGCTGAACGGTCCTTCGGACTCGAAGCTTTTCGGATCGGGCGAGACGCGCCCTTCGATTACTATTTCTGCGTTCGCCGGCACGAATAAATCGCTGGTCTCGCATTTGACCAGCTCCACCGGCGCGCCGCTGAGCGAGCCGGCGATGTCGTATTCCGAATGGCTGAGCGGCGTCGATGCCGCTATAAAGAGGGTCGGCTCCTGTCCCAGCACGACGGCGACCGGCATCTCCTGGCCGAGCTTTTTGTATTTGGTGAAGTGCTCGCCCCATCCCTGCGTCGTGGCGAGCAGCACGCTGATCGTCTTCTTGGTCGAGATCATGCCGCGGTAGGTGCCGGCGTTGTGTCGCCCGCTGTCGGGGTCCATAGTGACCACGCTCGCCGAGGTCATGATGTAGCGGCCGCCGTCGAGCGGATTCCACTTGGGGACCGGAAATTGGTAAAGATCGACCGCGTCTCCCCGGACGATGTTTTCTTTGACCGGCCCTCGCGCGACTTTGACCGGTTCTACCGGACGGGAAAATCTTTCCTTCAGGATCGGGACGATCTCACTGTAGGAGGTCTCTTCGGGAACGCCGATCAAGCGGCAGAGCCGCTCCCTCGTTCCGGTGCCGTTGGTGAAGAGCCGGCGGCAGAGCGTGCCGCGATGGTCTTTGATGTTCTCGAAGAGCAGCGCCGGTCCGGCTCGGCTGGAGACCTCTCGGGTGATCGCGCCGATCTCTTCGTCCCAATCGACTTCCGCTTTGACGCGCGTTAACTCGCGTTTTTCCTCGAGGCTGTCGATCCAAGCGCGCAGATCCTTCACGGCCACGTCATGACTCCCAGCGCCCGATCGCTTTTTTACATTCCATCGAGCAGCTTCTTCGCCA
Source organism: Binatia bacterium (assembly GCA_036506735.1). Lineage (GTDB taxonomy): Bacteria > Desulfobacterota > Binatia > UBA9968 > UBA9968 > JAJPJQ01. The sequence goes on along the minus strand of DASXRG010000199.1, from coordinate 32,750 downwards.
TCTCCGCGCCCGGCTCGCGGACTTTATAGATTCTATCCTCTGATTGATTTTCCATCTTGTAATACTGATCGAGGGTCAAGCCGTCCTTCGCCGCGAGGACGCCGAACTCCTTCATCCATTTAGTATCGATGTCGAGCCGGCGCGTCGCTTCGCCCATGGTTTTGGTAAAAATTTCTTGTCCCTCTTTGCCCAGAAGCCAGTTGACAAAGACTTTCGTCGCGTTGGGATGAGGGCCGTTTTTGAGAATCACCAGGCTGCCGTAGCCGGCCGTCGCATAAGTGCCCTCTTTGGGAGTCGGCAGCGTCTTGATCGGAAGCCCGGCTTTCAGAAAGGGAAGAAATTCCGTGTAGCCGATGCCGAGCGTGTGGCTCACGCGGCCTTTCACGAGACTTTCGGCGAGCAGTCGGAGGTCGCGTCCGATGAACATCTTCTGCGCCACGAGCTTTTTCAAATATTCCTCGCCTTTGACCTGCAACAAAAAAGACCAGATCGACGCGCCCGAGCCGGGAATCCGCGGATCGCTGAAGCCGATCTTTCCGTGCCATTTCGGGTTGAGATAGTCGTCGAACGAGCGGATCTCCTCGGGCTTCGCCAAATCCGAATTGTAGTTGAGAGTCTGCGTCTGATAAGCGGCAAAGGAATAGATCCAGCGCTTCGCGTTGTCGATCCAGATGTGGCCGCCCCACCAGTTCTTCGGGTCTTTAACTTCGGGCAACACAAAAGACGGCTCGACGGGCGCGAGGACATCTTCGGGCAGCAATCCTCTGACGGTTGACTCCGTGCCGCCGAAGTGGAGATCGAAATAGCGGATGCCGGCTTTGGCCTCATCGACCATCCGGCGAATCGTCGCCGCGCCCCTGCCGGGAACAGCTTCGAGGACGATGCCGAAGCGCTTGGTGAAGGCTTCCTCCATTCCTTTTCTCAGCTCGGCGCTCGGCGGACTCGAGACGACGACTTGCCCCTCTTTCTTGGCGGCTTCGACGAGCTTGTCCCATTCGGCCGGGCCGCCCGCCTTGCCGGTCTGCGCCGATGCCGCCGCCACGCTCAGAAAAATATTTGCCGCGATGACTAGACGAATCAGGCTGGCTCGCATAGGTTCACTCCTCCGGGTCGATTCACTTCTTGAGCGCGTGGCCGTACTTCTCCAGAACTTTTTCTTTCAGCTCTTTGCTGGCGCCGGAGACCGGCGGAAAGTCTTTCATCCACTCGAACGGGCGGCACGCGTCGATGATCGCACGCGAGCTGAAGCCTTTCTCGGCCCGCGGGATGATCGGGTCGAGCGGGCCGCTCCAGCAGCGGCGGATGATGTCGATCGATTTTTCCGGATCGACGCGCGTGCAGATCGCCCAGAGAACGTCGTTGATGTCGGAAACGTCGATGTCTTCATCGACGACGACGGAATAGCGGCTCAAATACGCGCCGGTCTGGCACTGGGCGGCGATGATCGCCGCCTGCTTGGCGTGGCCCGGATAGCGCTGCTTGATCGAGATCGCCGTGAAAAAGCGGTTCTGATGGCAGGCGACGCCGCGGACATCCGGGACGCCGGCTTTTTCGAGAGAATCCCAGATGAACGCGGCACGCAGCAGCGCGGGACAATTATCGGCGCCCGGCTGCGGTCGAAACGGCGGCGCGCCGGTGATGATCGGATCGTTGCGGTGCATGAAGCTCTTGATTTTTAAGACCGGCTCTTTCCGCTCGCCGCTGGCATAGTATCCGGTCCACTCGCCGAACGGCCCTTCCTCTTTCATCTCGTCCGGCGACACCTCGCCTTCGATCGCCACTTCGGCCGCGGCGGGAATCGGCAGGCCGGTGAACTCGCCGCGGATCACGTCGATCGGCGCCCCTTTGATGCCTCCCGCATAATCCAGCTCTTGCGAGCCCCACGGGAGAGCGCGCGACGCGAGCAAGAACAGCAGCGGGTCCTCGCCGAAGGCGATCGCCACTTTTAGCGGCTTCCCGCGGTCGAAATTTTTCTGCCGGTGAATCCGCGCGTGCTTTCCCGGCGAGATGTAAAGGGCGAGCCGGTCGCGGTCGTGGACCATCACGCGATAGACGCCCATGTTGATCCAATTTTCGTCGGGGTCCTGGGTGATCACGACGTGCCCCGTGCCGATGTAGCGGCCGCCGTCGCGGTCGTGCCAGCGCGGCACCGGCAGCTTCAAGACGTCGATCTGTTGTCCGGTGTAGACGTTTTCCAGAATCGGAGCGCGATCGACGAAGCGGGGCGGAATCAGCTTCGGATTATTCAGCCGTTCTTTCCACGCGGCGATGAAGCCGTCGCGCGTGATGTCGGTCGGCAGATTGGTCGTCAGCGCGGCGCGCTTGAGCGATTCGATCATGCCGACGAGCACCCGGTAGCCGGCCGGATAGTCTTTGATGTGGTCGAATAAAATCGCCGAGGCGTCGCGCCCGCGCCCCGCGACTTCGGTGAGCGCGCCGATCTCCAGATCCCAATCGGCGCCGTCGACGCGCGACAGCTCGCCCATTTTATCCACTTGGTCGATCCATTCACGTAAATCGGTGTAGCTCATGTTATCTCCTTAAAACTGTGCAATGGTATGCCTCGAACTTCGTCCCTCGCCCTTCCCTCAGGGAGAGGGTTAGGAGGAGGGTAGATTTTAGAGCGGCAAGCAACATTCTTTTACAAACCTCGATAGGTGAGCGGCGGCATCTCCATCGCGACGCCGGTTTTTTTCAGCGCCGCATCGTAATCGCGCCGGATCTGCGGGTCTTCGTCTTCGTATTCGAGCAAGGTGCCGCCCGCGCGCGTGTTGGTGCGCACGCCTTCGCGATTGAGCGCCTTGCCGATGCCGAGCAGATATTTTCCCGACTGGCCGCTGTAGCGAAACGCGAGCTGCCGGGCTTTTTCCTTTCCCGTGTTGAAGTGCTGGTGAAACCAGCCGGTCGGCGGGCTCACCACGCTGCCTTCGCGCCAATCGACTTTGATCATCTGATTCGCGCGGCCGTCCCGGTAGGGCCGCTCGCCGGACTCTTGCGGCCACATCAAGGTGTAACCCTGCGAGCGCAAAATCAAAAGCACCGCGCCGCCTTGGTGGAAGTGCGCCTTGTGGTAGCGGCCGACGGGCCATTCGGCGAGGTGGCCCACCAAGGTGCTCCCGCCCATGTCGAAGGAGGTAATGCGCACGCCGGCGCCTTTGGCCTCGGAGGGATCGACCAGCGCGCTGCGCGCGTCGGCGATGAAATTGGTTTCCCAGGACACGAAGCCGCCACGTTCTTCTCGGTTGTTGGTGGTGACGAAATAATCCGATTGCCCATCGAATCTCTGATCGAATATGTAATCGCAGCCGAAGATAAAATCCGTATCGTGCAGCAGATCCATCATCATCGGCGCGCTGGTGGCGGAGAGAAAAAGCGCGGGCTGGCGGCTGCCGTTGTAGAGCCTGTGCCAGCAGTTGAGCGGAACCGCGAACAGGCTCCCTGCCTGCCATTCGAAGTGGAGCTTCGCTTTTTCGTTCTTGCCGCTCCAGACTTCGGTCGAGCCGGTGCCCTGCAGCACGTAGATCAGCTCTTCGTAGAGATGCTTTTCCGGATGGAGCGCTCCCGCCGGCGGAATCTCGCTTACGTACATCCCGGTGAAGCCCTCCATGCCTCTCAACTGGATGAACGCGCCTTTGCCGCCCGTGCGCGCCCACGGTTTCCGCGGCAGCTCGCTCACGTCTTCGACGCCGTAGGCGTCGATGATCGGAATGTCTTCTTGTTTCATCCACGCTTCGTAGCTGGTCTCGCGTTTCATAAATTTTTACCTCGTTGGTTTTCCGTCGCCGGTAAAATATTCTCCGCTAGCCACCGCTTCGGCTTGCGCGTCGTCGTCGGGGTTCCACATGCCGAGTGGATAACCGTACCACGGAGTTTTCAATTTGAGATCCGGCATACCTTCCTGCCGCCAGATCTCCAACGCGCGCTCCATGAAATGTTTTTTCGGCAAACCGACGGGAGGATAGGGACCCTTTCGCGTGGCGTCGATCAACATTCCCGAACATCCTGTCGGCGGCGGGAAGCTGCGGTCTTCCGGTTTGGTCATCAACGGATGCGCCGAAGGATCCAGCAACGGCGAGCGGCCGGTGGTGAACTGAACGTCGCGCTGCGGCTGCATTGCGAAGCTCATCGCCCACATCACCATCTCGGGATCTTTGGGATCGATGTCTTCGTCGACCGCGATGATCACTTTGTTGGTCGCGCCCATGCTGGCCGCGGCGTGCAGCACCTGTTGCGGTTTGCTCGGGTGACTCTTGCGCATGCGAATCACCCACCAGTTCCAACCGCCGCCCATCTCGGGGCAGCTCACTTCCAACACCTCGGGGATGCCGCAGCCGTACTTGAGGTAATTGTCGAGCATCATCTCGCGGCAAGTGCGCGAGATGCCGTTCGACTCGCTCGGCGGGAGTCCCACGAGAATCGCGGGAAAGATCGCGCCGCGTCGGCACGTGATCGCCTTGACCTTGACGACCTGCTTGCTGGCGTGTTCCGCCATCAGATAACCGGGATAATCGCTGAAAGCCTTCTCGCGCGCGGACTGCTCGATTGAAAGCTCGCCTTCGATGACGATCTCCGCCTCCGCCGGCACCTCCAACGGAATCGTCTTGCAGCGCACCAGCTCGACCGGCCGGTTTCTGATCGCGCCGGCAACGGATAATTCGTCCAGACCGTAGGGGATATTCGCCGCGGCGACGTACGCGATGTCGGGCAGCGCGCCCAAGCACACGGCGACCGGCAGACTTTCGTTGCGCCGTCGCGCGACCGGAAAATGATACAGCATGGCGTCGTGGATGCGCGCGATGCCGGCGAGAAAGCGGTCCGGCGCGTAAAAATGGCCGCCGTACATGCCGACGTTGCGCATGCCGGTCTCGGCGTCTTTGGTGATGAACGGCGCAGTCACGCGGATGGCGCCGCTGAAGCCCGGCTCTTCTACCGGCGCGGGCAGCATGGCCAAGCCGATTTTTTCTATTTCCGCGCCGTCGTGGACTTCATCCTGGACCGGGCCGCGCTCGACGATAACGGGAGCGATCGGGCGGGTCACCGCGTGGTGCCATTTCTCGTAGATCTGTTGCGGATCGTCGCAACCCATGCCAAGCCCGACGATGCTCCGCGAGGAGCCGTACATTCCGGTCACGACCTTCATGTCGTAGCGATTGCGTTTGGCGTCGGTGACGTTCTCGAAGAGAAACGCCTGGCGCGATTCGTCGGCAAGCCCACGATATTGAAGCCGCATGAGCGGCATCAGCTCGCTGTCTTTGTTGACCGGGCGGGTCCAGCGGTAAAGCTTGCCGCGCTTGTCGAGCTCGGCAAGAAAGCCGCGCAGGTCGGAATAATAAGGCTCCATCATGTCCTCGTCACGCTTTCAGATCTTAAATCTCAGATGCCACATCGAATTCAGTCGAGGATTTTGTTGGCGAACTTCACGGCCGGGTCACGGACTTTCTCCAGCTTGTCCTCGGACTGATTTTCCGCATCGAGATATTCTTTGACCGAAAGCTGGTCCTTGGCCGGGATGACGCCGTGCTCCCGCAGCCACTTCGTATCGACGTCGAGACGGCGCGTGGCCTGGCCCAGCGCCTTGGTCGTAATCTCCTGGCCTTCTTTGCCGAGCAGCCAGTTGATGAATATTTTCGTCGCGTTCGGGTGCGGCGGGTTCTTGATGATCGTCACGTTGCCGCTGCCGCCCGTGCCGTAAGTTCCTTCTTTGAGAGGCGGTACCGGTTTCACCGGAAGACCGGCCTGGACGAACGGCAAAAGCGAGTAGTAAGTGAGGCCGATCACGACCGCGACTTTTCCCTTGGCGAGACTCTCGCCGAGCACGCGCTGGTCGCGTCCGATGACAAGATTCTGGGCGACGAGCTTCTTCAAATACTCCTCGCCTTTCGCCTGCCAGATATACGCCCAGTTCGAATCGCCGGCGCCCGGCGTGCGCGGGTCGAGGATGCCGAGTTTGCCGCGCCATTTGGGATTGAGCAGATCGTCGTAAGACCGGAGGTCCTCGGCTTTGACGAGCGTCTCGTTCCGCCACATGCTCTCGGTCAAGTAGGCCTGAAAGCTGTAGATATGACGCTTCGCCCGGTCCACCCACATGTGGCCGCCCCACCAATTTTTCGGATCTTTCACTTCCGGGAGAATCAGATAGGGCTCGAACGGCTCTAAAACGCCTTCATCCAAAAGGCCGCTCACGGTGGAATTCGAGCCGCCGATGTGAATGTCGAAATTGCGCACGCCGGCTTTCGATTCCTCGGCGATGCGCCGGATGATCACGCTGCCGCGCGCGGGGACGAGCTCGAGATCGATGGGGTAGCGTTTTTTGAACGCGTCCTCGATCAGCTTTCTCAACTCGGCGCTCGCCGGAATCGAGACCACGACCTTGCCTTCCTTTTTCGCCGATTCGAGCGTCCTGTCCCATTCCGCTTTGACCGTTTGAGCCGCCGCCGCGCCGTGGATGGCGATCATGAGCCACGCCATCGCGAAAGTAGCACGCCATGTTTTCATGACTTTCTCCGTTCGGGTTAATCTCGCATCATTTACGTCTCGAAGTTTTATATATGAAGGATCGACCTGTCAACACTTCCTCAGAAAAACAATGATAGGTTTCACTCTCCTGTTTTCATATGGTAGTTTTATCCCTTTGCCATGCGTAACGAATCGTCGAAGACGGCATTGACCGCCGCGAGAAATGCGAATCGAGCGCGCGCCCTCTGGCTGCTGCTCTCGCCCGCCGCTTTAAGCGCCGCCTTGCTTGCGGCGCCGTTTTTGAATCCGGTTTTTTTCCCGGCGGCATGGGCGGCGCTCGTTCCGCTCTTCTGGCTCGTCCGGCAAACCGGCCGGCTCCGCGACGCGTTTCTGGTCGCGTGGCTTATGGGAGCGTTGGCGCACCTCCTGGGCTTTTACTGGATCGAGCACACGGCGCGGGTTTTCGGCGGCTTTCCGCACGGCCTTAGCGAAATCATTCTGCTGGGTTTTTCTTTCCTGGCTGCGCTGCCGATCGCGTTTTTCGGGCTCTTTTTCCGCCTCTGCGGCCTGGGACCGCTCCGCCTCTATCCCGCGCTTCTCTGGGTGGCGATCGAGTTTTTATGGCCGCAGATTTTTCCTTGGTATCTGGCCAACACCCAGTCTCAGTTTCTCGGTTTCATCCAGTCGGCCGATGTGGTCGGCCTTTACGCTGTGAGCTTCCTGCTGGTGTGGTTCAATACCGTGGCTTACGCCGTTCTTTTTCACCGCGAGCGCGGCCTTCGAGCTTTCATGGCGACCGCGGCGTTTCTGAGCCTTGCGCTGTCGGGAAATCTATTTTACGGCGGCTGGAGATTTAAAGGCGTCGCGGCGGAGATGGGCGCGGCGCGCACGATCGATATCGTGGCGATTCAGGGCAACGTCGGTATCGAGCTCAAATGGAACGCCGCCTACGCGGAGCGCAATCTCAAAACCTATCTGGATCTCACGCGCAAGGCGCCGCGCGCCGACCTCTATCTCTGGCCTGAGAGCACGGTGGAGACTTGGGTCCCGGATGACGCTGAGAGACTGCCCGCTGAGATCTTGCCGCCGTTGCCGGCAGGTAGTTCTTTGATCTTCGGCACGATCAGCTTCACCGGCCGGCCGAATTCGCCCGGCGCGAAAGTGTTTAACACGACTTTTTTGATCGACGCCGACGGGCGCGTGCGCGGCCGCTACCACAAGCAGGTCCTGCTCGCGTTCGGCGAATACATTCCGTTCGAGCCGATTCTCTCGAAGATTCCCGGCATGCCGCCGATCGGCGGCATTGCGCGCGGCGCCGGGTCGGTCACCCTCGATCTGACCGGCGGCGTCCAAGTCGCGCCGCTCATCTGCTACGAAGACATCATGCCGGAATTGGCGCGGAGGTTTGTCAACGAACGGGGCGCCAACCTGTTGGTCAATTTTACCAACGACGCCTGGTTCGGGAACACGATCGCGCCCTGGCAGCATGCCCGACTCTCGCAGTGGCGCGCGATCGAGACGCGGCGAAACCTCGTGCGCGTGACCAACACCGGCGCGACGACGATCGTGAGTCCGAAGGGCGAGATGCTCGATGCGCTGCCGGTTTTTTCTTCCGGCGTGCTGGCGGCGAAAGTCGAGATCATGGAAGGGGAGACGCTCTACGTGAAATACGGCGACTGGTTCGGCTGGAGCGTTAGCGGATTGGCATTGGCCGTCGTGCTCTTGAGCTGGCGGCGACGCAAGCAGACTGAAACTTCAGACCAGGATGGGTTCAAGAGTTAGCTACCCGACACCGCCAAGTCGTGCGGTCTCTTGCCGAGTCTCAGCCCGCCGTTTGACGTAACGACGACGGTGTCGCCCCAGGTGCAAATCGACTTGCCGTCGGCGGTGATCGCGGACGGCTTGCAGATAAAGACCATGTTCTCGCGCAGCGCGACGCCGAGTTGCTGCGGGCTCCGCGCGTTCGAGGTGATGATCGGGCCGTCGTCGCCGGCGCCGCGGCCGTGCATCGTGAGCTCGCCTTTCGCGCCGGCAGCCGGGCCCGATTTCGGCGCGGCTTCGGCACCCACTTTGCGCGTGAGCTCGGCGAGTTGCCCGACCGTGATCCCCGGCTTTAAGCTTTCGCGGACGCGATTGAAGATTTCGCGCTGAACTTTGATCAGCTCCAAGTGCGCCGGATCGGCCGCTTCGACAAAGACCGGCTGCACGCCCTGCGAGCGGTAGCCGACCCAGCTGGACTCGATCTCGTTGATGATGAGATCGCCCTTTTCCAGAACGCGCATGCTCGGCCGCGTGAGCGTGCGCACCGGATTTTTTCCCGAAACCCAGTTGCAGTGGACCGGCATCTCCGAGCCGTTGAACATCAGCGCGCTTTGCGTCGCCGCCCAGACGTCCCAATCTCTCGCGCCCGGACGCGCCGCTTTGATCTCCGCTTCGTAAGCCAGCTCGATGATGTCCATCGATTTCGTAAGCACAGCGATCTCCTCCGGGCTCTTCACGTAGCGGATCTCCGCGAGTGTGGTCGTTGCGTCGGCGAGCTCCGCGTTCGGAAAAGCCTCGCGAATCTGCTTCCAGGTGCCGTAAAGGATCGTTCCTTCCGGCGTGCGCGTCCCCTCGATGTCGCCGAGGCCGGTGATGCCGATGCGGCCGCGCTCGACATTTAATTCTTTCAACCTCTCGACGATCACGCGGCCGTAGTTGCGCCGCGCCTCGCGGACATCCTTCGTCCATTCCTGCACGTTTGGCCAGCGCGGCGCGGCCGAGGTGGCGATCGCCGTGACTTCTCCTTCCAACGGAAAAACGCCGGCGATGTCGGAATCGCCGCCGCCGCCGACGTGGGTCAAATAGCGCGTGTTGGCCTGATAATCCATCGAGTGGCCGGTGTTCTGCGGCGTGACGATCACGTCGAGTCGCTCGCGCCGCATCGCTTCGCGCACGGCTTTCCAGCGCCGATCGCGCTCGGCCAAGGAAAAACGCGGATAGGGATAAAGTTCAGCCATGTCAGATCTCCAAGATGAAATATTTAAAGCACCCTCACCCCTACCCTCTCCCTGAGGGAGAGGGCGAGGGTGAGGGATTCTGAGTTAGAGGTTTAGTTCTGTTTCCAGTCGTACTGGTTGCCCATGCCGCCGTAGGTCGCGCCGCGCTTGGCGATCTCGGCTTCATAGGCCGCCTGGTCGGGAAACTTCGCCGTGGTCTCCAATTGGTAGCCGTCGGGGTCCTGGAAATAGATCGACAGGCCGGTGCCGCCGCCGTGGCCCTTCGGGCCGTCGTAGGGAATTCCCATGCGCTTCAACTGCGCTTGAACCGTGTCCAGTTCTTCCGGCTCGATCTCGAAGGCGAAGTGAAGATGGCGCGTGTCGGTCTTGGGCGGATCGCCCGGTTCCATTTGAAACAGATCGAAGCCGAAGTTCCCGACGGTCACGAGCGTGTGCTTCGAGCGCTTCGCCGCCTGGTCTTTTTCATTTTGTCCGCGGCTGCGGCCGACCTCGCCGTCGAAGACCTCCTGATAAAATTTGACGGAACGTTCGAGATCGGTGACGACGAAAGCCAAATGATCCACTCGTTTTAATTTCATAGCGTGCCTCCAAAAACCCGGAAGATAACCGACTATAGATAACTCCCTCGCCGCCTTCAAGCGCGCACCGCGCGGCAGCTCTCCGCCGGCAGTCTCAGCCGCACGGTATTGCCGCGCGCGACGGGCGACGACGGATGGAGCTTCAAACGGATCAGCTTCGCCCCGACCGCCACCTGGCACTCCAGCGCGTCGCCCATGTAAACGATCGCCTCGATTTTTCCTTCGAGGATATTCTCATTCTGGCTCGGCGCGCCGGCGTTGAGGTTCACGTCCTCCGGGCGGATCACGACCACGACCGCTTCGCCCGCGGCGATGCCGTCGGGCAGCACGCACTTGAGCATGCCGCTCGGCGTCTCGACTTCGCCGAGCGCGCCGGTTTGCTTGACTTTCCCTTCGAGAAAGTTGCTGAGGCCGATGAAATTCGCCACGAAGCGGTCCTGCGGCGCGCCGTAAATTTCCAGCGGCGTGCCGCGCTGGACGATGCGGCCGCTGTCCATCACCGCGATCACGTCCGACATCGTCAGCGCTTCCAGTTGATCGTGGGTGACGTAGAGCGTCGTGATCGCGAGGCGCTTCACCAGCTCGCGCATCTCGAAGCGGGTTTCTTCCCTCAGCTTGGCGTCGAGGTTGCTGAGCGGCTCGTCGAGCAAAAGCACGCGCGGCTCTTTGACCAGCGCGCGCGCCAGCGCCAGGCGCTGCTGCTGGCCGCCGCTCAAAAACGGCGCCGGGCGGTCTTCCAGGCCGTCCAACTGCACCATCGCGAGCGCTTTGCGGACGCGGGCGCGGATCTCGTCGCCGGACAATCTTTGCCGGCTCTCGCGCAGCGGGAACGCCACGTTTTCGAACACGTTCATGTGCGGCCAGATGGCGTAAGATTGAAAGACCATGCCGATATCCCGCTTATAAGGAGGAATCGAGATTTTCCGGCGCGACGAGAATACGAGCTGATCGCCGACGCTGATTTCGCCTTCAAACGGTCTTTCCAAACCGGCGACCGAGCGCAGGGTAGTGGTCTTGCCGCAGCCGCTGGGACCGAGCAGGGTGAAGAACTGTCCCGGTTTGACGTCGAGATCGATGCCTTGCACCGCGTAAACTTCGCCGCGCTCGGTCTGATAGCGGACATGGAGATTTTCGATTCGGATCATCCGCCGGCCACCTGCGTCGCCTGCCGGCGAAAACCCAACAAGCGCACGGCCACCGTAAGTGCCAGGAGCACCAGCATCAACAAGGTGCCGATCGCCGCCACTGCCGGGACGTAGCCTTCGTCCCACATATTCCAGATGAGGATCGCGAGCACTTGATTTTTAGGCCCTTCGTAGAGCATCAGCGGCATGCCGGCGATGCGCACGGCGTGGAGCACGACCCAGATCCAGACGCCCACCAACGTCGGCATCATCAGCGGAACGAAAATACGCCACATCGTGCGCCACGGCGGCGCGCCGCTCACGTACGCCGCCTCTTCCAGCTCCTTGTGAATTTGCAGCAGCGCGGCGTTCATCGAGCGCGTGCCGTAGGCGAGAAAGCTGATCGTAAAGCCGATCGAGATCGCCCAGATCGTGCCGTAAAGCGGCAGAAAATCGAGCTTGAGAAAGAGCCAGAAAAAAGCGATGCCCATGACGATGCCGGGAATCGCGTGCGGCACGAAGGCGAGCTGGTCGAGAAACTTTCGGCCCCAGAACTTGCTGCGTATGACGACTAGCGAGACTAAAAACGACAGCACCACCGTGGCGGTGGCCGTGGTGGCGACCATCAAGACGGTATTTTTGAGCGCTGAGCCGACTTCACCGTATTCCGCGAGCAAGCGATAATTTTTCAAGGTCATGATTTTGAAGACGTTCCACGACGGCGCCTGGAGGTAGGGAAGAAACGAAGCGTAGAGAAAAACCAGGAAGGGCAGCGCGATCGAGAGAAACAAAAACAGCAGCGCGCCGCCGAGCGCAGGGATTTTCCATTTGCCCAAGTCGAGCTGGCGCGGCCGGTAACCTTTTCCGGTGATGATCGTATAGCGCTCGGCGCGGCCGATCATCCGGGTATAGAGCAAAGTCGTCGCGATCGCGATGACGAGATAGATCATCGCCAGCGCGTTGGCCTGCCCGTAAACCGGCATGAACGTCGCCGTGCGCACGATGGCGTAGATCTTCGTGCTGAAGACGTAGATGCCCGCGGGCAAGCCGAGGATGCCCGGAATCTCAAAAACTTCGAGCGCGGTCATCGCCTGGTAAATCATCACCGCGACCAGGGCCGGCGCGAGCAAGCGCAGCGTCACCTTGCGCAGGGTCGAGATCGGTCGCGCGCCGGAAACCGCCGCGGCTTCTTCCAAGGACGGGTCCATGCTGCGCATGAGCGGTACGAGCATCAAAAAGGCCGTTGGCACGAGCCGCAAGCCTTCGATGAACACCATGCCGCCCAGCGTGTATACGTCGATCACCGGCGCGTCGGGGCCAAAGAGGTCTTTGAGGAGCTGGTTGATAAAGCCGATGCGCGGGCTCAAGAGCAGCACCCATGCCATCGCCTGCAGCATTCCCGGCACGGCGAGCGTCATCGGCACTCCCGCGTAGACGAAAATTTTTCCCGGCATGTTGGTGCGCTCGACGAGCCAGGCAAGCGAAACCGCCATGACGAGTCCTAAGATGGCGCTGCCCGCGACGTAGATCACGGTATTGGTGAACAGCTCGTAAGTTCCGGGGTCGGTATAAACCTTCAGGTAATTGACCAGCCCCATCGCGTCGAGGGAAAAATCGCCGGGAAGACGGGCGGTGCTGAAGCTTCCGAGGATAAGGAAAGCGAGGGGCGTCAGCACGAGAAACAAAACGAGAAGAAAAATTCCGTGCTGCCAGAGATGAAGCCGGAGAGTTTCGCCCATTTATTTACCGCGCCGTCTCCCTCCGCCTTTGAGCCAGAGCTCGTCCCAGAACTCGAGCAGCTTCGGCTGGACCTCCAGCTCTAAAATCGGATCTCTGAAGGCGATCTCCTTGCCGACGATCTGATCGGCGAAGGGCAGCAATTCTTTCCGCTGCAACGCCTTATGGACCGGCGGCGCGTAATCGGCGACGTATTGGGCGATCTGTCCCTCTTTGCTGAGGAACCAGTTGACGAACAGGCGCGCGGCGTTGATGTTCGGCGAGCCTTTAAGGATCGCCATCTCCGAGACGGCGCCGGGCGCGGGCTCGGGGCAGGTATAGTTCACCGGCGCGCCGTCGAGGGTTTTCTGATAGGTGCGGTATTCCGCCGAAGGAATGCTGCCGTAAAATTCCCCCGCGGCCAAAAGCTCCAGCATGGCGTTCATTCCCTCCCGGCGTAGTTGAGGCTTCGCCTCATTGAAAAGCTTGGTGAGGAAATCTTTGAGCCACTTCTCGCCCTTCTTATCCCAAAGCTGTAGCGCCCAGAGTTGGGGACGGTTCCCCAACGCGAGATTGCCGTTGCGCCATTTCGGATTGGCGAGAAAGTCCTCCCATTTTTTCGGCACGTCCGCTTTGCCGATCTGTTTGGTGTTATACGCCATGCACCAGTAGCGCATGTGCATGCCCACCCAGAAGCCCTCCGGATCGAAGGTTCCGGGAGGATTGTTCTTCACGTTGGGAATATTTTTGAGGTTCTCCATCGCGCCGATCTCGCGGTACATGAAGAAGCTGCCGCCGAGGCCGGTCAAAATGTCGGTGACGCTCTTTTTGTTTTTGTACGCGACCAGCGTTCGGATCGCCCGGTCCTCATGGCTCGCGCGGTTATATTCGATCGCGATGTAGGGATAGCGCTCTTTGAAGGCGCGCATCAGCGCGTCCGCCTGCGGCGGGTCGAAGGTCGAGAAAATGCGCAGGTGGCGCTCCTTCTTGGCCCCGTCGGTCCAGCCCTGGGGCACCGTCAGCTCTTTATCGATGTCCGACAGGATCGAGGGATCGAGCTTGACCTTTTTGAGATCCTCCAAGGTCGCCTTCGGCAATTGCGGCGCCGCCGCTGAGAGCGCCGCAGTCGAGGCGATGACAAGAAACGCGGACGATAAGAAGGCCGCAAGCGCGATTTTGCTCCGAGTCATCTTCTCCTTCTCCTTTTCGGCCGCTTTCTACAGGCCGAACAGTCTCCTGAAATCCCTGACGTACTCATTATAGCGCGTCGCGGTGTCGTGCGGCACCACGTGCAGCTTGAGCTTGCTCTGCTGCATCTTGGGCGAAGGCGGCTCGACGTCCGAGCGCGCCGGAACACGATTGAGCGAGCGGATCTTTTCCTGGGATGGTTTTGAGAGAATGAAGTCCATGAAGAGCTTCGCGGCGTTCGGGTGGTTGGGACGCGCGCTGAGCCCGAGCGAATGCACCGATACGACGATCGGATCGAGCGTGTTGACCCATTCGACCGGCGCGCCCCGCTTCTTGTCCGACTCGATCCGATGGGCGTAAACGATCGCGAGCGGGAACTCGCCCGCCCCCATCAGTTGGGCGATGAGGGCGTGCCCTTTGCGCCATTGAATGTTTTGCTTGGCGAGGGCCGTCATGTACTTGTTCGTTTTCTCCCTGCCCCAGGCGTCGAGCAGTGTGACGTACCAGGGATATTCCTCCTGATCGATGGATATTTTTCCGTTCCATCGGGGATCGAGAAGGTCGTCCCAACGCCTGGGCGCGTCTTTCTCGGATAGCTGCCGGGTATTGTAGCCCAGGACATAATAGTTGAGGTAGACGGCCGCCCAATAACCCGCGGGATCTTTGAGCTCCTTCAAATAGTTTTTCGACTCGGGGGAGACATAGGGTGATATCAGCTTGTGCTCGATCAAAGTTCCGATCTCGCTCAAGCCGGCGACGTCGAAACTCCACCGGCCGGCGCGCGTCTCGGTCGTCACCCGGTTCTGCACCTTTTCGCCGCTGGAGCGGAACAGCTCGACCTTGATGAACGGATACAGCTTCTCGAAATCGTCGGCCAGCGGCTTCGACTCGTTGACGTTCATCGACGTGTACCAGGAAACGTGGCCTTCTTTCCTGGCGCCTTCGATGAGCTTGGCCGTATGGTCCGCCTGGGCCGACACCGATTCATGACCCGAAACCAGGAAAAGAAAGCATAGCGAAAGCGCTGCCAGTTTTGTCCCGTTGCCGTAATTCATAAGACCTCGTCAAATCCACCGCGCAGGCTATGAAGATAACCCATCGCTGTCAAGAGTCAGCTTCTATCTTTAACTTTCGGTTTACGCAGATATTCCTGCAGCAGCGGCGAATCGTAATTGGCGCGCTCGACCTTGCTCATGTGGGTGAAAAACTTTCCCATCGGCTTGCCGGCGGGATCGTACTTGGTGCCCATGTAGAGCAGCGGGTCGGAGTGGTCGCGAAACAGCTCGCCCTCCATCGCCCCTTTGCGCATGTGGGTGGCGAGAACGTCGCCGACGAAGAGATCCAATTCGTCGCCGAACGGAATCACCTGCGCCAGCCGGTACTCGACGTTGCCGATCGCCTCGCCGATCAGCGGCACCGAGACTTTGGACGGCTTCACCGGCGTGAGCCCGGTCGCCTGCCACTTGTCCACGTCGTTGCCGGAGACGTAGCCGGCAAAAACCACGACGTCCATCATCTTGTTCGTCGGCGCGCTCATGACGAACTCGCCGCGCTCCAAAATCAACTTGTAAGTGAGCGTGCGCTTGAGAATCGCCACCACCATGCGCGACGGCTCGGTACCCATGGGGGAAAACCACATTGCGGTCAAAAAGTTGAGCCGGCCGTCGGCGCCGCGGCTCACCACCAGCGATGGAATCCGCACGCCGAAGGGTTTGTTGCCGTGGTCGACGGGCTCGAACATTTCAGGTTCCTGCCAATCCAAATCGTTGCCTCCCGTTCTCGAAATGCCGCGCACAATACAATTTGCCGTATTGAGACTGTGGCATTGTCTATCATGGATTTTTAAGTGAGAAAAGACGCGCGAATCCTCGCTGCGCTCGGAATGTCAAATCTCAGATCTCAGATATCAAATTCGCCGTTTGGGATTTGCCCTTCGAGTTCCCTCAGGGTGGTGAGCTTGTCGAACCAAAATTTGAGATCCCCAAGGGTTTGCCTGTACGCGTCTGAACCTGTTATGAAGACCCCTTATGGATGGTTCGACAACCTCACCACAAGACGGACTCAAGCGGCAGTTGGGACTTTTCGACGCCATGATGCTGATCATGGGCGACATGATCGGCATCGGAATTTTTGTGACCACCGGCGATATCGCGCAAAGCCTGCCGTCTCCCGGAGGCATCCTGCTCGTCTGGCTCATCGGCGGCCTGCTCGCCCTGGCCGGCGCGCTCTGCTGCGCCGAACTGGCCGCCGGCATGCCGGTTTCCGGCGGCGATTATAATTATCTCCGCGCCGCCTACGGCCCGCTGGTCGGTTTTCTTTCCGGCTGGTCTTCGTTCCTCGTCACTTTCTGCGGCTCGATCGCGCTGCTGTCGGTCGTGTTCGCGGTCTTCGTGTCGTTTTTCTTTCCGGTTGTGGCGATGGACCACGTCGTTTTCACCTTCAGCCTCTTGGGCCATGCGGTGGGAATTTCCGCCGGCCAGTTGTTGGCGCTGTGCGTGCTGTGGGTCCTCACGGCCATTCACTACGTGGGCGTCGGAGTCGGCGCGGCGGTGCAGAATATTTTGACGGTGCTGAAAGTCGGCGCGATCGTAGCCATCATCGTGCTGGGCGTTCTCATCGGCGACGGCAGCCCGGAACATTTCGCGCCGTTTTTCGAGTGGGACAAGATCAAGCCGGGCCTTTTCGGCCTGGCGTTCCTGCCGGTGATTTTCACCTATGCCGGCTGGAACGCGGCGATCTACATGGCCGGCGAGGTGCGCGAGCCGGAAAAAAATCTGCCGCGCGCGCTGATCCGCGGCGTGCTGATCGTCACGGTGCTCTATATGGCGATCAATGCCGTCTATATTTACGCCGTTCCGGTGGCGCAGATGCAGGGAAAAATCCGCGTGTCGGAGCTGGCGACCACGGCCCTTTTCGGCTATCAAACTTCGGCGTTGATTACGGCGATCATCACGGTCTCGATCCTGGGCGCGGTCAACGTAACCTCGATGATCGGGCCGAGAATTTATTACGCCATGGCGCGCGACGGATTGTTTTTCGAGCGTCTCGCGCGGGTTCACCCGCGCTTCCACACGCCTTCGAACGCGATCGTCTTTCAGGCGGCATGGGTTTCGATTTTGATTCTCACCGGCACGTTCGGCACGCTCCTGAGTTACGTCAGCGTCATCATCGGGCTTTTTTCCGCGCTGACCGTCGGCTCTCTGCTGGTTTTGCGGGTGAAGCGGCCGGAGCTGAAACGGCCGTATAAGATCCCGGGCTATCCCTGGGTGCCCTGGCTTTTTATCCTCGCCAATCTCGGCATCGCGGTCGCGACTCTATGGGAAAGCCCGTTGGATGCGCTGCGCGGCTTCGTCATCGTGGCTTTCGGCGTTCCCGCGTATTTTTTCTGGAAGCGGACGTCGCCCGAGAGCTGAACCGGCATTTATGGTTCGGATCACACGCGTTTATACGCGCACAGGGGACAAGGGAAACACCGCTCTGGTGGGCGGGAAGCGGGTCCCTAAAGATTCGCCCCGGATCGAAGCGTATGGAACGATCGACGAGCTTAACTCCGTGGTCGGCCTGGCGCGCGCCTTCAACGTGGAGGAATTAGACGAGCGCGAGGCGCATCGTTACCTGGACGGAGTTCTGGCCAAGATCCAAGATGAGCTTTTCGATTTGGGCAGCGAGCTGGCGACGCCGGACGACGCCGCGTACGAAGGCATGTACCGCGTCGGCGCCGCGGAGGTGAAGCGGCTCGAGGAAACCATCGATCAGTGCCAGAAAGAGCTCGCGCCGCTGAAATCGTTCATTCTTCCCGGCGGGGGCAAGATCGGATCGTTTCTGCATCAGTGCCGCACGGTTTGCCGCAGGGCGGAGCGGGACATTCTCCGTCTGTCACGCGCTGAGCCGCTCAGCGAATGGCCGCTCAAATATGTAAACCGCTTGAGCGACCTCTTCTTTGTTCTGGCGCGCTGGATGGCGAAGCAGGCCGGAGAGGAAGAGGTTCTCTGGCAACGAGGACTCGAAGAGAAAGTAAAAAGGAAAAAGTAAAAAGGAAAAAGGTGTCATGGGAATTTTGGCTGGGAAAAAGGGCGTCATCTTCGGCGTGGCGAACGAGCGCAGCATCGCGTGGGCGATCTCCGAGGCCCTGCATGCCGAGGGGGCGGAGCTGGCTTTTACCTATGCCGGAGAAGTATTGGAAAAACGCGTCCGGCCGCTGGCGGAAGGAATCGGCGCGAAGATCATTCTTTCTTGCGATGTGACCAGAGACGACGACATCGAGCGCGTGTTCGAAACGTTGAAGCAGCAGTGGGGCGGTGTCGATATTCTGATTCACGCCGTCGCCTTTGCCAATAAGGAGGACCTGGCGAATCCGTACGCCCAGACCAGCCGCCAGGGATTTCACCTGGCACTCGACGTGAGCGCCTACTCGCTGGTCGCTTTGACGCGCGCCGCGGCGCCGCTCATGGAAGGCCGCGGCGGCTCGATCGTGACTCTCACCTATCTGGGATCGGAGCGGGTCATTCCGAATTATAACGTCATGGGAGTGGCGAAAGCCGCGCTCGAGGCGAGCGTGAGGTATCTGGCATACGATCTCGGGCCGAAGAATATCCGGGTCAACGCAATTTCAGCCGGCCCGATCAAGACGCTGGCGGCGGCGGGCATTTCCGGCTTCAAAGACATGCTGCGCTATGCTGCGGAGCGCGCGCCGCTCAAGCGCAACGTCGATGCGGAAGAAGTCGCGCGCACGGCGCTCTATCTGGTGAGCGACATGGCGAGCGCCGTCACCGGCGAAGTGATCCACGTGGACGCGGGGTATAGTATAGTGGGGATGTGAGTAAACTGAGGTCGTTCAAACGGTTCAAATGGTTCAAGTTGTTCAAAACGTTTTGAACGATTGAAACGGTTTGAACGGCTTGAACAGGGGGTTGTTATGGCCATCAAGCAAATTAACGTTCAAGAGGCTCACGATATTCTCGAGAAGGAGCCCGGCTCGATCTACATCGACGTCCGCACGGTGCGGGAATTTACCGCCGGCCATCCCATGGGCGCGGTGAATATACCCGTCGCGTTTCCCGATCCGGGCCGCGGCATGATGCTGAATGAAGATTTTGTGAAAGTCGTCTCGGACCATTTCCCGAAAGACAAAAAGATTCTCGTCGGCTGCCAGGCGGGGCCGCGCGCCGACGCGGCGTCGCGTTTGCTGCAGGAGGCCGGCTATCAGGACGTTTCCAGCGTGCAGGGCGGCTTCGGCGGGATGCGCGATCAATCCGGGCAGATCGTCGCGCCCGGTTGGGCCGGCCTCGGTTTTCCCGTCAGCCAGGACAACGGCGAAGGCGTGAGCTACGAGTCGCTGGCGGCGAAGATAAAATAAACCCTCACCCCATCCCTCTCCCGCACAGCGGGCGAGGGAGTCAGAAATAATTTTCTTTTCTGAATTCCCTCTCCCTTTGGGAGAGGGCGAGGGTGAGGGGACTGCTATGGCTTGCCTACGTATTTATTCGTCCAGAGAAGTCCCTCTTTGTTCGATGGGGCTTGGGACAGATCTTTGACGATGCCCGCGCCGGTTGCAAAGTTTATGACCTTCTGCCAGCCGGCGGCGCTCATGGTACCCCATGACGGCATTGCGTTGGCGACGGTCGAGTAGGACAGTTCGAAAACGGCGTTGTCGAGTTTGTCCGGCGTGAAAAGGCGATGCGCGCGCAGCGCGGCTTTCGCGGCTTCGGGTTTGGTGCGGAAAAGCGCGCCGCCGCGGGAGATCGCACGCGAGACCGCGGTTGCAATCTTCGGATTGGCGTCGGCATAATCGGGACGGACCATCAGGACTTCATAGGGATAATCGGTTAATTCCGAAACTTCTCCCTTCCCCAGCGGAATCAAAACGTAACCCTTGCCGCTCGGCTCCGTGATTTCCGCCGATGGAGGGGAAAGCGCGTAGGCGTCGATCACGTTGTTCATTAGTGCCGCCGGTAATTCGGGCGCTCCGATATAAACGAACTTAAGGACGGTCGCGATGGCGCCGGCTTTTTTTACCAGGAATTTGATGATCTGCTCGGAGGCCGCTCCCGGACCCGTCGCGCCGATCGTGCCCAACTGCGTTAACGCCCTGAGCCGCGCGTCGATCGGGCTGTCACGGGTGAGGCCGAGCTTGTCGACGATCGGCTTGCGCAGCACGACGCTCAAGGTCATCGTCCGATTGTGCGCCTGGATCGCCATCGCCGGGGCGCCTTCGACGCGCGCCAGAACGAGCCCTTCAGAAGTAGAGGCGCAGAAATTCGTCGAGCGGCCGACGACCGCATTGAGACAAACGGAGCCGCTGGGCGACGGGGTAATTTTGACGCGCACACCTTCCTCTTCGAAGTATTTGAGCTGCTCGGCGACCCAGACCGCGCCGAAGGCGAAGTTCGGGACCGCCGTCATGAGGCTGACTTCCGGCATTTCCTTTTGCTGCGCTTGCGTTTCGGCACCGACAAGCAAGAGCGCGAACACGGCGATCAGCGCCGCCGAGAACCTACGAATTTTCATTTTGCTGCCTCCTTCTAACCTTGGATCGTTACATGCTCGCTGTGAGTCTGCCACTGAAGCGCTCTGCGCTCGATCAGCTCCGCCACCTTGTCCATGACGATGACCATGAGCATCAGGACGATGATGCCGACAAATACGTCGGCGGTGCGGAAGAGTCCGGCGGCTTGGCGAATGAAATAGCCGACGCCTTCCGTCGCGGCGACGAATTCGCCCACGATCGCGCCGATGACGGAAAAAGGAATGCTCGTCCTGATCCCGGTAAAAACGTACGGCGAGATCGCCGGCATGATGACTTTAAAAGTAAGTTTCCAGCGGCCGGCGCCCATGAGACGCGCCAGGTCCACATACTCCTGGTCCAACTGCCGCATGCCGGCGTAGGTGTTGAAGAAGTTCAGGAAGAATGTGAGCAGGAACACCACGCCCACCTTGGACCAGAGACCGATGCCGAGCCAGACGATAAACAGCGGCGCCAGGGCGGTGCGGGGAATGCCGTTCAGCGCAATGATGATCGGCTCGAAAATTTCAGCCAGCAATTTGCTGCGGCCGAACGCATAGCCGAGCGCGATGCCTAAAATCACACCGGCGGGAAATCCGATCGCGATTTCTTGAAACGTGACCCAGGTGTGTTGGATCAGATCGCCCGAGCGGAAGCCGGCGATCATCGATGACACGATGCGGCTCGGGCTGCTGATGAGAAACGGCTCGATCCATTTTCCGGAGGCGATTTCCCAGAGGAGGAAAAATCCCGCGATAATGGCGACGCGAAGCAGGATCACTCCCATAGCCCGCTTGCGTAGAACGCCGCGCGGCGACGCCGCGACGGCGGCGTCTCGGTTTGATCTCGTCTGCACTTGCGTGGTTTCGGCCATCGTCGTCGGTCCTAATGCTTGATGTTGAGCTCGTGGCGGAAGATATTCCACAGCCGGCTATAGGCCTCGTCGAAGCCTTCTTGCCGATGGATTTCAAAAATGTTGCGCGGCCGGCTCATCGGCACCTGGATAACGTCTTTGACCTTCGCCGGCCGGTGCGTCATGACGATCACGCGGTCCGCGAGCGCGATCGCCTCGACCAGGTCGTGAGTCACGAAGAGAATCGTCTGCCGTTTTTGCTCCCATATTTTCAAGAGTTCGTCCTGTAAGACCATGCGCGTCTGCGCGTCGAGCGGGCCGAACGGCTCGTCCATCAAGATCACCGGCGGCTCGTAGGCGAGCGCGCGAATGATCGACGCTCGTTTGCCCATGCCGCCGGAGAGCTGCGCCGGATAATATTTCTCGAAGCCGGAGAGACCGGCAAGCTCGATAAAATAGCGCAGTTGCTCGTCGCGCTGCTGCCGGGAATAACGCTTCGAGTCGAGACCGAACGCGACGTTCTCTTCCAGAGTCAGCCAGGGAAACAGCTTGCTCTCCTGCGGCACGTAGCCGACTTTGGTATTGAGGCTCCGCACTTCCGCTCCCTGGTAGAGAATCCGGCCGCCGGATAGGGGCGTCAGGCCGGCGATCAGCTTTAACAAGGTCGATTTACCGCAGCCGCTGGGTCCTACAATGGTAATAAATTCCCCGTAGGGAATATTCAAGGTGATGTTGTCCAGCGCGACCATCGCCCCGCGGTCCGGAGTCTGAAAGGCCTTGGTGACGTTTTCAACCTGGATGACAAGGCGGTTTGGATCCTGCGCGTTGGGAGCGGCGGCGCGGTGCGTTTCCATAAAGCCGCGGCGATTCTCTATCATCGAATGGGGCGTGTCAACCGGGAGGGCAAAAATTTCGCGCGTAGTTACTTGGGCGGTTTGAGACGGGCCTTTACGGTTCGAGTCGCTTCAATTCCGCCTCGGCGCCCGAATACTCGAAAAAGTTTTTAACGGCGGTTTCTAGCGCGGCTTTGAAGAATTTGAGCGCTGCGGCGCGATCACCGCGCATCAGCGCGAGCTGGCCCAGGTAAAAGTAAGCCTCACAGCGCCGCTCTTGGTCCGTCTTGGGGTCGGAGCTTTTTGCCGCGTCTAAAATGGTTTCCGGCGTCGCGATGCCCAGATAGAGCTGCACGATCGGACCGGGCCATTGGGTCAAGTCAAGACGTGCCGCATTCGTTGCCAACTCGGTGCGTCCGTCCTTTCCGGTTCGCACTCCGGCCAGGTAGAGCCAGACAACCCGGTAGGTATCGGTGGGTTCAAGCTCCAAGGCTTTGGCAAAACCGTCCCGCGCCTCCGCGAAGCGGCCGAGGTAAAACAAAGCATGGCTCTTATTTCTCAAAGGCACAGCCGAATTTGGATTGAGTCGGATCGCTTCGTCATAGTCCGTGAGCGCCCGGTCATAATTTTTTTTGCTCCGATAGGCGTTGGCCCGGTTGGTCAATGCGAGAGCGTAGTTGGGATTTAAGCGGAGCGCCTGGTCGAAGTCCTGAATCGCTCGATCGTATTCGGTCTTATTGCTGTAGGTGAGACCGCGATTATTGAAGGCGGCGACAAACTCCGGGTTGATGCGAATCGCTTCGTCAAAGTCTCGGATAGCCCGGTCGTAATCGCCTTTGCCGCGATAGCTGCGGCCGCGATTGTTGAAGGCCGACGCAAAGGTCGGATTTAACCGAATCGCCCGGTCATAATCCCCAATCGCGCGGTCGTAATCTTTTTGCTCGTTATAGACGACGCCGCGGTTATTAAGAGCTATGGCATAGCCGGCATCCAGCCGGATGGCCTGATCGTAGTCCTCGATCGCCCGGTCGTAATTCTTCTTGTTGTAATAAGCGAAGCCGCGGGCGTTAAACGCCCAAGCGGAGTTGGGACTTAGACGGATTGCGTGATCATAGTCCTTGATCGCCCGGTCGTAGTCTTTTTTGTCGGCGTAAGCATTGCCGCGGGCGATGAAAGCTTCCGTGTAATTTGGGTTCAGCCGGATCGCCTGGTCATAGTCCTGAATCGCCCGGTCATGGTCTTTTTTGTTGCGATAGACATTGCCACGGCCATACATAGCGAGAGCGTAGTTTGGATTTAGGCGGATCGCCTGATCGAAGTCTTGGATCGCGCGGTCGTAGTCCTTTTCGTCGTAGTATGCTAACCCGCGGTCGTTAAACGCCTCGGCGTAACTTGGATTGAGCCGAATGGCTTCATCAAAGTCCTGAATCGCCCGATGAAAGTCTTTTTTGCCGGAATAGACCTTACCGCGGATGAGAAAAATCTCAGCATAGTCTGGACTTAACCGAAGCGCCTGATCATAATCCTGAATCGCTTTGTCGTAGTCTTTTTTATTGTCATAGGCGAGGCCGCGGCGAAAAAAAGCCAGAGCAAAGTTCGGGTTGAAGCCGACGGCTTTGTCAAAGTCCTCAATCGCACGATCGTAGTTCTTCTTGCCGTAATAGGCCCACCCGCGGTTATTAAAGGCCAAAGCATTGTTTGGGTTAAGTCGGATGGCTTCGTCATAGTCCTGAATGGCACGATCGTACTGTTGCTTGTCGCGGTACGCGTTTCCGCGGTTGTTGAACGCAATCGCATTGTCGGGATCCAAGCGGATGGCTCGATCGAAGTCCTCAATGGCCCGGTCATATTGTTGTTTCAGATAATGAGCGCCGCCACGGGCGTTAAACGCCGAAGCGTAAGCGGAGTTTAGCTGGATTGCTTGGTCGTAGTCCTTGATCGCGCGATCGTAATCCTTTTTATCCAAATAAGAGTTGCCACGGCCCAGATAAGCCTCAGCGTAGTTCGGGTTCAGCCGGATGCTTTGATCGTAGTCCTGAATCGCCCGGTCATTGTCCGCTTTGCGTCGGTACGCAAGGGCGCGGTTGAAAAAAGCTAGAGCATAGTTTGGGTTTAGTTGGATGGCTTGGTCGTAGTCCTGAATCGCCCGGTCATGATCTTTCTTTTCGTCGTAAATGATGCCACGGGAAATAAAAGCGTCAACATAATTCGGGTCGAGCTTAATCACTTGGCTATAGTCTTGGATGGCCCGGTCGTAGTCTTTTTTGTCGCGATAGACATTGCCGCGGCGGTACGTAGCAAAAACATAGTTGGGGTTTAGCCGTATGGCCTCGTCGTAGTCCTGGATCGCCCGATCGTAATCTTTTTTGTCGTCATAGGAAATGCCACGACCTATGAAACCATCGGCATCCGTTGGGTTTAATCGGATCGCCTGGTCGTAGTCCTGGATCGCGCGATCGTAATCCTTCCGGTCCAAATAAACGCTGCCACGGATGACGAAACCATTAGGATCGCTCGGATCCAACCGAATCCGCTCGTCGTAGTCTCGGATCGCGCGGTCGTAATCCTTTTTAGCGTAGTAGGCCCGCCCGCGTCCATTAAACGCAGCGGCGTACTTTGGATTGAGGCGGATCGCCTCGTCATAGTCTGCGATCGCGCGGTCGTAATCCTTTTTGTCTAGATAGACATTGCCGCGCGCTACAAAAGCATTGACGTAATTTGGGTCGAGTTGAATGGCCTGGTCGTAGTCCTGAATCGCCCGGTCGCGATCGCCTTTATTCCTATACGCGACGGCGCGGTTGTAGAGCGCGAGAGCATTAGTTGGGTTTAGGCGGATCCCGTCGTTGTAGTCCTGGATCGCTCGGTCGTAATCCTCTTTGTCGTCGTAGACGATACCACGGCCGAGAAAAGCATCAGCATCATTTGGGTTGAGTTGGATGGCCTGGTCATAATCTTGAATTGCGCGGTCATACTCCTTTTTGTTGCGATAGATGACAGCGCGGTTATAGAAGGCGAGGGTGTAGTTTGGGTTTAGCCGGATGGCTTGGTCGTAGTCTTGGATCGCTCGGTCATTATCGCCTTTGTTTTTATACGCGATGGCGCGGTCGTAAAAAAAGAGAGCATTGTTTGGGTTGAGCCGGATCGCCTGGTCGTAGTCCTGGATCGCACGGCTATAGTTTTTTTTGTCGTCATAAACGATGCCACGACTAAGGAACGCATCGGCATCGTTTGGGTTTAGTCGGATGGCCTCATCGTAGTCTTGAATCGCCCGGTCATAGTCCTTTTTATTCCGATAAACGATAGCGCGGCTATAGTAAGCGCGAGCGTAGTTGGGGTTGATTCGGCTGGCCTCGTTATAGTCTTTGATCGACCGATCGTACTCGTTTTTGTCGGCATAGACATTGCCGCGTGCGATGAATGCATCGGGATCCTGGGGATTGAGCCGGATCGCTTCGCCGTAATCCTCGAGCGCGCGGTCGTAATCCTTTTTGTCGTAGTACGAACTGGCCCGGTTGAAAAAGGCATCAGCATCGTTTGGATTTATCCGGATGGCGTCCGTATAGTCCTGAATTGCCCGGCCATAGTCTTTCTTGTCGCGATAGGCATTGCCGCGGCCGAAAAACGCCTCGGCGTAGCCGGGGCGTAGCCGGATCGCTCGGTCGTAATCCTCGATCGCTCGGTCGCTGTTTCCCTTTTTGCGATATGCGATCGCCCGGCTGTAGAACGAAGAAGCATGGTCCGGGTCCCGTCGGATTGCCTGATCGTAGTCCTTAATTGCCTGATCGTAATTTTTCTTCTCGGCGTAAGCCAGGCCGCGAGCGTAAAACGCGGCTACCGAATTGGGGTCTAAGCCGATTGCCGCGTCATAGTCTTGTACCGCGCGGTCGTAATTGTTCTTGTTGTAATGGACCCACCCGCGGTCAGTGAAGGCGCCGGCATAACTCGGGTTCAGGCGGATCGCTTGATCAAAGTCGCGCAGAGCCCGGTCGTAATCGCCCATGGAAAAGTACACACACCCGCGCAGGTCAAAAGCTAGTGGGTCCGTCGGATCCAGGCGGATTGCCTGATCCAAGTCCTGTATAGCCCGGGTCGTTTCCTTCCGGTTGTAATAGACGGCGGCTCGGTTGCTGAAAGCGCCTGCAAAATCGGGTTTGAGTCTGATCGCCTCGTCATAGTCTTTGATCGCCCGGTCGTCGTCCTTCTTCTTTGAATAGGCCAAGCCGCGATTAACGAGGGCATAGGCATTCTTGGGATCCAGTCGGATCGCTTCCTCGTAGTCCCGAATCGCTTTATCGAGATCACCTCTTTGATAATGAGCGATGCCGCGGCTATTAAAAACTGACGCATTGCCTGGGTATCGTTGGATCGCGTGATCGAAATTTTGGATCGCGCGCTCATAGTCTTGCTGGTCGGCGTAGACCAAGCCACGGTAATAGTAGGCCGGCACGTAGTTTGGATCGGCTTCAATTGCCCGGTCGTAGTCCTGGAACGCAAGCGCATAATCCTTCTTGGCGGAATAAGCCCGTCCGCGATTAGTGAGAGCCGAGGGGAGCCTTGGATTTATCGAGATAGCTTGATCGTAATCACGAATCGCGTCGTCGTAATCCGTTTTGTTGGAATAGGCATCGCCACGGCTGGAAAAAACGGAGGCGAGCTCCTCCTCGGCCAGTTGACCTGACTCGATAGCTTTGGTGCAGTACTGAATCATTGCGTCGGGATCTTTGCCGTTAAAGCACTTCTGCGCGTTGTCGGTCCATTGCGCTCCGACGGTTGCGGTATATGTCAGAAGCCCGAAAAGCTGGAGAATTAAAAAACCCGTCGGGACGAGGGTAGCAGTCGATTTTTCTTTCACGCGATCAGGAACTGCCGGTCGTTTCACGCTTGGCTCCCGACGACGAAAATCGGTCAAGTCGCGGCCTATCTTATGCGACGCATAGGGTATCTGGCAAGCGGCGTTGAAGCCGCGACACAAGTCTTTCAACCCACCGCGCTTGATCGAGACATTCGGATGACATATGAAATGCTATCGAACACAACAGGAGCGTGACGTGGACGCAAGCGAAACTGTCATTCCAAAAAACAGCGGCAGGACTTTCGTCGTGAAAAAAGGCCAGACGATTCGCGTGACCGGCGAATCGACGGCGGACTTCGTCGTCTTCAATCTGCGCAACGTCAAAGAGCGGTTCGACCAGGCGCGCACCAAAGTCGATCAGGGAAAGATCTATGTCACGACCGGCGACCTGCTGATCTCGAAATACAACAACGTGATGATGACGATCGTGAAGGACACGTACGCGGGAACGCACGATCTGGAAAAGGGGATGTGCAGCACCTCTTTCTATAAAAAATGGGGCGATAAGATCTTCGCGATTTACGGCGCGACCTGGAAGAAGCTCGGCCGAAAAAAAGTCGTGGCGCCGAAACACGGCTGCTGGGAGAATCTCGCCAAGGCGTTAAAGCCTTATAAAGTATCGAAGGAAGACGTGCCGAGCCCGCTCAATATTTTTCAGACCATGGTCATCAACGGGAAGACGGGCAGCATGCGCTACGCGATGACGCGGCCCAAGCCCGGCGGTGATTCTATGGAGCTGCGCGCCGACATGGATTGCCTGGTCGGCATCAGCGCCTGCCCCGAAGGCGGCCGGGGCAAGCCGCTGAGGGTTGCTATCTACAAGCACTGAACTTGCGTCCGGGAAGAAGAGTTTTTTTACCGGTACAGGCGGTCGATATATCCGCTCTCCTCCAGCTCCTTCAAAAAGCTGATGTCGGTAAAATCGCTCGGCTTCGCTTGTCCCGCCTTGGGATTCTTGATTTTCAATTGGTCTAGAAATAGCTGAATGCCGGGTTCTGTAGGATAAGGCACCCGGCGCGTCAGCTTGACCACGATTTCATTGTAGGCCTCTTCGACGGGCTTCTCGTCTTTGATCGCCAGATACTTCTGCAAAATCTTTTGCGCGCCCTTTGGATTGGTCAGATTGTAGTGGATCGCCTCGACGTAGGCCCGCATGAAGCGGCGGATCGTGTCGGGTTTTTTCTTGATGTAGTCGCGCGTCACGGCGACGCCGTTCTGCTGCCATTCGACATCGAGCTTGGTGAAGTCGAGCAGCGCCCGGAGGCCGATCTCTTTTGCTTTTAAAGTTTCCGGCGCCTGCAGCAAGGTCGCTTGAAGGGCGTTGGTCTGCATCGCCGCGAGGCGAGCGGGAATCGAGCCGGCTTGCACGTAAGTTATGTCGGTCTCTTTGATGCCGTATTTATCGAGCACGGTCTGGGCCGCGGCGTTGTCGGCGCTGCCGATGCGGCTGACGCCGAACTTTTTGCCTTTCAGGTCCTCGACTTTTTTTATTTGATCCGTCACGAAAAGAATGTAAGGGAACCGGTTGATCGCCCCGGCAATCAGCACGGTCCCGGAACCCGCCAGGTTGCTGGTGATCACTGCGGAAGCCCCGGTGTGCACGATCGGTGTTTCTCCGCCCACCAGAGCGGCGACGGCCAGCGGCGCCCCGACCAGGAGAACTAGTTCAACGTCGAGCCCATGCTTGGCATAGTAGCCGGTCTCTTTGGCGGTCCAGACGTTCAACTGCGTCGGCGCAATCACCGTGTAGGCGACGCGGAGTTTTTCCGGCAGGGTTTGCGCACCGACAAGCGCGGAGCCTCCGGAGATGAGCAGTGCGCAAGTGAATGAAACGAACCTTTGAAGGAATCGCATTCTCATGATTTTCCTCCGCGGAACGAAGTTTTGTCTGATCGACCGAAGCAATCCGATTCAACCGTTACCTCTTCCCCGTGATGATCTGGTCGTCTTTAGCCGGATCGTAGGCCCGCGTATCTCGCGCCAGGTCAACCCGCTTCAGCACGGCATCCGGCGCCTGCGCTTCTTTCGGAAAATCGTACGGAGGCAACGGCTTGGTAGCGTCGAAGATGAGCTTGGTTTCCATTGGTCCCTTTTCCATACGGTTGTGGCCATACGCAGTGGGATTGAGGTGGGACCCGATGATGTTGGAGATCGTGACCAAGTCCCGATCCGCCTGGAAGCGCATCGCGAGCGCCCAGAGAACCTGGGTCTCGTTAAAGACGTCGATATCGTCGTCTACGACGATCACGTGCTTGATGCTTGGATCCGTCACCAAGGCCGCCAGCGCCGCCTGTTTCGGCTCGCCTTCGGCGCGCTTCTTGAGCGAGATATAGCAGTGGGCCCGGGCGGCGCCGGACATGGGCATGTTCACGCCGGTCAAGCTGGGAACGGCCTCCTGGATGCGGCGGAAGAGACTTCCCAGCCGGGGCGCGGCGCCGATGATGTTGTGCTCGAAGTGGGCGCTGTGGATACTCTGGTAAACCGGGTTCTTGCGCATGGTGATCGCGGTCACTTCGATGTAGGGCTGCTCGCCTTCTTTGTAATAGTAGTGTGGCCACTCGCCGAAAGGTCCTTCGTATTGGCGCTTGTGCGGCGGCACGATGCCCTCGATGACGATTTCGCAGCGCGCCGGAACCATCAGATTCACCGTCTCGCCTCTAACGACTTCCAGCGGCTCGCCCAAAAAGGCGCCGGCGACCTCCAACTCCTGGCCGACTCCGGCCTGTTTGCTGACGGCGGCCATGTTGAGCGCCGGGTGATGGCCGATGGCGAGGGCGACCTCCATGGGCTCGTTATGCTCTTCGTACTCGGTCCGGATGTAGTTTCCGTGATTCGCCGGATTGATCATCAAACCGAGCTGCTTTTTGCCCTGCTTTTGATGGCGGTAAATGCCGACGTTGACCGCGTCGGTGCCCCGTTCCCGGCAGATCAACGCGGCGGCGTTGATGTAGCTGCCGGCGTCGCCTTCGTTGTGCGTCAGGATCGGCAGGAGATCGAGATCGACGTCGTCGCCTTTGAGTATCACTTCCTTGACCGGCGCGTCCTTCGCCGCGACCTCTTTGACCGGGAGCGGACGGTGCTCCCTGTGCGCCAGGTCCTTCACCATCTGTGGCACCGTCGGTGATCCCAGAGCCAACGCCAGCCGTTCGTAAGTGGCGCCCAGGTTGATCACCAACGGAATTTTGGAGTTTTTGATCTTCTTGAAAAATACTAGGGGAAACTTATTTTCCCGTTCGAACTTCTCGACGATGGCGGAGGCTTCGTAGTGTGGATCGACCTCGCGGTCGACCACGACGACGTCTCTTGGCCGCTTCTCCAGCAGCTCATCGAAATAGGTCCGCAAATCCTTCGACATGTCGAGTTACCCTCCGCGCTCTTTCATTGCTCGTTTAACGTATCCTGCAACTCGACGGGGTCTGTCAAGAACGACCTTCCTTGACACGCTCCCTGTGTTTTTCTAACACTGTCGTTGGCGGTGAGATCATGGGCCGGTTGCCTATCAAGTGGGGCGTGAGCCTTCCGAATCGCGGCGTGCTCTTCGGTCTGACTAATATCGATACGATCCTCGAAGCGGCGGTCTTGGCGGAGCGGTCCGGTGTCTTTGAATCCGTGTGGTTCGGGGACAGCCTGATTCACAAACCGCGCCTCGAATCGATCGTCATGCTGAGCGCCCGCCGGAAGAGTGCGCTCGGATGATCCAGACTTGGATCGGCATGGGCATCACGACGCCGGTGTTGCGCTTTACCTCGCGCGACCAGCTCGGTCAGATCGAGCGTTTCATCACGGACGTGTTGCCGTTAATAAGATTGGATTCCAAGCGTAATCGCTGATAGAAATTGTGTGGCAGTGTTGGGTGACACACCGGATGTCATCGGTTAGGAACTAAACATGTTTGAAGATTTGAGAGGTTATTTGTCCCACCTCGAAGAACAAGGGCAGCTCCTTCGCGTCAAGGAAGAAGTCGACGTGAAATTCGACATCGCCGCCGGCATCCGCAAGGCTTCGGACGTCGAAGGTCCTGCGCTTCTGTTCGAGAACGTCAAAGGATTTTCCGGCTGGCGCGTCCTGGGCGGTTTGTTCGGGACGCGCAAGCTGGTGGCGCTCGGGCTCGGCGTTCCGCAAGACCAGATGCTGGAGCGCTACTTGACCTTGGAAGACAAGCGCATTCCGCCGGCGATCGTCTCCAGCGGCCCGGTCAAAGAAATCAAGTGGACGGCTGCAGAAGTCGATTTGGGCAAGTTACCTATCGTTACCCATGCGAGCAAAGATTGCGGCCCGTACGTCACGATCGGCGTGCAAGTCGGCAAGGATCCGGAGACGCACATTCGTAATCTCTCGATTCACCGCATGCTGGTCCTGGGAAAAGATAAATTGTCGCTCTGGGCGCCCGCGGATCACCATCTGGGCCGAATGATTTTAAAGGCCGAGGAGAAAAACCGCGGGTTGGAAGTGGCGACCGCGATCGGCGTCGAGCCGGCGCTGGTCGTCGGCTCGCAAGCCAAGGTACCCTACGGCATCGACGAGTACCACGTCGCCGGCGGGCTCCGCGGCGCGCCGGTGCAGCTCACCAAGTGCGAGACGATCGACGTCGAGGTGCCGGCTTCCGCCGAAATCGTCATCGAGGGCGTGACGATTCCCGGCGAGCGGGTCGCCGACGGCCCCTACGGGGAATATCCCGGCTGCTACAGCGAGGCCAAGCAGGCGCCGGTGCTCAAAGTCACCGCGATCACCATGCGCCGGAACCCGATTTATCAGACGGCGCTCACCGGCATGCCCGTGACCGAGAACCACACCTTGATCGAATACGGCAACGCCGCGGTGATCTATCGCGAAGTCAAAAAGATCGTGCCGGAAGTGCGTGGCGTCAACATGACTCCCGGCGGCACGTTCCGCCACCACGTCGTGGTGTCGATAAAAAAACGCGCCGAGAACGAAGGCCGCAACGTGATTTTGGCGCTGCTTTCGATGGGGATCGGTCTCAAGCAAGTGATCGTGGTCGACCACGACATCGATCCTTTCGATCCAATGCAGGTGGACTGGGCGATGGCCACACGCTTTCAGGCCGACAAGGACGCCATCATCATTCCGCGCATCGCCTGTTCCACTCTGGACCCGTCTTGTCCGGAGAACCGCGTCACCGCCGGATTGGGTATCGACGCCACCGCGCCGATGAAGGAGCGCTGGCGCTTCGAGAAAGTGGAAATCCCCGGCGTCGACAAAGTGAAGTACGTGTAAGTGTCAATGAGAGCCGCAGCCCATTTCAGCCTGAGGCTGATCAGCCTACGGCTGACTCCACGCCGCGCAATGGGTTGGTGCTTATTCCAACCGCCGGTGTCGGATGCGCGGGCTCTCCGAACGGGCCACGGCTCTCACTAGTACGGTAAGAAGTGTAAGCTGACGTGAAACTTTTATGAAAGACTTCGAATACCTCGAGCCGACGACGGTCGCCGAGGCGTGCGCGCTGCTCAAACAATACGGCGGCGACGCGCGGCCCTATGCCGGCGGCGCCTATCTCAGCATCGTGATGAAGCAGGGGCTGCTCCAGCCCAAAGCGCTCGTCAACATCAAGCGCATCGGCGAGCTCAAAGGAATCCGCTTCGATCCCAAAGACGGTCTCACCATCGGCGCGCTCACGACGCACCGCGAGCT
>DASXRG010000198.1:0-10037 GCA_036506735.1 Binatia bacterium | reverse complement strand
TTGAAATGTCAGAGGAGTGACAAATTGCATCGCCTCGCGAGTCATCATCACTTGCACCGCAAAACCGTCCCGGACCAGCAGGCGAACCAATTCGACCGCCTTGTAGCAGGCGATGCCGCCCGAAACCCCCAGCAGGACGGTAGGGGGCCTATTTTTGGCCTCGACCATGCCTTGAAAATATCTGATTACACAGGGGTTTGCAAACTTTTAAGAAACACTCAAACCGGCCGAAAGTTACTTTAAATGGGCCGAACAACTTGACCCACGAAGCGACTTCGTGTAAAGGTAGCAAGTGTTCAAAAACCAGGAGGATAAAATGACGACAGACGGTCGATTGGCGGGCTTGGGAGGAGCGTTAGTCATTTTTTTAGCGGCGCTGGCGCTAAGCCTGGGGAGCGGTCGGACTGCGCGCGCGGAGGAAGAGCAAAGCGTACCGACGGAATCTTTGGAAACGGAGGCACCTTCCGGCTTCGTCGGGTACATCATGTTGAACGAAGCTGAGGCCGCCGCATTGGATGCTGAAGCCGAGCAAGACCCTTGGGAGCGATTCAACGAGCCGATGTTCAGGTTCAATCGCGGGCTGGACCGTCATATTATCAAACCGGTGGCCACTGCGTGGGATGCCGTGTTCCCCGACCCGATTCAGCGCGGCATGCATAACGCCATCGACAATCTATTCGTGGTTCGGCGCGTGGTTAATAACGCCTTTCAACTTAAATGGAACCGGGCGCTTAAAGAAGTAGGCCGGTTTACAATCAATACCACTATTGGATTTGCCGGTTTTGTCGACGTCGCCAAAGACGGCATGGGGATCCAACAAAGCGATGAGGATTTCGGTCAGACGTTGGGTTTCTGGGGCGCCAAGACGGGTCCCTATCTGATACTTCCCCTTTACCCGCCGCCTTTAACAATTCGTGACGGCGTCGGTAATGTCATGGACGCTTTGATGAATCCGCTCAGCTATATCCTCCCGTGGGGCGCCAAACTGGGGATTCTCACCACCGACGGCATCAACGAGCGTTCTCTCAACTTGACGACGTTTCAGCGCGTCGAGGAATCGGTCGTCGATCTTTATAGCGCGGTGCGCAACGCCTACTTGCAAAGACGGGCTGCAGCCATACGGGAGTAGCCGGCAACAGCGCCTTTTTGCCAGGCTTCAATAAGTTTTGTCTCCCAAAGAACCGGCACGCCATCGCAAGACGTGCCGGTTTTTTATGTCGATTCCTGCTTAGATTAGCTGCCCGACTCGAGGCTCTCAAAAAAAGCGGGGACCGGATACGATCCGGTCCCCGCGTAGTCTTCAAACTCAAGGAGGCGATTGCTCAGTCGGTTCCTTCACCCCCGCCTTCGCCTTCACCCTCTCCGCTTTCGGATTCCACTTCGATTTCTTTGGCGATCATTGTGACGGTATTGTATTCCGCCATCGCCTCATCGCCGATCTGTAAATCGGCCAGGGTCACGGTCTCGTCATTGCGTTTGATCTCCGTGCTGGCGTTCACGATCACGGTGACCGGCGTTCCATAACAATCGATCGTCACGGTGCCGGCGAGGGGGTCTATCGCCGTGATCGGCCCTTCGGCGTAGCCCTCCGCCGCTTCATCCTGGACCTCGATGCGGAAAGCGTTGAGCGTGACCGGATCGTAGACAACCTCGACGAAAAGACCTTCGGTGAAGTCGTTAATCGTTACGCTATCGGCGGTCACTTCGCCGTCTCCCTCGCCTTCGCCCTCACCGTCTCCCTCTCCCTCTGACTCGCTTTCGACTTCTATCAGAGTGTCCGCCGTCACGTTTACCGTGACCTCGGGACCTTCTTCCGGGGTGACGGTTATAGTGTTAGCCACCGTGTCGATCGCCGTAATGGTCCCTTTCACCTCAGCTTCTTCCGGTCCCTCAGCCTGGAGATCTACCGCATCATCAGCGCCTTCCACCCTACTGACCAGCGAACCACCCGGAGCTAGATGGGCCGTCACTCTATCCCTAAGCGTCAGGGATTTGAGCGACACGATCTTGCCGTTTCGTACGACGCGTGTTTGGCTGCTTGTTTGAGCATTCTTGGCGGTCTGTCCGGTCTTGATTTGGACGACACCCGTGCTCGAAGCGACGTTCCCCACTCCGCCTTGTACGGTGCTCACGACCGGTCCCGTGGCCCCGAGCTGCTGGGCGTTATGGGAATTGTCGTAAAGAGCTCTGACCTGATCGCCCAAAGCCAGGCCGCTGAGAGTCGATTTTCTATTGTTGCGTAGAACCTTGCTTTTGCGCCCGACCTTTAAATTGGTAAGCCCGCCGCCGCCATCCTTGAGCGTTACCGTACCCGCTTTGGTGTCGACCATATAAAGGGTACCGTCGAGGCTACTCAATTTGGGGCCCTTCCCCTTAGCCTCGAGATCACTCACTGCGAGACCGAAAACCAAAAGCACAAACAAAACTGTAACGGTTCTGACTTTATTGAACATTAGATACCTCCCTCAAAGTTGAATTCGAGCATCACGCCTCTCGAACACGCCAACGAATGCGCAACCGCGCCGGTCGCGACCAGCGCGCTCATCGTTGAGCCTTCGCGCATGGACAAAAATCAATTGAGAGCAAACTGGATGCCACTCAACTGCAGAGGGGATTGAAAAGCGGGGGGTTCGGGATTTTCCCGAAACCGTCCCTTTTTCACCAAACTATTCGGTGTCTGAAAAATTGCGGCTTTGCCGACGATTGATTGAAATACCGGAAATCGTCACCCGCCTTGCATCACGCTATGCAAGGAGGTCGGGCAGGGAGTGTTCCGAGTCGTAGGCTAGTTTCCGAAGTGTCACCGGGACTTTTTGAAGTCGTCCACATTCAAATCGTGTTTTCTCAACAAATCATAAAAGTCCGCGCGGTATTTGCCCGCAAGCCTCGACGCCTGGCTTACATTGCCCCCGCTCAGCTCGAGCAAGCGGATCAAATAATTTTTTTCGAACGCGCCTTTGGCGGCCTTAAGCGGCCTCCACGGCTCTTCGGCGGACAGCTTGGTCCTGAGCAGAGTCAGGTCCTCTGTGATAACGTCGGTTTGCGTCATAGCCACGGCGTATTCGATGACGTGCTCGAGCTCCCGCACGTTGCCCGGCCAATCGTAAAGCATCAATCTCTGCATCGCTTGAGGCGTCAGACCTTTAATTTCTTTCTTCGTTCTCTGGTTGAATTTTTGCAGAAAGTGCTCGACCAGCGGCGGGATGTCCTCTCTCCTGTCTCTTAGCGGCGGTAGAAAAATGGGAATGACGTGAATCCGGTAAAACAAGTCTTCCCGGAACGTTCCTTTCTTGACTTCGCTCTCCAGATCTTTGTTGGTCGCGACGATCAACCTGACGTCCACCGCGACCGGCTTCTCGCCGCCGACGGGGTAGAACTTTTTCTCTTCGAGCACCCGCAGCAGCTTCGCTTGAATGGCCAGCGGCATGTCGCCGATCTCGTCGAGAAAGAAAGTTCCACCGTCCGCCTGAGTTAAGAGACCGGGCGCTTTTCTGACCGCGCCGGTAAACGCCCCTTTCTCATGGCCGAACAACTCGCTCTCGAGCAACGCCTGCGGCAGCGCCGCGCAATTGATCGCGACAAAGGCGCGATCGCGCCGTTCGCTGCTGAGATGCACGCCCTTGGCGATCAACTCCTTGCCCGTGCCGCTTTCGCCGTAGAGGTAGATCGTCGAGTCGGTTTTGGCGCTGCGCGAAACCAGCTCCAGCAGCTTGCGCATCTTGTCGCTCTTGGCCACGATGTTGTCGAAGCCGTAGCGCTCCTCGAGCAGGCCGCGCAGCCGCTTGACCTCGGAATTCAAGCGGCGGTTCTCCAGCGCCTTTTCAAGCTGAAACAACAGCTCGCGCGATTCGAACGGCTTGGTGAGATAGCTGTATGCGCCTTTTTTCATCGCCTCGACCGCGCTCTCGATGGTCCCGTAGGCGGTAAGAATGATCACCGGCATCTCGGGGTTGATCGCGTGCAGTTCCTGCATGAGCGAGATGCCGTCCTGCCTGACCAGTTGCAGATCGACGATGGACAGATCGAAGAGCTGCGCTTTGATCGTCTCGACCGCCTGTTCTTCCGTCAGCGCGGTGGCCACCTCGTAGCTCGCCGATTCGAGTCTCATGCGCGCCAGCTCCAACAGGTTTCGGTCGTCGTCGACGACCAGGATCTTTCCTTGCACCATGATCTATTCTATCTCTCTTTCTGCCGTTTTTTTTCTTCGATCTCGATATCCACCTTCTTGGACTTTTCGAGAGTCTCCGCCAGCTTTTCATTCGATTGAATCACCGCGACCCAGGCCCTCGCCTGATCCACCCACGGGCTCTGCGGGTACTCCTTGATCATCCGGTTAAAATAATTCATCGCCGTCCGGTAGTCTTTTTTAGGATTGCCGGGGTGCGTCGAAATCAGCCCCAGATGAAAGATCGCGTCGTCCGCCGGCGGCTTGTTGGCGGACAGAGCCAACGCCTTCTGAAATTCTTTCACCGAACCGTCATAGTCCTGCTGGGCGAGGAGCCGCCGGCCGCGCAGAATGGCCTGCACGCTCTCGTCACCGGCGCTTTCCCGCACGGGCCGGGCTGTGGCGCAGCCCCAAACCGAAACGAGGATCAGCTGGGCAAGACAAAAATAAACGAGCTGCCCTGTCCTGCTTCGCTTTCTACCCATACGTGACCGCCGTGAGACGTGATGATGTGCCTGACTATGGATAAACCCAAACCCGTTCCCCGCAGCATGTAAGAGGACTTGGAATTCCCCTGCCGGTACTTGTCGAAAATCATCGGAAGATCGTCCGGCGAGATGCCGGGGCCGGTATCGGTGACCGTTACCTGCACGTTGCCGTTCTTCTGCTCCGCCGACAACGTCACCCGGCCGCCGTCGGGGGTGAACTTCACCGCGTTGCCGACCAGGTTCCTGAGCGCCTGGAGAATTCTATCGGGATCCATTTTCACCAAAGGCATCTGCTTGGCGACCTTCGCCTCGATCTTGATCCTTTTGGCCTCGGCGAGCGGGCCGATCTCGGTAACCGCGCGATGGATGACCGAGGCGAGGCTCGCGGGTTCGAGGCTGTATGTCATCATCCCCGCTTCCATCTTGGAAAGATCGAGCAAGGAATTGACCAGCCGGATCAACCGATCGCTCTCCTCCGCCAGGATTCTCAGCAGCCTTCGCTGCTTATCGGTGACCGTGCCGCCCACTCCTTCGAGCAACAGCCCGATCCCTTCTTTGATCGACGTCAAAGGCGTGCGCAATTCATGCGACATCGTGGCGAAAAACTCGGACTTCATATTGTCGAGGTCCTTCAAACGATCGCACATGATATTGAAAGCGCTCGCCAGCTCCGCGATCTCCGGCGGCGAGCTGAACTCCAGGTTGCCTTCGAACTCGCCGCGCGCGATCTGGCCGGTCCGCTCCTTGAGAGCGGAGAGCGGCCGCGTGACGCTGCGCGTAATCAAGAGCGAAATGGCGAGGACCAGCACGAGCGACACGGCTGCGATCACCATCGCGATCTGGTGCGCGTCGGCGCCCGCCGCGGCCAGCCCGGTCAACTTACCCTCGCTGCGCTGCTGGCCGCGGACCTTCAATTTTTCCAGATCGCCCAAGGTTTCGTTCACCGCGGTTTCTTTTTCCCGTTGGTAGCGCTCTTCCGCGTAGGCCTTGCGTGCCTTCAGCAAATCGATCTCTTCGGCGACCAGCTCCTGGTAGCGCTGATAGCCCTCGCCGACGTTCTTCAACAAGATCCGCGCGCGCGCATCGGCGACCGGGATCGCCTGATCGAGCAGCCGTTGAAAATCCTTTCGGAACAGCATGAATTGGTCGTACAAAACCTGGTCCTTCGTGATCAGGAACTTTTTCTCGTAACGCACCTGCGAGAGCAGCGCGTCGCCGAGTTTCTCTCCCAAGTCCAGCAACCGGCCGTCGCGCTCGATCACCGATCGCGTTATCTCCTGAATACGCCGCAACTGATAAACGGCGTAGATGCCGACGGCCATCACCAGAAAAAATATCGCGAGGTAGCCGAGAACCAGACGGGAAAAAAGTGTAAATCTCATTTCCTGACTAATTCGCCCCCAAAGATATCGTCCGCACGATTATAACAGATCGGGAATCTCCTTTTTTTCGCTGTCCGCGGCCAGCAGCTTTTGGCCGAATTGATCGAGCCGCTTGTCCGCGCTCTGAAAGCACGTTTGGGCATGCCCGAGATGCTTTCCCACCAGATTGAAATCGTCCCGGAATTTCGTGAAATCGCTCTCCAGCCGGCTCAAGTACTGAATGATTTCTTTCGCGCGATCTTCGATCTTCATGCCCTTGAGCCCCAGCAAAATCGCCTGAAGGTAGGCGTAAAAGCTGTTGGGGGAAACCGGGATGACCCTTTTGGTCAAAGCGTACGTGCTGAGACTCTTCTCGGTTCCCATCGAATCGTCCTTGATGATGGT
Source organism: Binatia bacterium (assembly GCA_036506735.1). Taxonomy (GTDB): domain Bacteria; phylum Desulfobacterota; class Binatia; order UBA9968; family UBA9968; genus JAJPJQ01. The sequence continues at coordinate 3,618 of DASXRG010000198.1, read as the reverse complement.
TTCGTAATAGACGTTCTCCGCCGGGACATACATCAGCGCGAAGTCGTAGGTCCCTTCGTCCGGCAGGATATACTTGGTCGCGATCGCGTCGATGTGCTTCTTCACGTCGATCACGAACAGTCGCTTCGCCTTGTTTTTTTCCTCGTCCGTCGCGCCGTCGAATATCCGCTTGAAATTCTCCAGCGGAAACTTGGAATCGACGGGCACGAGCGAGCCACCCAGCTTGATCACCGCATCGACTCGCTCCCCGCTCCTGAAGGGGTGTTGAAGGGTAAAGTGGCCGGCGGGAAGGATTTGGCTCAAAAGGTCGCCCAAAAAAAACTCTCCCAGTCCGCCCCTCAGCTTCGGCGCGCGCAAAATTTCCTGCAGCGAGGCGATGTCTTTGCCGACTTCATAGATTCTACGGTTCGCCTCTTCCAGGCTGCCCAGGCTCTTCTGCACGTTTCCCACCACGCGCGCGGCGTTGTCCAGCCTCTCGCCCAGGGTGTGCTGCGTTTGTTGCAAGACCTCGGTGCTCTCTTTGAGTCGCTCGTTCACATTGCCGAGCACCTGGCCGAGTTGCTGATGGATGAGCTGCGTGCTGCCGTCGACGGCCTGTGTGAGGTGGCCGCGGAGTTGGTCGATCTGCTGTTGAATGAGAATCAGAGATTGGTCTTCCTTTTTTTCTCCGAGCAAGGTTTGCAGGCGGCGCAGCAGAATCCATCCGAGAGCGGCGAAACCACAGAGCAGCAGCAGGACAATCAGGATGGGATTCAGCGAGTCCACAATTGAACGCTCTGCCGCTAGAGAAGCCGCAGGGCGTATTCCAGGATCTCGCTCAGCTTGCGGATTTGGGTTGCCCGCATTGACCTCTCCTCGGGCGGAGATGAAAAATATTGATCCAGGCTCCTCTTGAGGTTCCACTCGAGCAGCTCGACGCACTCGTCCATGTTGACCTTCTCCGTGCGCCGCCGCCGGGCCTGGTGGATCTCCTTAAGATGGATCACCTGTCCCATGAATCAGCGCTAGCTTACGGATTTTAGAGTCGTTTTGTCAAGCCCTGAAGGAATTTTCCACCAGCGGCTGCTGCTGGGTTACGCAGTGAGTTGCCCCCAGACCGATCACAAGCGGCGCCGAAGGCATGCCGATCACTCTGCGATCGGGAAAAAGCTCTGCCAGAACGCCGAGAGCCGCGCGGTCGTTCGGATGATCGTAAATCGGAACCAGGATAACTTCATTGGCAAGGTAAAAATTCGCATAGCTCGCCGGCAGTCTTGCGCCGTTGTAAGCCAATTTGCCGGGCATGGGAAGCGGAACGATAGTCAGCTTTCCTCCATCCTGGTCTCGCGCGGCTTGGAGGCGCTCGTAGTTTTCCTTGAGCGGCGCGTAGTTCTCGTCCTTCGGATCGTCCTCGATCGCGCAAACCACCGTCGTCGGATTGACGAAGCGGGCGATGTCGTCGATATGCCCGTCGGTGTCGTCGCCGGCGATTCCTTCGCCGAGCCAGACGACGTGCCGGACGCCGAGAGAAGCTTCGAGCACTTTTTCGATTTGCCTTCGAGTCAAATGCGGGTTGCGATTGGGATTCAGGAGACACTGCTCGGTCGTGAGGCAAGTGCCGCGCCCGTTCACGTCGATCGAGCCGCCTTCGAGAACGATCTCGTGCTCGAACGCCGGCACGCCCAAAACCCGCGCGATGATTTTCGTTACGCCGTCGTCCTGCCGGTAGGACTCATACTTGCCCCAGCCGTCGAATATCCAGTCGTTCAGCGCGAGCGGTGCGTCGTTATTTCTGCGCGTGACAAAGGTCGGGCCGTAATCCCGCATCCAAACGTCCACCGTCGGAATTCGATGAAAAGAAACGTTGTCTAAGCGCGCTCCCGCGCGCGCCAGCCGCTCGGCGGCATCGTTTTGCTCGCGCTCGTCGTTGACCAACAGATGGACTTTTTCGGCCGGAGCGAGCGCGTGCGCCATCTCGACCCAAATATTCCGGACGTCTTCGAGCTGCTCAGGCCAGGTCTCCCGATTGTTCGGCCAGGCGAGCCATGTCGCCTCGTGCGGCTCCCATTCCGCCGGCATCCGGTAGCCGAGCTGTTTCGGCGACGGTTTTTCTCCAGAACGATTACTCATTGAATGATAAATAGGCGACGGAGACGGCGCCGGGGATCTATCGCGAGCCTTCGTCGAGGAATCGGGAGCTTAAACCGCCGTACGCGTCGATGCGGCGATCGCGCAGAAACGGCCAGCTTTGTCGCGCCTCGGCGATTTTTTCCAGATCGCAGCGGGCAATCAAGACTTCTTCCTGATCGGTTTTTCCCTGGGCGACGATCTCTCCCGATGGACTCGCGACAAACGAGCTGCCCCAAAATTTGAGCTTTCCCTCGCGTCCCACGCGATTGGCAACGGCGACATAGATTCCGTTCGCCACCGCGTGCCCGCGTTGAACCATCTCCCAGGCGTTACGCTGGGCCTTGGCGACGTCGGGCGGCTCGGTGGGAAGCCAGCCGATCGCGGTGGGATAAAAAAGAATCTCGGCGCCGCAGAGCGCCGTCAGCCGGGCCGCCTCGGGAAACCACTGGTCCCAACAGATGAGCACGCCGACTTTGGCGACCGCCGCATCGAAGCTCAAAAACCCGAGATCGCCGGGAGTAAAATAGAATTTCTCGTAAAAGCCGGGATCGTCGGGAATGTGCATCTTGCGATATTTTCCCAGGATCGATCCGTCCGCGCCGATCACGACCGCGGTGTTGTGGTAGATTCCGGCCGAGCGCTGCTCGAAAAGCGAGCCGATGATGACTATTTTCTTTTTTCTGGCGACCTGGCTGAGCGCGTCGGTTGTCGGCCCGGGAATCGGCTCGGCCAGCTTGAAGTTCTCGGCGGTTTCAGCCTGGGGAAAATAACGCGAGCGGAACAGCTCTTGGAGGCAGACGATCTGCGCGCCCTTTTTTGCCGCCGCCGCGATTCCCGCAACCGCTTTTTCCAGATTGAGCTTGATGTCCTCGCCCGCGCTCATCTGGACGAGGCCGACGGTTACCTGCCGGTGGCTGTTTTTTTGCGGCACGTAAAAACCTTGTCCTGTCCGGACGAGAGCGGAAAGCGCCGCCCGGCTACTTTAAATGTTGGGCGAAGAAAGATTTGAATTTCTCCCAGGCATCCTTGGCCGAGTCGGCGTGATAGCTCTGCCGCTCGTCGCAGAAAAATCCGTGCGTCGCATCCGGGTAGACCTTGATCATAAAGGTCTTGTGGCTGTCCGTCAGCGCCTTGTTGATTTGCGCCACATGATCTTGCGGAATCAGCGGGTCTTTCGCGCCGAAGAAAAGATAGATCGGGCAGTTGAATTCGGCGGTGCGTGACAGCGGGCTCGGGTTGCCCATCGGAATGCCGCCGCCGTAGAAAGCAACCGCGGCTTTAATATCCTTATTATAGTGCGCCGCCGTCAAGTAGGTGAACCGGCCGCCCATGCAGAATCCCGTCACTCCGATGGAACCCGGCTTGACATAATTCTGCGCCTTCAAATGCGCGATGGCCGCGCCGACGTCGTCCATCATCTTGGGGTCCTGCAGGCGGTTCATGATGCCGACCGCTTTTTGCATATCCGAGTACGGCACCACACGCTCGGCCTCGCGGTGATAAAGGTCG
>DASXRG010000197.1:0-16938 GCA_036506735.1 Binatia bacterium | reverse complement strand
TTCTTTTCTTTTCTTCCAGGCTCAAATGAGGCCGCTGCTTTTTCGTCGGGATGGGCGGCGCGCGCAGTATGCCGCGCCGAACGCATTCCGCGCTTAAATCTAAAGCATCGCAGATCGCCTGGAACGAAAAAGGGTCATCGGCTTGGTTGTCGAACAGCCAAGTCTCCACTTCGCGCAGGAGGCGTCTCGATGTAAGTATATTTTGGCGATAGGTGTGGATGGCCTCCTCCAGAACGGCGAGCATGAGTTTCCGTTCCGGTTCTAAAGGAGCTTTTCCTCGGAGCGCTTCCCAATAGCGACCCGGCATCGCGACCTCTTCTTGCCGGAAACTGCCTTCTTCCATGTTCCGCCTCCAGTAAATCGACCGGATGGGCACCGGTGCTAAATAGATCTGTCACGCCGCGACCACGAGAAGCCCGGCGCATTGAGGAACAAATATACGGGTAAGCTGGAGCTAATAAAGCGGGTAAATATTGTAATTCGGCCTGGGGAATTACCTGAGGCGCGGTCCCGACATTGAGCCAAAGAACGCCGGGACGGGCCGACCGCGCGGATAACGACCGCCCGGCTTACCGTCGGCCCCCGGTGGTCAGAATCGCGGCGGGAAAATTGTGCAACACGTCGGCCAGGCGCAGCTCTTTTTTCCCATCGGCGGATGAAGCTCTCAGTTCTTCTCCGGTAAAAATATTCCGCCATCGATCGGGGGCTTCCGCCGGCAGCATCAGGACGCTGCCGCCCCATGCGCGCTCGCCGAGCGGCGGCGCGCCGACGCCGGTAAGGCCCGTGACCAGGCGCGGCGCGGCCGTTAAGACCGACGCATTATCCTTCCGCCTGAGAAAAGCGCAGACGTTCTCCTTAACTTTTCCCGCGGCGTGGACAGGCAGATAGTCGCCTGACTGGAACAGTTCTGTCTCCGTCCGGCGCAAGTTGAGCGCCTTGTAGATCGTGTAGAGCTTGATCCGGCCGTCCGTCCAGCGCGCGAGAAGTTCTTGGACCAGAGCGGCGCGGTCGTCTTTTTCCCGCCGCTTCAAATCTTTCAGCAGCTCGATGCGCTTCTTAAAATCGACCGGGCGGCGGTTGTCGGGATCGACGAAGCTCAGCTCCCAAAACTCCGTGCCCTGATAAAAATCCGGCGCGCCGGGCGCGGCGATCTTGAGAACCGTCTGTGAGAGAGAGTTGAGCATGCCGTAAAAGGCGATCTTCTCGACAAACGGCAGGAAGTCGCTCAAGAAGCGGCTCGGCGGCTCGGTTTTCAAGAATTCATCCGCAAAGGCGACGAACGCGTCCTCGTAGGCCGCGTCGGGCTTCAGCCATTCGGTGTGGACCTTGGCCTCGCGCACCGCCTTGATCATGTAATTTTTAAGTCTCTCGCGATAGTCCTGCGCGTCGCCGTCGAGCGGAAAACTGCCGACGAGCATCTGATAGAGAAAATATTCATCGTTGCGATCCGGAACTTCTTGTCCCGTCCCGCCGCTTCTTTTCGGATTCAGCCGCGTCCAACGGGAGATTTTCTTTTCCCATTCTTTCGGCAGTTCCGAGAGGACGTTGATCCGCGCGCGGACGTCCTCGCCCCGCTTGGTGTCGTGCGTCGAAGTCGCGCTCATCGCATGGGGCCACTGGCGCGACCGCATGGCGTTGAACTGATGGAACGTCTCGAGCGGAACGCCGAAGCGCCCGGGATCGCCCCCCACTTCGTTCAGCGACACGAGACGGTTATAGATGTAGAGCGCGGTATCCTCGAAGCCTTTCGCCATCAGCGGGCCGGTGAGCTGCTGGAACCGCATGATGAAGTGGATCCATTGATTTCTCTCCTCGACGGGGAGCTGGCGGTCGGTTTGAAGCAGGAGAAATCGTTCGATGAAATCGAGCTCGAGCAGCAGGCCCCGATTGTAGTCCTTGGCGCGGTTCATCGCCTCCTGAAGGCGGAACCGGTCCTCGTCGCCGTATTCCAAAGGGTTGACGTAGGTCCGGTAAACCGGGAAAAAGGCCAACACTTCGACCAGCCCGCGCTTTAGGCCGTACAGCGTGATGTCGCTCGCGTAGCGGTCGCGGCTCGAGAGCTTTTTTAGAAGATGCGCCAGGCCGTCGACGTCGCCGGCCATGTGCTTGCCGATGATGAGCCGCTTTTTTTCGCTGACGAGATCCGGATACGGAGTTTGCAAGCCGGCGAACCGGCGATAGATCTCGGAGAGCGCCGGCTCGTTTTTTTTCTCGCAGAAGATCCCGTTCAAATAATTCAAAAACTCATAGCCGGTCGTGCCCTGAATCGGCCAGGACTCCGGCAGCGGCTCGTCCAGGGCCAAAATCTTCTCGACCGCCAGATAGGCCGGGCCGATCTCTTGGCGGATTCTCCTCAGATAGTTGGCCGGATCGTAAAGGCCGTCGATGTGGTCCACCCGCAAGCCCGTGAGCTTCCCGGCGCGCACCAGCTCGAGGATGAACGCGTGGGTCTCGCGGAAGACCTTTTCGTCCTCCATCCGGAGCGAGATCAGCTCGTTGATGTTGAAAAACCGGCGGTAATTGATCTCCTCGGTCGCCACCTTCCAAAAAGACAAGCGGAAAAGCTGTTCGGAAAGAACCTGATCCAGCTCGTTGAAGCTATGCGGGTTGCCCTTTTCTCCGTTGAGCCGGGCGATGTTGGCGCCGACAAATTCTTTGATCGCGGCGTTCGTCGAATAAAGCTCCCACAACATCCGCTTGACGAAGTTGATCTGGTCGGTTCTTTCTTTCGCCTCCTCCTTCGGCGGCAGGTTCTTGAGCACGTACAAAACGCCGAGGAGCTTGACGAAATCGGCGTCCTGGGCTCCGAGCTTGCGCCTGAGCGCGCCCAAGCCGTGCAGGAAAACGCTGCTGTAGGACTCGATATTCAGCGGGAAGCGGAGGCTGTAATAGCTCACCGACAACCCGTTCTCGCCGTAGTTCAATTTGATCTCGCCGTTTTCCAGAGCCTCGCCGTAAAAGCTGCCCAAAAACGGCGCGAGAACTTTTCCCTTGAGGCTCTCGTGAGGAGATTCCCAGTCGATGTCGAAGAAGTCGAAGTAAGGAGAAGCCGCGCCGTTTTCCAAAATATCGGTGAGCATGCGATTCGCGCCGTCGTACGCCATGTGATTGGGCACGATGTCCTGCAGCCAGCCCATGCCTAATCGGCGCGCTTCGTCGATCAAGGCCGCGAACTCGGCCGCGCTTCCGAGCTCCGGGTTAAGGCGCGTGGGATCGACGACGTCGTAGCCGTGCGTGCTGCCCGCGCGCGCGCGAAAGATCGGCGACGCGTAAATATCCGAGATGCCGAGGTCATGGAGATACGGCAAAACCGCTTTGGCGTCCGCGAAGGTGAATGCCTGGTTGAATTGCAGGCGATAGGTGGCGCGCGGTATTCTGAGATCGGCCATCGAACGGGACCGTTATCGTTGCGCCGGCTTCCTGTTTCGCTTCATTGGCATGGAGAGCTGTTCGCCGTTTCCCCCTTCGTTCGCGCCGTGCAGCCGGAAAAGCGCGAGCGAGCGGCCTTCGAGCTCGAACGCTTCGCCGCCGCGCCTGATCTGCTCCGCGCCCCTTCCGATCGCCTCGCGCGTATCGAGCAGGATCTCCCAACGGAGCCGCGGCCTGTGCGCCGGCAAGACGAACGGCAGCGGCTCGTGATGCGCGTTCAAGATAATCAGTAGAGTGTCGTCGACGATCCGGTTGCCGTGCTCGTCCAGCTCCTCGATCGCGTCGCCCGCCAGACGCAGGCCGAAGCAGCGCGTCTCCGGATTGTTCCAATCCTCCTCGGTCATTTCCTTGCCGTCGGGACGGAACCATGTCAAGTCCTTGACTTCCGAGCCGCGGATCTTCCGCCCGTGAAAGAAATGGCGCCGCCTGAGCACCGGATGCGCTTGAAATAACCGGATAAGGTAGCGGATGAACTCCAACAGCTCCTGCTTGGGCCTGTCCAGCTCCCAATCGAGCCAGGAGATCTCGCTGTCCTGACAGTAGGCGTTGTTGTTGCCGCGCTGCGTGCGGCAGATCTCGTCGCCCGCGAGCAGCATCGGCACGCCCTGCGACAGCATGAGCGTCGCCAGAAAGTTGCGCATCCGGCGCCGCCTGAGCGCCAGGATCGTGGGATCGTCGGTCGGTCCTTCGACGCCGGAATTCCAGCTCAAGTTGTCGTTGTGTCCGTCCTGGTTGTTCTCTTTGTTGGCTTCGTTGTGCTTTTCGTTGTAGCTGACGAGGTCGTGCAAGGTGAAGCCGTCGTGCGCCGTCACGAAATTGATGCTCGCGTACGGCTGCCGCCCGGTGTGACCATAGAGGTCCGACGAGCCGGTCAAGCGATACGCCAGGCTTCCCACCTGCCCGCCGTCCCCTTTCCAATAGCGCCGCACGTTGTCCCGATACACGCCGTTCCACTCGGCCCAGCCGACGGGAAAGTTTCCCACCTGATATCCGCCTTCGCCGAGATCCCACGGCTCGGCGATGAGCTTGACCTGCGAGAGAATCGGGTCTTGATGGATGATATCGAAGAACGAGCCGAGACGGTCCACTTCGTGCAGCTCGCGCGCGAGCGCCGAAGCGAGATCGAAGCGGAATCCGTCGACGTGCATTTCCATGACCCAGTAGCGCAGGCTGTCCATGATGAGCCTGAGCACTTGCGGATGGGTCATGTCCAACGTATTGCCGCAGCCGGTGTAGTCCATGTAGTAGCGCGGGTTGTCGGCGACGAGGCGGTAGTAAGCGGCGTTGTCGATCCCGCGGAAGCAAATCGTCGGCCCGAGGTGATTGCCTTCCGCCGTGTGGTTGTAGACGACATCGAGAATCACTTCGATCCCCTCGCGATGGAGCGCCTTCACCAGCGTCTTGAACTCGCTCACCTGCTGTCCCAGCACGCCGCTGCGCGAATAGCGCGCCTCCGGCGCGAGAAAGCCGATCGAGTTGTAGCCCCAGTAGTTCGTCAGGCCTTTGTCGATGAGATACTTGTCAGTCACGAATTGATGCACCGGCATCAGCTCGACCGCAGTGATGCCGAGCGAATGGAGATATTCGATCACCGCGGGAGACGAGAGACCGGCGTACGTCCCGCGCAGCTCGCGCGGCACTTGCGGATGGCGCGCGGTGAAGCCTTTCACGTGCATCTCATAAATTAAGGTCTTGTGCCACGGGATGCGCGGCGGCGCATCGTCGCCCCAGGTAAACGCCGGATCGATGACCACGCACTTCGGTATGCCGGCGGCGCTGTCCAATCTGTCGATGGAGAGATCAGCCTCGGGATGTCCGAGCTTGTAGCCGAAGAGCGAGTCGTTGCTGTCGATTTTTCCGGCGATCGCTCTCGCGTAAGGATCGAGGAGGAGCTTGGCAAGATTGAACCGGTGTCCCTCCTCGGGCGCGTACGGACCGTGCGCGCGGAAGCCGTAGAGCTGCCCCGGGCGCGCCTCGGGGAGATAGCAGTGCCAGATCTGCGCGGTGCGCTCGATCATCGGAAGGCGCGCGGTTTCCCGGCTCGCGTCCGGCGTATCGAACAGACAGAGCTCCACCTTGGTGGCGTTCTCGGAAAAGATCGCGAAGTTCACTCCCGAGCCGTCCCACGTCGCGCCCTGCGGAAACGGTTTGCCCGGCCAGGCGATCCAGCTCATCTATTACTCCTGGCGGGGCCTGCACTCCTGGCGGGGCCTGCACTCCCGGCGGGGCCTGCGGCCCTCTCACGGGCGGCGCTCCCGGAATTTTTCAGCTCCCGCCGGAAGAGAACAAACGCCAACGGCGAAATCCTGAGCGCGGTCTCCTTCTCCGCGTCGAGCCGCTCGGGAATCGCGCTGCCGCGCCCGCGCCATTCTTCCTCCGCCGAGTCGAGCAGCTTGCTCCAACGCCCGCACGCAAACGGCGGCTCGAAGGTCATTGCCGATGAATTGAAATTGAACAGCATGAACGCCTCATCCTCCCCGCTCCAGCGCCGCACGAACAGGAGCTTTTTTTTGTCGTCGCCGACCACCTCGACCGCGTCTTTATTGAGATCGACCAGACAGGGAATCTCTTTGCGGCAACGGATCAAGCGCTGGTACAGGCCGAACAGGGCGCGATGCGGCTCTTGCGCGCGCAGGTCGTGATTCAGCTTCGCGCTTTGGAAAGTCGCCTCGGACTCCGGGTCAGGCGGCTCTTTTTCCCCGGTCAGGGCGCGGAACTCGCCGCGCCGGCCTTTCCGCACGGCGTCCACCAGCTCCGGGTCGCCGTGACTGATGAAATACGCAAACGGCGCCGTCTCGCCGTATTCTTCGCCCATGAAGAGCAGCGGGATGAACGGCGCGAGCAAGACCGCGCCCGCGGCGAGCTTGGCGCCTTCGAAGCCGGCGAGTTGGAAGAGCCTGTCCCCCATCATACGGTTTCCCACCTGGTCGTGATTTTGCGAGAAGACGATGAAGCGCTCCGCCGGAATATCGCGCGACGCGCTGCCGTGGCGGCGCTTGCGAAAGCGGGAATACTCGCCCGAGTACACGAAGCCGTCTCTGAAGCTTTTCGCCAGCTGGTTCAATTGACTGTAGTCGGCGTAATAACCGGTCCGCTCGCCGGTCAAGAGCACGTGAACGCAGTGGTGAAAGTCGTCGTTCCATTGCGAGTCCAGCCCAAAACCGCCCAGCTCGCGAGCGCGCAGCAGACGGGGGTCGTTGTCCACGCTTTCGGGCATGAGATGGATCCTGCGGTTCAGCCGCTTGGCTTGCTCGTGAACCGCTTCGCTCAACTCGAGTAAAAACGGCCGTGGCGACCGGTCCAAGATCGCGTGGACCGCGTCGAGACGCAGCGTGTCGATGTGAAACTCGGTCACCCAGTAAAGCGCGTTTTGAATGAAAAACTTTCTGACCTCGTCGCTCTCCGCCGCGTCGAAATTGACCGCCGGCCCCCACGGAGTTTTATAACGCTCGGTGAAATACGGGCCGAAGTCCCACAAGTAATTTCCCTCCGGGCCGAGATGGTTGTAAACGACGTCGAGCACGACGGCAAGGTGCTTTCCGTGACACGCGTCGACGAGGCGCTTGAGAGCCTCCGCTCCGCCGTAGGAATTCTGCACGGCGTACGGATAGACGCCGTCGTAGCCCCAATTGCGCGCGCCGGGAAACTGCGCGACCGGCATCAGCTCGACGGCGGTGACGCCCAGCTCCGTCAAATAATCGAGCCGCGGGATGATCGCGTCGAACGTTCCTTCCGGCGTGAACGTTCCGACGTGCAGCTCATAGATGAGGTAATCTTTCAGTGCGATGCCGGACCAACTCTGGTCGTGCCATGCGAAGTCGAACGGGATGACTTGCGACGGGCCGTGCACGCCGTCAGGTTGGAAGCGCGAAGCGGGATCGGGCCGCTCCTTGTCGTTCAGACGATAGCGATAAAGACTCCCGGGCTCGACGTTGTCGGCGACGGCTTGATGATAGCCGCACGGCGCGGCCTCCATGGAGACGACGCGATCTTTCGGCGCAAGAATGTGGAGATCGACGCGCGACGCGAGCGGCGCCCACACCTCGAAGCCGGTTTTGCCGTCTCCGAGATAAGTTGCGCCGAGGGTGACGGCGTAGTCTTGTAATGGTTGCATCGCGGAACCAGAGCGAAACCTGTCGCCATTCCGGTCAAGTCACAAAACCCCCTCTTCGTCTCCCCCTTAGCAAGGGGGAGATTGAGAGGGGGTCCTGGATGCCCGGTTGTGCGGAAATGCCGGACGTTGTCACCCGCTTTTGAAGAAGACGGCGGCAAGCGGGGGCAATGTAATCGTCAGCGAATGCGGCCTCCCGTGCAACGGCGCACCGCTCGCCTCCACGCCGCCCGCATTCCCCATGCCGCTGCCGCTGTACTCGACCGCGTCGCTGTTGAGCATTTCCCTCCAATATCCGCCGCGCGGCGCGCCGACGCGATAGTGGAGGCGCGGCACCGGCGTGAAGTTGCAGGCCACGAGCACGATATCGCCGGTCGATTTTCCCTTGCGCATGAGGCTCACCGTGCTGCCCTCGGCGTCGTTGCAGTCGATCCACTCGAAGCCCGCCGGATCGCAGTCGAGCTCGTGCAGCGCCGTCTCGGCCGCGTAGAAGCGATTGAGATCCGCCATCCACTGCCGGAGCCCGACGTGCGGAGGATATTGCAACAGATGCCACTCCACGCTGCCGTCGTGCATCCACTCGTCTCGCTGGCCGATTTCGCCGCCCATGAATAAGAGTTTTTTTGCCGGCTGGGCGTACATGTAGCCGAACAGCAATCTGAGATTGGCGAACTTCTGCCAGTCGTCGCCCGGCATCTTGCTCAACAGAGAGCGCTTGCCGTAAACGACCTCGTCGTGCGAGAGCGGCAAGACGAAATTCTCGTGAAACGCGTAGAGCATGCGGAACGTGAGCAGGTTGTGATGAAATTTTCGATGGATGGGATCCCGGGAAAAATATTCCAGCGTGTCGTGCATCCAGCCCATGTCCCACTTCATGCCAAAGCCCAAGCCGCCGACGTAGGTCGGGCGCGAGACCATCGGCCACGACGTCGATTCCTCGGCGATCGTCTGGACGTCCGGGTAAGTCTTGTAGACCTCTTCGTTGAAGCGGCGCAGCAGCTCGATCGCGCCGAGATTTTCCCGGCCGCCGTATTTGTTCGGTATCCACTCGCCGTCTTTGCGCGCGTAGTCGAGGTAGAGCATCGAGGCCACCGCGTCCACGCGCAGTCCGTCCGCGTGGTATTTTTCCAGCCAGAAAAGCCCGTTGCTGATCAAAAAGCTCCGCACCTCGTGGCGATTGTAGTTGAAAACGTAGCTGCCCCATTCCTGATGAATCCCCTGGCGCGGATCGGCGTGTTCGTAAAGATGAGTCCCGTCGAAGTAGCCGAGGCCGTGCTGGTCGGTGGGAAAATGCGACGGCACCCAGTCGAGGATCACGCCGATGCCGTGGTGATGGAGCATGTCGATGAGGTACATGAAATCCTGCGGCGTGCCGTAGTTTCCCGACGGCGCGAAGTAACCCGTGACCTGATATCCCCATGACCCGAAAAATGGATGATCCATGATCGGCAGAAACTCGACGTGCGTGAAACCGGTCTCCTTAACGTACTGTGCCAACTCGGCGGCCAGCTCTCGGTATGAAAGCGAGCGGTTTCCTTCCTCGGGCTTGCGCCGCCAGGAGCCGAGGTGCACCTCGTAAATCGAGATCGGCTTATCGAGCGCGTTGTGTCTGCGGCGGCTCTCCATCCACGCGCGATCGCCCCATCCATAATCGAGATCCCAGACGATCGAGGCGGTCTTCGGCGGGATTTCGTTGAAGAACGAAAACGGATCGGCCTTGTCGACTTGGTAGCCGTTGGCGCGGGAGACGATGCGGTACTTATACAGGCTGCCCTTGTCCACGTCGGGAAAGAAGCCCTCCCAGATGCCGGAGCTGCTCTTGGGCCGCAGCGCATGGCTCTCTTTCGCCCAATCGTTGAAGCTGCCCATGACAAAGACTCGCTCGGCATCCGGCGCCCAGACGGCGAAGTACGTTCCTTCGCTGCCGTCGGCCTTGACCGGATGCGCACCGAGTTTTTCGTACAGACGAAAATGGCTGCCCTCGTTGAACAAGTAGAGATCCTGCTCTGTGAGCAGCGAGACGTCGCGGAGATTCGTTTTTCTTTGCGGCATGCTCATGACTTCACTTCCTCTCTTAATACCTTAGCCGGCCGGTTGAACAATTTCTAGAATGCCGTGGATCGGAACTCCGACCCAATCCGGCCGGTTATTCAGCTCATAGCTAAGCTCGTAGATCGCCTTTTCAAGCACGTACAGGTCGAGCAGAGTCTTCATTTCGCCTTTCGATTTGGGCAGAAATGCGGCGTGCGCGGTGGCCTTCAAATACGATTTCAAGAAAACGACGGAGACCCAAAGATTCCAGAAACGGGCCCACGGCTCCAACGTCGGCGCATCTTCGGCGCGGATGCCGTCGCTTTTCAAAGCCGAAACGGCGGCATAGTCGAACGACCGCAGCATCCCCGCGACGTCCCTGAGAGGCGAGCGCTTCGTGCGCCGCTCGGAGAGAGTGCGCGCCGGCTCGCCCTCGAAGTCGGTGATGACGAAATCTTTTCCCGTATATAAGAGCTGTCCCAGGTGATAGTCGCCGTGATGGCGCGTGCGCATGGCCGTGATCTTGAGATCGAGGACCGAACGCAGCCGGCTGTAAATCTCCTTCTCCAGATCGAGAACTTTTTTGGCGTCGCCTTGGAGAGCGCTCGGCAAAACCTTCATGCGCTTCTGCAGCAAGGTGAACGCCTGCTTGGCGAGCGTGCGCATGCTTTGATAAAGCGAGCGGCGGTGAAACGAGTTGAAGCTCTCCGGAGCGAACGCGGGGTCGGAAGGATCCGAGGCGAGCGCAACGTGGAGCTCGCCGGTGCGCTGCCCCACGATCTGCGCCGAAGGCAGATAGGTCCCGATCATCTCGTGCGCGAGCGGCGGAATCTCCTGGTTCGTCAAATCGACGACGTGCTCTTTCGACATCGGCAGCGGCGCACCGTTGGTCCGGCGCGCCAGACAGCTCTCGAAATAGCGCTGTAGATGGTCCAGCGTGTAGCTCCATGCATCGCCCTGATTTTGCACGTAGCCCTGCAAGATCCCGACGGTGATCGGCTCGCCTTTGTCCCGTTGGCATTCGAGCGCGCCCGCGAACGGCGGTAAATGACTGAAGTTCGTCTTTTCCGTGATGAAACGCCCGATCTCGAGGTCGGGATTGACGCCCTCGACGAGCCGCCGGAACATCTTGAGAATCAAGCGGTCGCCGAAAACGATCGAGCTGTTGCTCTGCTCGCGCTTGACCGGCTGGGGCTCCAGCGGCGCTTCCGCCGGGCCCGCGATATCCTGGAAGAGCTGCGAGGGCAGTGCGACGATCTCGCCGCCGTCGCCTTTGAAGCGCCGGTTGTGCGCGATCGCGTCCAAGAGGGATTTACAAACGCGCGCGTCGGCCAGGGCGTCGAACAAAATTCCTCCGGTCGCCTGTCCGCCGTCGCGGATGACGAGCTGCGCGATGGGGGCGACCGGGCTCGCCTGCGCGATTTCGAGCGCCCGGGCCACCGGCGCGAACGCGACGGGCAGCAGATAGTTTTCCGGCAGGCCGTTCGTATACTGGACTTCCGCGAACAGGAAATAAGCCGCCGAAGAGTCGAACCACATGCGGTAGGCGTCGCAAATTTTCGCCGACCTCACCTGCCGCGCCTTGCCGCCGAACCAGCGGCACCTTTGCAAATATTCCGGCAGGATTTTTTCCAGCGCGGACCGGCTTCTCCCCTGCAGGACCGCCTCCCACGAGCCGTCGGCCTCGAGCAACGGAAGCTCTTCCGGCGGCGGCGCGGCGGAAACCTGCGCCGGGGGCGGCGGCTCGAGCTTGAACCAGTAAAAAGCGTGCGGGCCGAGCGTGAGAAAGTAGGGCAAATCGCCGATCGAGGGAAACGCCGTGCGGCCGAAAAGCTCGACGGGGACCATCCCTTTGTATGCCGAAAGATCGAGCTCGGCGAACTGGACGAAGCGCGAGAGGTTCGCCACGACCAGGATCATCTCATCGCCCAGCCGGCGCATGAAGACCAGCACCTTGCGGTTTTCCGGATGGAAAAACTCGATCGAGCCGCGGCCGAACGCGTGAAAGCTCTTGCGGAGTTGCAGCAGCCGCTTCATCCACCAGAGCATCGAATGCAGGTTCTGCTGCTGCGCCTCGACGTTGATCGCCTCGTAGTGGTACTCGGGATCAATGATCACCGGCAAAAAAAGCCGCTGCGGGTTGGCGCGCGAGAAGCCGGCGTTGCGGTCGGCGCTCCACTGCATCGGCGTGCGCACGCCGTTGCGGTCGCCGAGATAGATGTTGTCGCCCATGCCGATCTCGTCGCCGTAGTACATGATCGGGGTTCCCGGCAGCGAGAAGAGCAGGCATTTGAGCAGCTCGATCTTTCTCCGGTTGTTCCAGAGCAGCGGCGCGAGCCGGCGGCGGATGCCGAGATTGACCCGCGCCTGCGGATCGTTGGCGTAGACCTTGTACATGTAGTCGCGGTCTTCGTCGGTGACCATCTCGAGCGTGAGCTCGTCGTGGTTGCGCAAAAACAGCGCCCACTGGCTCGACTCGGGAATTGCCGGCGTCTGATCGAGGATGTCGATGATCGGGTAGTTATCTTCCATGTGCACCGCCATGAAAATGCGCGGCATGACGGGAAAATGGAAAGCCATGTTGCATTCGTCGCCCTGGCCAAAGTAAGCGGCGGCGTCCTCGGGCCACTGGTTGGCTTCGGCCAAAAGCATCCGGCCGGGATATTTTTTGTCGATGTATTGCCTGAGCTCTTTCAAGAACGCGTGCGTCTCGGGGAGGTTTTCGCAGTTGGTGCCCTCGCGCTCGTAGAGATAGGGCACGGCGTCGAGACGCAGCCCGTCGATCCCCATCTGGAGCCAGAGGTCCAGCACCTGGAACAGCGCCTGGCGCACCTCCGGGTTGTCGAAATTGAGATCGGGCTGGTGGGAATAAAAACGGTGCCAATAATACGCCTTGGCCACCGGGTCCCAGCTCCAGTTGGAAAGCTCGTAGTCCTTGAAAATAATTCTGGCCTCTTGATACTTTTCCGGCGTTTGGCTCCAGACGTAAAAATCGCGCGCGCTCGAGCCCGGCTCGGCGCGGCGCGCCCGCTGGAACCACGGATGCTGGTCCGAGGTGTGGTTGATCACCAGCTCGGTGATGACGCGGAGGCCGCGCCGGTGCGCTTCGTTCAGAAACGTCTTGAAGTCTTGCAAGGTGCCGTAATTCGGATGGACGCCGGTGTATTCGGAGATGTCGTAGCCGTCGTCGCGCAGCGGCGACGGATAGAAAGGCAGCAGCCAGAGCGCCGTCACGCCGAGATCTTGAAGATAGTCGAGCTTTTCGGTGAGCCCGCGGAAATCGCCGATGCCGTCCTCGTTGCTGTCGCGGAACGCGCGGACGTGGAGCTGGTAGATGACGGCGTCCTTGTACCAGAGCGGGTCGTCGCTCATCTGGATATCGTCTTCTTTGGTTCGATTGGCCATATCGATGTCGCATACCCCCTCTTTGTCTCCCCCTTGGCAAGGGGGAGATTGAGTGGGGGTTCCGGTTTTCGCTAATGTGGTTGAGTCCGTTCCTCAATCCGAAAAATATGCGCCGGCAATTTGTTCGGATTCAGCTCCACGTAGTTCTTCGCGCCGCGCCAGACGTACCTGGCGTCGGACAAAAGGTCGTGCACCTCGTAAGGGCCGTCGCGGTCGAGACCCAAAGCCGCCAAGGAAAGGTTCACCCAGCCGGACTCGGTGTTGCGCGGATTGAGATTGACGACCGTCAAAATCGTGTTCGCCCGCTCGCCGTTCGACCCGTCCCCGGCCCGTTTGCTGTAGCAAATAAGCCGGTCGTTATCGATCGGATGAAATTTCAGGCTCCAGTCGCTCTGCAGCGCCGGGTTTTCCTTCCGGATGCGGTTCACCGCGGCGATCAGATCCTTCAAGCTGTCGGCTTTTTCCAGGTCCCAACGTTTGATCTCGTATTTTTCCGCGTTGAGATACTCCTCGCTCCCCGGCTCGCGCGGCCGGTTCTCGCCCAGCTCGAAGGCCGGCCCGTAGATGCCGCAGTTGGAGCCGAGCGTCGCGGCGAGAATGTAGCGCGCGACGAAGGCGGGCCGGCCGCCCTCTTGAAGATAGTCCATCAAGATATCCGGCGTATTCGGCCACAGGCTCGGCCGGAAGAACTCGCGCACCTCGGTCTCGGTCAGCTCTTCGAAATATTCGACGATCTCCGCTTTGGTCCTGCGCCACGTGAAGTAAGTATAAGACTGGGTGAGCCCCGCCTTGGCGAGGCGGTACATGATTTTCGGACGCGTGAACGCCTCGGAAAGAAAGATCACGTCGGGATGGCGCGCTTTCACCTCGGCGACGAGCCAATCCCAGAAACGAAACGGTTTCGTGTGCGGGTTGTCCATGCGAAAGAGGCGCACGCCTTGATCGATCCAGAAAAAAACCACGTCCCTCAGCTCGGCCCATAGCTCGCGCCAGGCTTCGGTCTCAAAGTCGAGCGGCACGATGTCTTCGTATTTCTTGGGCGGATTCTCGGCGAATTGAACCGTGCCGTCCGGCCGCTTGCGAAACCATTCTGGATGTTCTTTCACGTACGGATGGTCCGGCGCGCACTGAAACGCGATATCTATCGAAATTTCGAGCCCGTTGTCCTTTGCTTTGGCGACGAGGCGCTTGAAATCTTCCACCGTCCCCAGCTCTGGATGAACCGACTTGTGCCCGCCCTCCTCCGAGCCGATCGCCCACGGGCTGCCGGGATCGCTCGGCGCGGCGCTGAGGGCGTTGTTCTTTCCCTTGCGGTGGCGGCGTCCGATCGGATGGATCGGGGGCAGATAAAGCACGTCGAATCCCATCGAGGCGACGTACGGCAGCACTCGCTCAAGATCGGCGAAGCTGCCGTGCGCGCCCGGTTTTCCGAACGAGCGCGGAAACAATTCGTACCAGGTGCTGAACCGCGCCTTTTCCCGATCGACGACCACGGCCAGCTCTTTGTCGTAGCGCGTGGCGAACCGCCGGTCGGGATATTTTTGCATCAGACGGAGCAGCTCGTCGTCGCCTTCGATCTTCGCCGCGACTTTTTTCTCGGCGCCGGCGCGCAGGGCGGCGGCGTGCCGCTGAAGCTTTGCCCGGTCGTCCCGCACCGCCCTTTGCGCCGCGTCATCCACCAGCGATGCGCCCGCCTGGAGATCGAGCGATACTTCGTGGCCAGCGGCGATTTTTTTCGCCAATCCCTGGCGCCAGGTTTCGAACCGGTCCACCCACGCTTCGATCGTATAGAGATAGCCGCCGATTTTCTCGACGGCGAACTCGCCGCGCCACCGGTCGTTCCCGAGCGGCGCCATCGGGACCTCGGTCCACTTCGGATCTTTTTTGCGGCGAAACTTAAGAACGGCCGAGAGCAGGTCGTGGCCGTCGGCAAACATGTCCGCCTCGACCGCCACCGTGTCGCCGACGGTGCGCTTGGCGGCGAAGCGGCCCGCGTCGATCTCCGGCTTGACGTTTTCGATGACGGCCCGCTGCCGCCCCTCTGGCGGAAATCGCCTCACCCATCACCCTCCGCGCACCTTGTCGTCTTCCCGCGCCAGCCTGCGTATGGAAATTTTGAGCGTCGCAGGCTTCACCTCTTCCAGACTGAGCTCGACCGGATGGCGGATGTTCTGCTCCGAGATCGTAAAAGTCCGGCGACCGTTTCCCGCGGCGGAGGCGTCCACCGTCACCTTCAATCTTTTTGGGCGAAAGAAGTAGAAAGCGCGGCGCGGCCCGGAGAAAGTCGCCTCGACCTCTGTCGGCTGGACCGCTTCCAGCTCGTACTCCGGCGGAAGATTTTGGATCTGCACCGGGACCTTGTAGGTGACGGCCATCACCTTCGATCCGGGAACGAACACGTACCAGAAGCCGATGGCCAGGGCGAGAGCGACCATCTTGCCCTGCCAATTCTCCCGCAAGAAGCGGACCGGGGCCCGCTGCTGTTCGTAAACCGGATATTTTTCCGCGAAAAACTTTTCCAGCAGACCGACCAGCTCCTGGGGATTCGTGACCTCGCGCAGCTTGCCGTCGCGCGCGACCGAGATCGTGCCGCGCTCCTCCGACACGACGATACAGAGCGCATCGGTCAGCTCGGCCAGCCCGAGCGCCGCGCTGTGGCGCGTGCCGACGTAGGCGAGCTGCGCCATGTCCTTCGACAGCGGCAAGTGCGCCGCGAAGCGCGAGATCCGGTCCTGCTCGACGATGACCGCGCCGTCGTGGCCCGGCGAGTGGGGATCGAAGATGCTCTTGAGCAGCGGCTCGCTGAGTCTGCCGTCGAGCGGAATGCCGCCCACGATATGGCGCGCCAGCGGGTCGTTGCCGCACACGACGATCAAAGCGCCGATCCTGCCCTTGGCCATATCGGCGACAGTTTTCACCAAAATGCGGGTGGTCTCCGATTGCACCGCGGGATTCCCGCCGGCGCGCCAGCGCCACAGCGCGACGCGCTCGAAGATTTGTCTCAGCTCCTCCTGAAAAATCACCACCACCACGATCAAGAAAATCGCGAAGAAGCCCTGGAAGATCCAGGCCGTCAACTGGAGGTCGAATTGGCGCGCGATCAGGTAGATAACGGCCAGGAAGAACATGCCGCGCATCACGAACGCCGCCCGCGTCTGCTTAAGCCACGACATCGCGGTGTAAAGCAGGATGCCGACGACCAATATGTCTACAATATCGGAAATCATAATGGGGGCCGATGAGCCGAACATCTAAGTGTGCTCCTAGGAGCACTTCTAGGGTAGCAGTTTGTATGGAAGGTGCAATGTATGAAAAGCCCTTATCTGGGGAGGCCGGAGACGCCGCACCGGGCGGAAATCTGCTGATATTTCCACGCGGTATGTGCTGCGCCGAGCGGCGACACAGGTTTATTCTTGCCAGCCTCTCGCAGTTCAGGTAATCGTTAGAAACTTCAATCGGCAACTTGCGGAGGACGGAGCATGGCGGAACAGCCGGAAAATCAAAAAAAGGAAAATCCCAACGCGCAGCGCGATTACGAGCACTACAAGATGGTCGTCGATCTCTGGGCGAGGGAGAATCCCATTAAGACGGCCAAGCTGCAGGTGCTCCTCGCCGTGAATGCCATTTTGGTTTCGGCTTTGAACTTTTCCCGCGGGCTGCAACCGGAGAACTGGCACATCTATGTCGCCGGCACCATCTTCAACCTCGTGTGGACTTTCTCGATCGGACGAACGTGTTTGTTCCAGGACGTCTGGCAGGTAAAAGCCGGTGAATTGCGAAAGCAGAATCCGAACGATCCGCGGTTTTCGGTTCTCGAAACTTCCGCGGAACAAAGAAAGGTCCGCCCCGTGATGCGCCGCTTCGGCGGCATTCCATCGCGATATTATCTGCTCTACACGCCCTTCGCGTTTACGCTCATCTGGCTCCTGATTCTCGTCACCGTCAGCGGCAGCTATCTGCTA
>DASXRG010000196.1:0-20496 GCA_036506735.1 Binatia bacterium | reverse complement strand
TCGATGCGCGCCAGCCGTCCGTCAGGGCCGTATCGCAGCGCGACCTTGTTGCCGTTTCGATCGGCGCGTTCGATCAGTCGTCCCTGAGAGTCGAATGTCTCGGTGCTTTCGTTGGGTTTGCGCCGCACGGCGCGCCCGTCGTTCTCGTAGGTCAGGCGCTCGCCCGCAGCGGATCGGTACTCCGAGCCCGCCTGGTTGAACAGGATGCTCCCGCTCTCATCGTCGATCACGGCGAGATCCGCCAGACGCGACAGGCGGCTTTCCCAATTGAGACGCCAACGCGTTCCCAGAAGTCCGCCGCTGGCGAGAGAACGCTGCAGCTCCAATTTGATCGGACCGTCGGCAACCACGAGGTCAGTGACGGTAAGGGAAAGCTGGCCCGAGCGGGGATCGATTCTCTCCTCGGCGTTTGCGTGTAAAGAAGTAAGGCCAAGCGCGAGCAAGGCGACGATCCAGGTCAGAACGATTGCTAAAGAGATCCGAGGATCCCGAACACACCGGCGTCCTATAGTCATATTATTCTCCGCATAAATACCTGACCGATCCTACGCGTAGTTGCCTGCAATGTTATCTGCTGCTCATTCGTCATACATCATACGTCGATCATGCCCTGGTGGGATATTCTCCGAGGTTCCCTAATCCTACCTACCTCCACACACGCGCTGAGCGCGAACTGCACACGAGGGATCCGCGCCTTTATGTACGCACGTTGGTCCCGTGCCTCCGGCCTCCCCGGCGTTGCACCGCGCCAGCATGTTCGCGTAGCAGGCGGGCAGCCAGCCGGGCTCGTTGGGCAATGGTCCTTTTTCGCATTGCTCCTGGCCCGAGTAGTAGCATATCGGGTCGCGACATTGGCCGCCCGAAGCCGTCGGCGTTTGCGTATTGCCGGGAGCCACCGGCGTCTTCCCGCCCTTGGTGGGTGGCGTGTTCGCCGTAGCCGGCGGGTTCATGTTCCCTGGGGTGCCGCGACCCCGCGGCGGCTGGTTTCCCGGTGTTGGTTGACCGGGTTGGGGTAGAGGCCATACCGGTGGACGAGTAACGCCACCACCCGGAAGCGGAACCGGCGGCGCCGATCCGGGTTGCGGTCCCAACGGCGGCGCACCGGGTCCCGGCGAAGATCCGCCCGCGCCCGACGCGGTCCCCGTGCCTGTGCCCTCGGGCTGAGGCTGAGGGATCGCCGTTGGGCCTCCAAGTCCGGATTTGCCACCGGTCTGCCCACCGGGTATCGGCATGCCGCCGCCAAATTCGCCGCCCGTTTGACCGGCGCGCGCAACCGCTCCGGGCACGCTGCCTCCCATGCCGGGATCCCTGGTCGGATCATAGGGCGGCAGTGTTTGCCCTCCCGGCGGCGCAGACGGGTCAACGCTGCGCACGCCTTGAGGCGGGAGCGGGCTAGGCGGCCTGTCCATGGGAATGGGGTGGAGTCCGGGTGGACCGACGAGGGTCGGGGGAGGCGGTCCCGTCTCTGGGGGCAGAGGGACGTAAGTGATTGTGGGGGTTCCCGCACCTACCGGCGAGGCCGGCACGCTTGTCGTGGATGCGGGGTTGGCGGCTTGCTGAGACTCCGGGGGGAGATAGGGGATGGGTCCCCCGCCGGGACATGGGCCGGCAATGCAGGCGCCCGCCAGCCCCCCGATGAAGCCGCCGATGAGCGCCCCCGGCGGGCCGAGGAATTCCCCGCCGATAGCAGCCCCCATCAATGCCCCCTCCCATGCGGCGCCCTCCTCCTTGGCGGCCTGCGCCGGATTGTCGGAGGTCACGATGTGGGTCACCGACGCGACCGCCGCCACCACGGTCAGGGTCCCGCCGATCACGCGGCCAGCGGTGATGCGGCCGGCCGCGGCCCCTGAAGGAGCCGGCTCGGGTCCCGAAGGAGCGGGTGGCTCGGGACCGGCAGACGCAGGGATTGGTGATCCCGGCTCTACGTTGAGGCTGAGCTGGTCGGCCGGCACCTTGAAGATATTCGGGTTCCGCGGATCCTGATAGATCGGCAGCCCCTGAGCCTTGATCTGGGATTCGTAGATCGGGATCGCCCGCTGATACGATGCGGCGCCGACGTCTACGAGATTATCGGGCAGATGTTCCGGATATGCGTCCCAGGGCTGCTGCATTCCTTGATTGAACTGAGCTGGCGGTGGGATATCGGTCAGGAAGACGTTCCTGGCGGTGTTGCTCGGAAGGCCCGCGGTGTCAACAGAAAGAATCTGCCCCGGCTTCGACGCAGGGATGGCTCCCGAGCTGTTCTGATATATTTTCGCAAATTCGTCGGAGGTGTAATGCCAAAAGAGGCGATCCCCCTCGAGTCCGAGCGGATCGGTGTACTTCAAGGGGTTGTTCCGGACATACGCGTAGCCGTTCAGCGTCGCTGGTTCCTGCAATCTTGCAGCACGCGGGTCCCGCGTCAAGAAGCGGCCGAGGGCCGGGTCGTAATAACGGTGGCGATAGTAATAGAGCCCGAGGCCTGATTCGTACTCGCGGGCAGTGAAGCGGAATGGGCTGTGTACTGATCCCGTCTGCCCCATCAATGCTCCGAATGCGTCATACTCGTACGTAGTGACGATCTGGCCCTGCCCGTCACTGATCGCGATAACGCTCCCCAACGGATCGACGAGAAAGAAGTACTGTTGCCCGTCGCGCAGCATGGCCAGCGGCCGATCGATCCCCGGACCATGGATGTAAAGCGGCGATGCGGAGCCGTCGGCCGGCAGCTCCTGCAACAGATTCCACCCGTCGTAAAGGAAGTGGGTCAGGCCAGTCCCGTCGCGACGCGACACCCGCTCGCCGGTCGGGGCATAGCCGAAGGTCGCCGTCCCACCGTCGGCGCTCACGACCCCGCCAAGCCGGCCTTCCTCATCGAACTCGTAGGAGGTATTGCCCCTGGGCTGGCTCCGACCGACCAGATTGCCGGCGGCATCATACGTGAAGCGCTCTGCCCCCGCCTCCAATAACTCATCGGCGAGATCGTACCGGAAGATCCGCGTCGTGCCAGCCTGACTCTGGCTGGCTCGGTTGCCGCCGGAGGAATACGAGTACACGGTCGCCTGCGTAGCGCGGCGCTCTGTAATCAGGCGGCCATCGGGGTCGTACTCGTACCGTGAAGGAGTGGAGGTGGTCCTGTCCACCTGAACTGGATTTCCAAGCCCATCGTAACGAATCTTCCACCCGGCGAGAATCTTCCCCGCTCTGTCCTGGTAGGTCATAGCTGTGGCCTGTCCGGCAGCATCGAGCGACCAGCGCGCCTCCACTCCGTTCGGGTACCTGATCGAGGTCAACCGGTCGGCCGGATCATAGGAGAGAACGATGGTGCTCCCTCCCGGCAGCACGATCTCGGAGAGACGGGCGAGGCCGTCGTATCGATAGAGCACTTCCTGGCCGTGAGCGTCGATCACCTTTTCCCGCAGGCCGAGAGCGTTGTAGGTGAAGCGTACAGATTTTCCGATGGCGAGGTATTCCACAGCCGTCAGGCGGCCCTGAGCGTCATATGCGTAGCGCATCGGGAACGCGCCATCGTCCGCGCGGCGCAGTTCCCCCATCGGACCGTACTCGAAGCGGACGCTCTTGCCGCTCGCGAACCTCTTTTCCACCAACTGACCGCGCGCATCATAGGCAAAGCGCACCGTCCGCCCCAGGGGATCGGTCGTACGAAGCCGACGGCCACCCTGGTCGTAGGCATGGCGAAGCTGCCGACCAAGAGCATCCGTCAGGGTCAGGAGGTTCCCAAGGCCATCGTAGCTGAGCCGGGTCACTCCCCCCGCAGGATGATGGATTGCGATCAACCGCCCCGCAGCATCGTATTCGTACCGCCCGCTGTCTCCCGATGGCTCCGTAGCGGCGACAAGCTGCGCAAGAGGATTGTAGGTCAACCGGTGCCTACTGCCTCCGGGCTGAATCACTTCGCTCGGACTACTGACCGCATCGTAAGCATATTGGATCTTCGCACCGTCGAGACTCACTCCTGTAGTGAGCCGCCCGAGGGCATCATACGTGAGCCTAGCGCCTGCGCCCAGACTGTTCCCCCACGTCAACAATCTGCCCAGCGGGTCGTACTGGTACGTGGTCTCCAGGCCGGTATCTGACCACCTGTGGGTAAGTCGCCCCAGAGCATCGTGCTCGAGGCGGGTTACACGGCCAAGCGCATCGGTGAAACCCACGAGGTTCCCCGCCGCATCGTACCGAAGGCTCCCGGACCGATTGCCCGGTGCGACGATCCGTGCTATTCGGCCTGCCGCATCGTACTCGTACCGAGTCACCTCCCCTGTGGGATTCGTGTTGGCCACCAGCCGACCCCGGGCATCGTAATCATAGCGGCTCACACTTCCGATTGGATCAATGATTCGTCGCAGACGCCCTTGAGGGTCGTAGTCATAGCGCGTCGTTCCTCCGACAGGGTCGGTCACGCTCACCAGCCGCTGCTGGGAGTCATACTGGTACCGAGTCACTCCTCCCAGCGGGTTGGTCTCGCGAAGGAGATTACCCCGAGCGTCATATTCATACTGGGTCCTCTCGCCGAGCGCGTTGGCGACGGCCTGACGACGGCCGGCTGAATCGTAAGTGTACCGGCGCTCCGGCATGCCCACGCCTTTGGCGGTGGCGACGCTGCCATCGGGCAGATAGGTGAAGACCGCCAGAACTTGGGAGCCGAGCTTCATCGCGATGAGATTTCCCTGGGGGTCGTATTCGAAAACCTCCTGGGTGCCGTCAGGACGCGTGATCGTGTTGATCCGCGAGGTATCGCCGACATACACGAAGCGGGTTACCTGGCCGAGGGGATTCTGAATCGTCACGGTGCGGCCGAGGGCGTCGTAGGTGATTTGCGCCATGGCGCCTGTCGGGCCGGTGATGGCGAGTGGGCGCCCGGTGGGGTCGGAGACGATCACGCTCTTGTGGCCGAGGGGATCCGTGATCTCGGCCGTCCGCTGATCCTGGCTCCACTGGAGCGAGGTGACGGCGCCGGCGGAATCGACCTGGCGCAGCCGGTGGGCGGCATCATCGTACTCGTAGCGCTCCTGGCTCCCGTCTGAGAAGCGGCGGCTCAGGACCCGGCCTCGGGCGTCGTAGGCCATTTCCACGGTACCCAGTCGCGGATGCTCGATGCGCGTGAGCGCGCCGCGCGCATCGTAGGCGTAGCGCAGGATGGGACCGCCGTTGACTTGGACTTCGCTGAGATTGTCACCGGCATAACCGTAACGGACCGCAGCACTACTGGACGTCGCTACACGTGTGACACGTCCCAGCGCGTCCGCGGTGAATTCAATGAAGCTTGCGCGCGGACCGTCGATGCGCGCGATGCGGCCGTCAGCGCCGTAGCGAACGATTACCTTGTTGCCGTTGCGATAATCGCGTTCGATAAGGCGTCCTTGCGCGTCGTACGTCTCGGTCGTGCCGTTGAGCATCGTGCGCACGAAGCGACCATCGCTTTGCGAGACTAGTCGTTCTCCCGAAGCAGATCGGTACTCGGTAGACCTGCCCTCGCGCGTAAAGGCGATCGGGTACGGCACCTGATCGATTACGACGGCGGTCGGCGTGGAGACGACGCGGCTTTCCCAATTCGATTGCCAACGACCGCCGAACAGACCCTTCGGAAGCGAACGTGCAAGCAGCGTGCGGCGGAGTTCGAGCGTAACCGGCTCGACCTGCAGCGTTAGATCGGTAACCGTAAGGAGGAGCTGCCCGGAGCGCGGGTCGATTTGCTCTTGAGCGTGAGCAGGCAGACTGGGAAGAGCGAGCGCGAAGAGAGCGATTGCGGACAAAAGGACTCGACTCGACTGGCTGGCCCAAAGACGCCTGGTTTTAGGAATCATGCGAATCTCCTCTGGGTGCCGGCCGAGCGCTCATGTCGGATATGCTCAGCAATCGCACCCGCCACTTGAGCCGCTGTGTTTGTGCTTGTGATCGCTCGAGCTGCCCGGCTCACTAGGCTGGAGCCCCTGCTGCAAATTCTGGTAATTGGGCATTTGAGAGCCGGACGTTGGCGGGTACGCCATGACTGGGCCCCATGGCGAGTCAAATCCTGGCGGCAGCTGCGACTGAGGTCCGGTTGCGGGCGCGTTGTAGGAACCCTGCGACTGGCCGCTCGAAGCTCCGCTCTGCGGCGCGCCGCCTTGTTGTAACTGCTGCTGGAGCGCTTCGAGTTCCTTGATGCGTTTATTAGTGTTGTCGATGTCCCAACCGAGCTGGCCGCCGTCGTCCTGAGTAGCTTTTTGTGTGTTAAGATTTTTCAACCGAGCCCGCTCGTTCTCCAGATCGCCCTGTGCAGGATTTCTGTAATAGGTAATGGTCCGGTCGAGCTGCGCGATCTGATTGTCCCGGGCGGCGATCTCGCCGTCGAGCTGCGCTGCGCGCGCCTGAGCCCGCGCCAGCTCGGCGCGCTTTTGATCGCGGAGGTCTCGCGTCGCGTTCCTTTGCTGGATCGCAACCCAGGCATTGTCCATCGCCCTTTGATCGAGAGTCCTGTTGTCAACCGGATTCGCGCCCTGTAGCACGGATTTACCGCCTACCACCACGGCAGCGCCTACGGGGTTCTGCACCATGTCGAGAGGCCCGCTGAGTATGCCGTCAAGCCGAGCGATCTCTGCCTGAAGCGTCTGTTGCTGGCCATAGAGCGCCGCGCGCTCGCCCTGGGCGGCCTGTTGCTGGGCTTGTAAGGCGGCCTTCTGACTCTCCCAAGCGCTGATCTGCGCCGGCGAGGCGGGCTGTTCGGCGATCGCCGTTGAGCTAAGCGCAAGCCCGAGAACCGTAGCGATGCCCGAGAGCACGGTCCTGGTTTTGCATCGCATATTTGTTCCTCCTTACGGTCGCCGCTCTCCACCTTGCGGAGATTATTTTTCCAACACGGCGCGCACGTCCAATCGGTTTGGGGTCACGCTGATGGGTTCGAGGCGGAAACCGGTGAACTTTTGGTTGGCGAGCTGCGCCGCGATCACATTTGACCCGCCTGCGTAATCCACGGTCAGCTCTGCGCTTCCCTGAGCGAACTGGCGCATCTGAACATCCTTGACGCCTTGCACACCCTGCTCCAGAAACTGTTGGATAAACGCGAGGTGGCGATAGGAAACCAGGCCCGAAATCAATAGAGTGATCTGTCGGGTCCCCCGGCCGGCCTGTCGTTTGTAACTATCGGCGAGCAGCGCCGAGACGAGGGCGTCGGCTATTTCGCCGCTCGCTTCCCTAATGGCGAGGACTCCGCCCTGTACTTCGTCCAGATGAGCTTTGCTGCTTTCGGCAACGTGCGTGGCGATCACGCGGGCATCGTCGCTCCACACGGCTCGAGCTTGGACCGTCGCGTGGAGGCTTTGCATGTTCGTCCCGAGCAGCTTGCCGCCCACGTTCTTGGAGATCGCCTGGCCCGTGATCACCACTTGGGCGCCGAACTGCAGCCCGGCCATCGCCGCGGCCCGCTCGTCGCCCTCCAGGAGCCGTAGAGCCTTGTCGCGTGGAATGTTGCGTCGCACCGTCTGTGCATCGACGATCGGAAATCCCGCAGCCATGAGCTTTGCCGCAAGAGTACTCTCGGCCTGCCCGACTGTTTCCCAGCCGGTCGTCCCGAAAACGCCGGCGACTTTCTCCTCTATAACCACCATGACTTTCGGCTTTTCCATGTCCTGGCCGAAAGCCGGGCGCAGGGGAGCCAAACAAAACACGGCGATGGGAAGCAAGCGCGCAACAGCGCTCGGAACCGAGGCGGAAAAGATTCCGTTAAGACGTACGCTGCCCATTCGAAATCCCAGTGATGGGAATTTCCCCGTGATAGAATTTTCTAATGATCGGAATTTCCTCGAGAGGCCAGCATTGCTAGCAGGACGGGTAGGAGCATCGTTGACCCCAATTTCCTGTGGACACTATCCGATATTGCGTTCTCATGTCAAACGTCTGCAGCGTACGGGCCGGCGGCCTAATGTGAACTTTTCGTTCGATATTTAGTTACCCAGATTAGTCCGCAAACTATCCAGACGGGAAGGCTGAGCAGAACAATTACTTTGATGTAATAACTTACGTATGCCGGTGGATCGTTCTCAACAATCGAGCCAACGGTAACAAGATCGAGAATCGAACCAACGGTAACCAGAACCGTCCATAATCCACCGATCCACAGCAAAATTATTTGTCCGCGCTTCATAAATCACCCGCCCAATTTTTTGGATACTGTGCAAGTCACAATAGCAGAAACACCCATCCATTGCCCGCTTAAAATTGCCGGGCTTCTTGCTGAAAGCGCTCATCGTCCCGAAGGTGATTGCCGCAGCGCTTCTTCGACTAGCGATAAGTCCGCTACCTGGGAGACGTCGACGTCCTCTTTGATGTTGCCGGCTTCCTTTTCGAGCGCGATCAGCCGTTTGACCGCTTCGGGTTGGATGCGCGCGTCGCGGCTGAAAAACGAGGCGGTGAAATCGTAAGACTTCTGCGCGATATCTTTGTCCATCTTGAAGAGCCGCGCGATCATATCGATGCTTTCCTGCCGCCGCTCGCGAATGAAGCGCAGCGCCTCGATCTCCGCGCGGATGACCTTCTTGATTTGCTCGCGCTGGTTTTTGATCTTGTCCAGGTGCGCGGTCGGACCGACGAAAGGGAATTGCGCGACGTCGGACGCCTTGACCAAAATTTTAAAACCGTGCCGCTCGGCCTCGAAGGGCCATGGAGGTGAAATCGCCGCGCCGGCGATTCTTCCCGAGAGCAGAGAATCGAGAATCAGCTTCTCTTCGCCGATCGTCAGCAATTGGACATCTTTAAGCGGGACGAGTCCGTAATGCTGGAGAATGAGCTTGGTTACCTGGTAATTGGTCCCTCCGGGGTCGGTGACTCCGACTAATTTGCCTTTTAGGTCCTGAACGCTTTTCTCTTTGGTGATCAGAGCGAAGAAAGGCGCCACGGTGCTGGAAGCCACCGCGCGCACGGGCAAGCCGCGCATGGCCGCGCGCATGGTCGAGCCGATGTTGAGCGAATAGTCTACCTGACTCGTCGCCAGCGCCGTGATTGCAATCCGCGGCGCGACTTGCACCAGCTCGACCTCCAGACCCTGCTTGGCGTAGAAGTTCATCTCTTTAGCGACAAAGGCGCTGAAGAAGGGCAGGCTGCGGCTGGCGTAGACGATTTTGATTTTTTCCGTGCTTTGAGTGAAAGCGCGCACCGGAACGAGAGCGGCGGCGACGAGCAACGTCCAAACGAACCATCGGCGCATAATTTTTCTCCTGGGAGATGATTATTTCACGAAGCTCCAATCGAAGGCCTGCGCGGCGTCAGGTACCCGGTCGAGCTTGAGCTCGCGCTGGACCTCCTCCATCGTCGCGCGGAGCGCCTCGGCGCCGGGAGTGCCGCCGGCGGCCCAGGTGTCCACGGCCATGGCGTAGCTTCCCTGCGCCAGCGGGATTTCCATCCCGGTCCACTTCGCGATCGACTTGACGCTTTCTTCGCGATTGCTCTTGGCGAACTGGATCGCCCGCAAGGTGGCGCGCACGAGCCGGCGGATTTCTCCCGCCTGTTTTTGAATCCGCTCCACCGTGGTTCCAAAGCCGGCGATCGGCGAGGGAACGATATCACCGACGAACAGCATTCTGGAGAACCCTTCCTGCTCCAACATGATATTGTACGGCGCTTCGATCAAAGTGGCGTCGATCGCGCCGGATTTGAGCGCCGCCAAACGGTTCAGTCCGCCGCCGACGGCGAGGATCTTCACGTCCTGGTTGGGGGTCAATTTATACTTGCTCAAGACCGCCCGGGCCATGGTGTCGCTGCTGGCGCCGAATGAAGAGATGCCGAGAATTTTTCCTTTGAGCTGCTCGACGGTGGCGAGCCCCGGTTTGGCGATGAGGGCAAAATGCGGCTTCTCGCAGATCGTCAAGACGACCCGGAGCGGTAAGCCCCTGAAAGCCGCCCGTATCGTCGAGCCGAGCGCAGTCGTATAGGCCACGTCGCCCGAAATGACCGCCTGAAGCGCCAGCCGTGGATTCATGATGACAAAATCGATATCCAAGCCTTCGTCCTTGAAAAATCCTTTCTCCTTGGCCAACGCCGCCGGAAACCAGGTCAGCGACTTCGACGGCGCCGAGACCAGAAGCTTACTCGCGGCGGAAAAGGAAAGAGCAGGATTGAAAGCGATCCAAACCAGCGCAAGATACCAGCCGAGACGATGCGCGATCATACGGGCAAAACCCTTCTGCATCGAATCGTCGGCGGAGTCAAGGCTCACGGCTACGTGTGGACTGGCAAGACGACCTGTGTTAATGGATAAGGCCGAAAAAGCCGGTGTGGCTTGCAGATTCCTAAGCTTAAGTGATAAGGGGGAGTCGCATGTCTATTATCACGATCACGCGGGGCGCGTTCAGCGGCGGTCCGGAGCTGGCGGAGCGTGTCGCCGCTCAATTAAATTATCGCTGCGTTAGCCGCGAAGTGTTGATGCAGGCGAGCCAGCGCTACGGCATACCGGAAGCGAAGTTCACGGAAATATTGGACACCGCGCCGCGCTGGTGGGAGCGGTGGCAAGAAGGGCTGCGACTCTATCGTATCGTGCTCCAAGCCGCGATGTGCGAGGTCGCGCAAGGCGGCAATCTCGTTTATCACGGCCACGCGGGCCAGGATCTCTTCCCCGGCATTCACCACGTGCTGAAAGTCTACCTCACGGCTCCGATCAGCTATCGCGTCGAACAGGTGCGCGCCCGGGAAGGGATGAGCGAAAGCGCGGCGCTGCACTACATCGAACAGGTGGATAAGGCGCGGACCCGGCGCCTCCAGGCGCTCTTCGGCGGCGACTGGCGCGATTCCAGCCGCTACGACCTTGTTCTCAACGTCGGCGCGATGAGTCTCGAAAGCGCATCGCATTTGATCATAGAGGCGGTGCGGCGGCCGGAGTATCAGCCGACGCCGGAGTCCGAAAGGGCGTTTCAGGATTTGACGATCGCCGCGCGCGTGCAGGCGGCGCTGATTGTTTCGCCGAAGACGCGGAACCTCACGGTCAACGTCGTCGTGGAGAATGGGAAGGTTCGTCTCTCAGGCATCCTCGCCAACCTCGATTTGGAGCGGGAGATCGTCAAAATCGCCGAAGCAGTTCCCGGCGTCGCCAAAGTGGAGAGTGAGTTCGAGTCGCCGCCGATCGAGTACATGTACCCTTAGGACGGCCACGAAGACTCACCGACCGTAGCCAACCCCAAGGGTCTCTCTCCGGGCCGACGCGATACGTCCGGTGATACGCGGCACGAGACTCTTAACGGAAGGTTTTTTAATACGCTTGATGCTCCTTGTCTCACGCATCGGCCCTCCAAGAAACCCTCGGGGCCGGCTACTACTGCTGCGCTCGATCGAAAACAAAATTATTTCGGGAAAACTCCCAGGCCAGCTTCCTCCGGAAGGTGGAGCACGCCCTCTTTGATCGTCAATCCTTGAAACGGATCGTTATCGACGGCCTCGAACTCTCCCAGCTCACAGAGTGAAGAGACGGCGCCGCAGCTCGCCGCCAGGTGGAGCGCCGCGGCGTCGCCGACCATGCTCCCCGCCGTGTTGCCGAGACAGCAGGCGACGCCGCCGAGCGCGCACAATTCGGCGATCCGGCGCGCCTCGGAAAATCCGCCCGCCTTTTGAATGCTCGTATTGATCGAATCCACCGCGCCTTCCTTGATCAACCGGTAAGCGTCTGCGACGGAGCCGGCGGACTGATCGGCTTCGATCCCGACCGGCGACTTGAGCTTGATTTCTTTCAGCGCTTCGAGCTGAGAGCGCGGCACCGGCTGTTCCAGGATCGCGACGTTGAAGTCGGCCAGTTTCTTGGCCGCGCGCAGCGCCGACTTCGTATCGTAAGCCTCGTTGGCGTCGACTTTGATGAAGACGTCTTCTCCGACCGCGGCGCGGACTTTGGCGACCCGGGCCGTATCCAGTTTGAAATCGCCGCTGATCTTGAGCTTGAGAGCGCTGAAGCCTCGATCGACAAGCTCTCGGGCTTCGCGCGCCATTTCGTCAGGCCCGGCCAGGCTCACGAATTTTATGATGCGAACCTCCGTCTTGACGGCCCCGCCCAAAAGCGCGCAGAGCGGGACTTTCAGCCGTCGGGCCAGAAGATCGTAGAGCGCGGAGTCGATCGCGGATTTGGTTCGCGGGTTGCCGATCAGGCGTTGATTGATCTCGGCTTTGATTTTCCCGATCTCCGCAATATCCCGCCCCTTGACCGCGGGTTCGACGATGTTTTCAATCGCGTAAAGCGCCGAGCCGGTGGTTTCACCCGTGCGCGGAAATAGATCCGCGTAACCGAAACCGCTCAAGCCGTCCTCCGAGACCGCCTCGACCAGCACACCCCGCGCCTTGTCAAAGCGGTTGGCGGCGGTGATCAGCGGTTTCCGATAAGGCAGCTCGAGAACAGCGGTCTTAATCGCGGTGATTTTCATTTTCCTAATCCCTTCGATGGATGCAGCAGCGCGAGAACATCGACCGCAACGGCCCCTTGGCCTTGCGGCAGGACCATCACGGGATTGAGATCGACCGCTGGGAGGAAATCTTCGCAATCCAGCGCGATTTCGCCCAGGGCGACGAGCAGGTCCGCGAGGGCGGAAACGTCGCATACGGGTCTCCCGCGCGCCCCCGTCAATATGGCGAGTCCTTTCAGCTCGCGGATCATCGCTTCGCCTTCTTCATGCGACAGGGGAGGAACCCTCACGGAGGTGTCGTCGAGAATCTCGGCGTGAATTCCTCCGAGACCGACGAGGATGGCGGGACCGAGGAGAGGGTCGTGAAAAATTCCCGCTACAATTTCCGCGCCGCCCGCGATCATCGACTGCACCAGCACGCCCTCGATCTCCACGGTCAGCTTGCGCGCTTTAGCTTGAAGGTTCCCGTAAGCGGCGGCCAGCTCTTCGGGAGACGCAATTCCGAGCGCCACCGCGCCCGCTTCCGTCTTGTGCGGCAGGTCCGAAGACAAGAGTTTCAACGCCAGCGGGTAACCGATGCGCGCCGCGATCTCCAGCGCCTGCGCTCCTGAATGCGCGACGCCGTCGGGCGCGAACCGGATACCATAGGCTTCGAAGAAGGTTTTCACTTCGGCGTAAGTCAAAGCTTGTTTGCCATCCTTGCGCCGGCGCTGAAAGTCGGCTCGCAGCGCTAGAGCTTCCGGTGGCGTGGCGCGCCGCGGCACAGCCGCGGCCGTTCGCATCCGATGTTCGCGGTCGAGATAGTTTTTGATCACGCGCAGGCTTTTCCCATACTCGAGCAGAAACGGCGCCGGCATTTTAGAGAACAGCTCGAACCACTCTTCGTTCAACTGCTCGCTGGCGCGGGTTAAGAAAATGGGAATCTTCCCTGCGGAGATGATCGCCGCGGCGGCGCCTTCGTACATGTCGATGAACGACGGAGCGGGTGTCTGCGGCAAATTCAAGCGGCACGCGACGATCCCGAACGCGGGATCTTCGGCCAACGACTTGACCACGTGCTTGAATGCGTCCGGTCGCGCGCTCCAAAGGTCCTCGACGTCCAAAGGATTGGCCAGAGTCAGGGGCTTCTCCATCGCGGCTGAAATAGCCGACTGAGTGTTTTCAGAGGGCTCGGGAAGATCCAAGCCGATATCTTCACACAAGTCCGTGAGCAGACTGCAATCTCCGCCGGAGATCGTGATGAGACCGAGACCCGCCGCAGTGGGACGCCCGGACTTGCCGGCGCGCTGCGACAACAAGACGCAGTTTCCGATCAGCTCGTCCAGGGTTTCGACGAGGATCGCGCCTCTCTGCCGGCCGAAGGCGGCCCAGGCCCTGCTGGGCGTGCCGAGCCTCCCGGTGTGCGCCTGCACGGCTTTCAGCGCTTTGGCAGATCTGCCGAGCCGGAGCGCGACGACGGCCTTGCCGCGCTCGCGCGCTTGGTCCAAAAGGCGGCTGAACTCCTTGCGGTCGCCGAGATGCTCGAGAACCAGCACAATCACTTGCGTATCTTCATCCTCGACGGCGTCGCTGAGACAATCGACCATGCCGAGGGTAACCTCGTTTCCCGGCGCCCAGCCGCCGCGGATTCCCACGCCGCGCTCGGCCGATTGGTGCAAGAAGAGATTCAGCATTCCGCTGCTGTGGAAAATCGCGGTGACGTTTCCGGCGCGAAGATTTTTCGCCAACGGGCTGCACCAGGGCATGAGATGCTGTGCCGGCGAGACGAAACCCATGCAGTTGGGTCCCATGATCTCGATGCCGGCGCCGAGCTTGTGAATCTCGTCCTGCAGCTCCTTTCCACGCGCGTCTCGCTCGGCGAACCCCGAAGCCACGACGACCGCCGCCGGGACTTTTTTCTCGAGGCAGCTTCTGAGCGCTTCCGGCACCCGTTCGCGCGAGACAAGCAGCACGGCCAGATCGATCGCCGCCGGAACGGCGGCAAGGCTCGGCCAGCAGGTGAGGCCGAGAACTTCTTTGCGGCCGGGATTGATCGGGTAAAGATCGTCGGCGGGATAGTCGAACGCCGCGAGGTTCCGCAGAAGCGAGACGGAGAATACGTTTTTCTCGGAGGCGCCGATCACGGCGATCTTTCGCGCCTCCAGGAAAGCATGGATTCCTTTCCGGTTCATCAGGCGAGCCGGACTCTCCCGGCGGTCCCTCCGCCGTCGACGACGAAGACGCCGCCGGTGATGTGCCGGGCGGCCAGAGAGGCGAGAAAGAAAGCCGTCTCCGCCACGTCCTCCGGCTCCGCGATTCTGCCGAGCGGGATGCGCTGCGGCAGGGTTTTGAGCTCTCGCGGCGGAATCATCGAAGTTCTCGTCGCTCCGGGGCAGATACAGTTCACGCGCACCCGCGCGGCGGCGGCTTCCAGGGCCGAGACTTTGGTGAGCATTATCAGCGCGGCTTTGGAAGCGCAGTAAGCGGCGCCCCTGGCGTAGCCGGCGAGGCCGGCGATCGACGCGATATTGATGATCGAGCCCCGGCTTTTTTTGAGATGCGGCAGCGCGTGCTTCGTGCAGAGAAACGGCCCGCCCACGTTTACCGACAGGACATCGTCCCAATCCGCGCGAGATGCATTTTCGATGGCCGCGAACTTTCCAATCCCCGCGTTGTTGCACAGCACGTCGAGCCTGCCGCACAACCGGATGACTTGCCGGATGAGATTGCGAACTTTTTTTTCATCTCTGACATCCGCTTTCATGAACACGGCATGGCCCTCCCCGCCGAGCGCCGCGGCGGCGCGTTTTCCTTTCGATGCGTCCTTGCCGCCGATGACGACGCGGTAGCCGTCGCGGACGAAACGGCGGCAGATGGCAAGGCCGATTCCCGACTCGCCGCCGGTGACGAGAATGACGGGTCGATTCATCGCCGCTTCACTGGATCGCCAACGCGTAAACGATCGGGAAGCGGAGCGGGACCTTCTCCCAATGATCGCCCCGGTCGGCGCTGTGGAAAATTTCGCCTTCTTCCAGCTTGATGAAGCGCGCGCCTTCTCCTCCGGTGCCGATAAAGAGGTGATCGGGCGCGCCGGGATCGAACTCGATGCACTCCACCATGCTCTCGAACGGGCTCGGCAGGCCGCCGCCGAGCTGCTCCCAGCTTGCGCCGCGATTGGCGCTGCGCATCAAAGCTCCGTTTGCCTTGGTCGGCCGCTTGAGCCAGAACGGCGGCGGCTCCTCGGCCACGCCGATGTAAAGCGTCTGTGAATCTTTCGGGTGAACTCGAACCGGAACCGAGTAGGTGCGTTTGAACGAATCCGTGATCGACTCCCACGAGTTGCCACCGTCGGCCGAGCGGTAGAGCGGCCGTCCCTTCGGCGGCGGCGTCGGCTCGGGAAAATTCTCGCCCCCGCCGGTCGCTGCGTAAATCACTTTAGGGTCCGCCGGATCGAACGTCACCGAGTGAACGTCCATGTCGATGGGGTAGCGCACGTCCCGCCAGGATTCGCCGCCGTCGTCGCTGAGAAGAACGCCGCCGACCTGGCCGGCAAGGCAGAGCTTCCGCGAATTGCGCGGATCGACGGCGATGCTGCGGAGATGCGGTTGGATCGACGGCACCGGGTAGGTCCACTTGCGCTCGTCGGCCAGCTTCCTCACGCCCGCGAGCTCGCGCCAACTTTTTCCCTCGTCTTCGCTTTTCCAAAGCGCGGCCGGCTCCGTGCCGACGTAGACGACTTTGGGGTCCGAGGGGTCGAGCGCGAGGGTGCGAACCTTGTCCGAGAGAGACTTCTCGCCCAATTTTTGCCAGCGCTTGCCGGAATCATCGGTGCGGTGAAGTCCGCCGCCGCGGATTCCCGCATAGACGACAGCGCGGCGGTCCGGCCGGATCGCGAGGCAATTGACCTCGGCCCCCGCGAGATCCTGGCCTTCGATTTTCCAACCGCCGTTACGCGTAAGGCTAAAGATACCGTCGAGCGTGCCGACAAATATTTTTTCCATGGCTTTTTTCCTCTTACTTCGACTTTTTCGAAGCGGCGATGGCGTGCTCCGCGATGTGGTCGTAGATATAGCGGAAAGTCTCGATGCTCTCCGATACGACGCGGAGCACGGCGCGGCTTTGCTCGTCGGTCGTGGCGAATTTCACCAGGAGGCGTATCGTCTCGTCGGCGTGCCCGCCTTCCTCCGGATCGGCGGCGTCGGCGGCTTCCCAGTGAACCAGATACTTCGATTGTAATCCGAGCGGCTCCCACTTTTTGCGCGAGTTGAGCGGCTTCTCGCCGTAGCGGGCGGCCAGCTCGCCGTGGTTGGTGAGCTCCAGGGCGCCGATGGCGGCGAAGCCTTCGAGCCACGGGCGGGTGCGGCTCAGGTTGTCCCAATAATGAACGCCCATGCGCATCGGTATGCTGGGAGGGTGATTCAACACCTCATCGCGCGTGAGGCCCAATCCCGCGCCGAAGGTGACCATGCTGCCGTGATGCGTGTCATGGATCGTAGGATCGTCCACCTCTTCGACGTAAATGTTGCCGATCATGTAGGAGCGCGGCTCGATATGGGGACAGTTCGCGATCACGTTGCCGAACCAGCGCGGAAAATGGGCCGCGAAGTAGGTATGCTCGACGGTGAAGATTTTCGCCCCTTCGACGCTCAGATGATGATTGACGAAATCGAGGATCTTGGGCGATCTTTCCCACCACGCGTTGGCTATGGTGTTGAAAACATCTTCCTTGGTGATCATATCTTTCCTTCCTTCCGTAGTCGGACGTCCGCGACCCTCTATCTCATGCCCCGCGGCCGCGCCGGAAAGCCGCCGCCCGGTCGG
Source organism: Binatia bacterium (assembly GCA_036506735.1). Taxonomy (GTDB): domain Bacteria; phylum Desulfobacterota; class Binatia; order UBA9968; family UBA9968; genus JAJPJQ01. The sequence goes on along the minus strand of DASXRG010000196.1, from coordinate 3,352 downwards.
AGAGTCCGCGCATCCGACACTGGCGTTATGATTAACCACTGCTCTATTGCGCGGACTCGGAGAACGGGTGGCGGCTTTCCGGCGTCAACAGTGGTTTCACAAACAAAATATTGCTTCACGCTTTATTTCTCGAACAGCCGACCCCACCGTTTCAGCATCTCCGCTTTGTATTCGGGAGTGATGGCGCTGACGGCGGGAAAATCTTTGCGCCAATGGAACGGCCGGCAGGCGTCGATGATGATGCACGAGCCGACCAGATCGTTTTTGGCTTTTGCTTCCGGCGACAAGGTCGGGTTGAGCACGCTGGCCGGCACGTCGACCATCTCGGACTGAGACTTAGGGTCCCAGCGGGACGCCACCGCCCACAAAAGCTCGTCGACGTTGGTGATGTCGATGTCGTCGTCGACGACGATCACCATGCGCACATCGCGCCCGCCGTCTCGGGTCGCGAGCACGGCGTGGCCGGCCTGCTTCGCGTGGCCCGAGTAGCGCTGCTTCACCGCCACCGCGACCACGAACCGCCCCTGGCGCGGAAACCAGATCCCCTGAACGTCGGGAATCCCGGCGCGGTCCATCGACGACCAGATATTGGCGGCGCGAATGTACATGTAGAGGTCGCCGTTCAGATAAGTTTTCAACGGCGGGTCGCCGGTGATGATCGGATCGTTGCGGTGGTAGACCGCCTGAACGTTCACCACGGGGCCCGCGGTCGCGCCCGAGGCGTAATAGCCGGGCCATTCGCCGAACGGTCCTTCGAGGCGCGAAGATTTTTCCGGCGGCGGCGCCGACCCTTCGAGCACGATCTCGGCATAGGCGGGCATCGGCAACCCGTGCAGCTCCGACCTCACGACCTCGATCGGCGCTCCCAGCAGGCCGCCGAGAAATTCGTACTCGCTCATGCCCCAGGGAATGCCGACGGCGCTGGCGGCGATCATCGACGGCGGCACGCCGCAGGCGATGAGGAAAGGGCAGGGTTTGCCCTGGGTCCAGTACTTCTCCGCGATGAGACGCCCGTGTTTTCCCGGGATGATGAAAAGTCCGGCGGTTTTCTCGTCGTGAACCTGAACCCGGTACGTGCCGACGTTGACGTAGCCGGTGTCCGGGTCTTGGCAAATCACCGCGTCGAACGTGCCGATGTAGCGCCCGCCGTCGTCGGCGTGCCAGCGCGGCGCGGGAAATTTTAGAATGTCGACGTCGGCTCCGCGCGCGACGTTCTCCAGCACGGGTCCATCGTCGACGACCTTCGGCGCGATCGGCTTCACCTCGGCGAGCCTGCGCTTGACCTCCTTGACCAGCTCGACGCCGCGAATCTCGGGTGCCGTGCCCAGAGCAGCAGAATGTCGCGCAGGCGAGTGGCAAATGTTGCTGAGAACGCGGAAGCCTGCAGGATAGCCGGGGATGTCGTCGAAGAGCAGCAATGGCGCTGCATCGCTGCCGGCGAAAATTTCCGTTAGAGCGCCGATCTCCAGATCCCAGTGGGCGCCTTTGATTTCTTTGACATCTCCGGCGCGCCGGCTGTGCTCAATAAAAGCCCGGAGGTCGGTCGCCGTCTCGGCGGTGCGCGGGTTTCCCACGTTCGGTTCCTCACCGGGATGCGGCCGAGCGCAGCGCTTGCGCTTCGGCCAGAATCGTATTGTCCACCACGCCCTTGAAAAGTTTTTCGCGCTCGTCGGCCGATGACACGCCGATTCGCTCGAAGACGATCGAAAGAGCGCGCGGCTCCGTTTGCCCGGTTTTGCTCAGATATTTTTCCTTGTATTGAGTGTAATCGGCGTCGAGGAGCTTTTCATCCTTCACCCCGGTGAATCGCGCCAGCGCTTTTTTGCCGATCTGCGGATTTTTCAGAAACAGCTCCAGGCCGTCCAGATAACAAGCCAAAAATCTCCGCGCCAGCTCTCTTTTGTCGCGCAGAAACTCATGGGTCGTGAGAGTGACCGCCTGGGGAAAGGGCACATCCAGCGAGCCGAGGTCCAACAGTTCGCGGAATCCCAGCTCCTTGCCCCGGAAGGCATAGACGGAAAGCAGCATCGCGCCGTCGAGCTTCCCGGCGGTCAGGCCGGCCATGATCTCCGGCATCCCGCCCGATTGGACGAGCGTGATATTGTCGCGTTTGGGATCGAGTCCCACGTACTGGAGTCCGTAGCGCAGCGCGATGTCGAGGCTGCCGCCGAAGCGCGAGACGCCGAGGACTTTGCCGCGCAGCTCTTGCGGGGTTTTGATCTCGGGCTTGGTGAAAAGAGAGAAGGTGAACTTGTTCACGGGAGTTGCGACGATCGCCAGGTTTTTTGCCCCTTGGTGATAGGCGCGGACCACCGCCTCGCCGCTGAGTGTCGCGACATCGACTTCCCGGGTCAAGACCGCCGGCAGGACGACGGTCGAAGACGCGATATAGACGTGAAGCAAATCGATGCCCCGCCGCGCGAAAAGTTTTTCTTCGATCGCGGTAAAATAGCCGGCGCTGGAGGCGCTGAACGAGGAGAAGGCAAGGCGCAAGGTTTCGGCCGTCGCCTTTTTCGCGGCGGCGAACGGAAAGACCGACAGTGAAACTGCGAGCGCCAGCTTGAGTATGTGTTTTGCTGTTGGTTTCGGCATACGCGCCACGGCTATTCCCATCCATGACCGCGCGCATTTTAGAAGGGCAGGCGAAGACGCCGTCTGTGCTTTTTCTTGACTTCCCAAAAAGTGGCTTGTAACACTGCCTGTAGACAAAGTCAAAGTTAGCCGTATTCGTCAGGAGGTGTTTCATGTGGATTCCGCAAGTGCCCGGTGAATGGAAATCGAGCAAGGAGCGGGCGGTGACCGCGCGGGCGCCCGAAGCGATCGAGCTTTATAAGCAGATCATCGAATCGAAAAAGAAATCCCGCATCATGATGCACAGCGATGAGCTGGAGTGGAAAACGATCGAGGGCGGCGTCCGGGTCGCCAACCTGATCGATTTCCGCATGGGGTTTCAGAACACCCTCGCCAACCTCGCGATCTCCGAGATCCCGGCCGGCGCCCAGGCGAGCGACGGCCACGTGCACGGGGAAGCCTACATCTATTGGCTGGAGGGCGAAGGGTACAGCATCATCGGCGAGCAAAAATATACCTGGGGGCCCGGCGACGCGCAGTACGTTCCGCCCGAGACGTTTCACCAGCACTTCGTCACTTCGGACACGCCCGCGCGCTACCTGCGCGTCATCCCGTCGCCGCTCTTGATGAACCTGCTCGCGATCATGGCGTCGGTGATGCCCTATCTCAAGCCCGAGGCGCAGAAGTAGAATCGTTTCGACATATGTGGCGCAGGACGTTCGCAATCGTCGCAGCCTTTCTCTCGCTCTTCTGCGGAACAGCCTGGTGCGCCCAGGAACAG